>JAOPYV010000198.1 GCA_025964435.1 Thermoleophilia bacterium | reverse complement strand
TGCGTGCCGGTCGCGTCGGCGCCGCCTTCGCGACCGGCTGCGCCCTCGCCGCTGCGCCGATCTGGCGACTGCTGCGCGACGACCCGTGGTCCAATGCCACGCGTATCCGTCGCTTCGAGTGGGCCCGGGGTGCGCGATCGACGAGCTACGTCCTGATGGCCGGCAACGTGCCCGAGGACGGCGCGGCCGACATGCACGAGCGGGGCCGCGAGCGCTACGTGCGTCGCCTCGTCGCCGGCACCCGACGTCGGCGCGCCGCAGGCGGCGGCCTGATCGGCCTCCACGGCAGCTTCGTCGCGTCGGTCACGCCCGGCCGGATCGCGGAGGAGCGCGCGGACCTCGTCAAGCTCGTCGGCGACGGCGTCGGCGACCATCGCTTCCACTACCTGCGCCACCGCCCCGACCGCGCCTGGCCCGAGCTGGCAGCGGCCGGGCTCACGAGCGACGCCAGCCTCGGCTACGCCGAGCAGCCCGGCTTCCGCGCCGGCACGGCCCACCCGTTCCGAGCGTGGCACCACGAGGAAGACCACGTGCTCGACCTCGTCGTGCTGCCGCTGGCCTTCATGGACGCCTCACTCGACCCGCGCTACCTCGACCTCGGTCCGACCGGCTCGGGCGAGGCCCTCGCGCTGCGGGCGCTCGAACGGATTCGCGAGGTGGGCGGCAGCGCGAGCATCCTTTTCCACAACGATCGGCTCTGCTGCGTGGATTCCCGGCCCTGGACGCGGCTCTACGGGCGCCTGCTCGACACCACGCGAGCCGGCGGCGGCACGGCCTGCACGGCCCACGATGCCGCGACCCGCTACCGAGCCACGCTGCCACCCTGGCTGCTCGCATAGTCCCAAGGCCGTCGGAACGCCCGCGCGCGACGCCGCAGACCCCCGTGGGCGTCTATCATTGGCACCGCATGATCCACCCGGAACGACAGCTTCGATGACCGCCTCGACCGACGCCTCCTGCGTCATCCACCTCGTGCGCCACGGGCAGACGCTCATGAACGCGGACGTGCGCTTCCGCGGTCGTCGCGATGTCCCCCTCAACCGGGTCGGGCGCCGCGAGGCGATCATGGCCGGCCGCACGCTCGCCGGCGCGAACCTGGACGCCGTCTACGCCAGCCCGTTGGGACGCGCACTCGAGGTCGGCACGGCGCTCGCCGCCGCAGCCGGGCTCGATGACGTGATCGAGGTCGAGGACCTCGTCAACCTCGACTACGGACGCTGGGAAGGCCTCACCGCCGCGCAGTCGGCCGAGGTCGATCCCGCCGCCTGGCAGGCCTACCTGACCGACCCCGAGCACGCGACCTGCCCCGCCGGCGAGTCGCTCGCCGCCGCTGCCGACCGCGTCGTGA
Source organism: Thermoleophilia bacterium (assembly GCA_025964435.1). GTDB lineage: Bacteria > Actinomycetota > Thermoleophilia > Gaiellales > SKUG01 > JAGQUL01. Next base: position 12,072 of record JAOPYV010000198.1, on the reverse strand, counting down.
ACGGCTTGCGCGAGCTCGGCGCGCGCCACCCCGGCGGCAACGTCGCCGCCGTCTCGCATGGCGTGATGCTCCGGCTCGCCGTGCTGCGCGTGCATGGGCGCACCGAGCCCGACTGGCAGTTCCGCATCTCCACGGGCGGCTCGCTCGTGTTCACCGTCCGCGACGGCATCGTGCGACTCGCGTCGCACGTCCCGGCCGGCTCCCGCACCGACTCACTCCCGAAAGCAACCAGTGCCTGAACGAGCTCCATTCTTCATCGTCGGAAGCGACCGCTCCGGAACGACGATGCTCCGCCTGATCCTCGACCGTGCGCCCAACGGCCCCGCCGTGCCGCCCGAGACGATGTTCATCACCGACTTCCTGCCGGTGCGTGCGAAGGGCGGGCTTGACGACCACGCCGCCGCCGTCGCCTTCACCAAGCGCGTCTGGAACCACACGCGCGTCGGGCTCTGGGACCTCGAGGGCCAGCCCGACCTGCCGCCGGAGGGCCTCTCGCACGAAGACGCCTTCCGCTGGGGTATCCAGCAGCCGTTCATCTCGTACATGCGCCGCGACGGCAAGACGTGGTGGGCCGACAAGACGCCGCCGTACATCGACTACATCGATGACCTCAAGTCGATCTTCCCCGACGCGAAGTTCGTCGAGCTCGTTCGCGACGGCCGCGACGTGGCGCTCTCGATCATGGGCCTGCCCTTCGGCGGCAACAACGCCTACGTGACCGCGAAGCGCTGGGCGCACTGCGTGCGTCAGGGCGTCGCCGCCCGCGCCGCGCACCCGAACGACGTCGTGCTCGTGCGCTACGAGGACCTCGTCACGCAGCCCGAGCGCGAGGTGCGTCGCGTCAGCGAGTTCCTCGACCTCGAGTTCGATGCCGACATGCTCGCGGTCGAGAAGACCGACATGTCGAAGCTGCAGAAGGACCAGCAGGGCTGGTTCTCCAACCTGTGGGGCGGCATCAACCAGACCGCCATGGGCAAGTGGAAGACGAAGATGTCCGAGCGCGACCAGGGGCTCTACCTCGCGGCCGCCAAGGAGGAGCTCGCGCTGCACGGCTACGAGCTCGGTGACGTGCCGCCGGCATCGGTCGGCCCCCTGCGCGCCGCCTGGCTCGGCTTCACCAACTTCCTCCAGCGCCTCGTCAACTTCTGGAAGCTGCGCATCGTGCGCGAACGTGGCCGCGAGCTGCGCTGGGTGATCGCGCGACGCTTCCAGTGATGGTCCGATGCTGCTGCGCCTGATCGAACAGCTCGCCGTCCTGCTCGCCGCCGGAGTGCTCCTCGGGGTGCCGGGTGCTGCGCTGGTGTCGCTGCTGCGCGTGCGCGCGGCGCTGCCGGACACGCTGGCCGTGCCGGCCGCCGCGCTGTTCGGCTCGCTCGTCGCGTGCGCCGCGACCTTCCTGCAGCTGACGCTGCAGGTCACGTCGACGTGGGCGATCGTGACGCATGCCGTGCTGTCAGTGCTGCTCGCAGGATTCGCGCTCGTCGTGCATCGTCGCCGCGTCGCGCGCGAGGACCTGACCCTTCCGGTCGGCCGCGGCTGGAGTCGCTGGACGACCCTGGTCGCGGTCGGTGCCGGCCTGTTCGCATGGATCGTACGCGGCAAGGTCGGGCTCGATGGGCTGTACCACATCAGTGTCAGTCGCAAGCTCATCGAGCTGGCCGAGCCGGCGTTCGGCAACATCAATCGCTTCGCCGACGGTGGACCGAACCCGACCTACGCCCTGCCCGGCTGGCACGCGCTCGTCGGCTGGACCGCGCAGCTGACCGGTGGCGACCCCGTCATCTCGTGGGAGATCTTCCCGGTCTTCGTCGTCGTGCTCGGCGCGCTCGCCGCCGGTGGCCTGGCGCGCGTGCTGCTCGACACGCCCCGCGCGGAGCCGATCGGGGCGCTCGTCTGGGTGCTGATGCGCGTGCTCTACGCCCGCCGCGAGGTCGACGGCGACGCGATCCTCTATGGCGCCGTCCCGGGCCAGGTCGTCTTCGAGCTCGTGCTGCCGATGGTCTTCGCCGCGCTGGCCGTCGCGATGTGGACGGAGTCGATCCGCGTGCGCCGCGCCGCGCTCGCCGCCACCGTGCTCGGCATCGCGCTCGTCGTGATCTACCACGCCAACTACATTCCGTACGTCGCCATCGTCGGTGTCGGCTACGTCGCGTGGTGGCTCGTCTCCGGTCCGGTCAATCGCACGATCACGCGCCGCACGCTCGTCGTCGGCGGCGTCGTGGCGCTCGCCTGCGCCGCCTTCATGGGCGTGCTGCTGCCGCTGCTCGCGCAGCTCGAGAACTTCGGCAACGCGCCGGAGGAGGCGCGCATCCAGTACCACCTGACCAAGACCTTCGGGCTCGAGCACATCCGGGGCGGCCACGTCTACGAGATGCTCGGCATCCCCGGCCTGGTCGCGATGCTCGCCGCGCCGTTCGTCGTCGCTCGCTGGCGCGCACGCGAGCTCTACGTCGCAGCCGGTGGACTGCTCGCGATCTGTGCGGTCGCCTTCATCCCTCCCGTCTTCGCGCTGCTCGCGGCAAGCGGCAGCCTCACCGTCGGGCTGCGCCTCAACCACGTGCCGGCGGCGCTGCTCGTGCCGATCCTCGCGGGCGCCGTGCTGCTTGCGGCCGAGCTCGGCGAGCGACTGACAGCAGGCCGGAAGCGCCGCCGGGTGTTGCTCGTCGGCGGAACGATCGTCGCGCTCGTGCTCATCTCGGGCGGCTTTGGCTACCAGCAGTACTACCCCGACTGGGTTGGCTACGTCGGTTGGGCCGGCATCGTCGGTGTCTGGGTCTGGCGGCTCGTGCGTCGCAGCTGGCGCACCGATCGCGGCGACGTTCGCGCCAGCGCCACTTCGCTCCCGAGCGCCCTGCGCGGCCGCTCCGTGCTGGTCGCCTGCATCGTGCTGACGGTCGGCGTCGGCATGCCGACCGGTCTCATCTCGATGCGTCGCGCCGTGCTCGACCGCGAGCCGCTGACCGCCGCGCCCGCCGCTGGCGAGCTGACCTGCCTCGGCGGTCCCGTCTCCGAGGCGCTGCGCCGCGTGCGCCCCGGCAGCGTCGTGCTGAGCGACCCCGGCGCGAGCTTCCAGGCGATGGCCGTCGCGCCGGTCTACGTCGTCGGCGACTACAAGATCTGGAACTCCGCCACCTCCGACAACCGCACCGTCGAGCGGCTCGCGCAGGTCAACCGCTTCTTCGACACCTCCGCGACCGACGCGGAACGACTCGCGATCTTCGAGGACCAGGGCGTCGACTACCTGCTCGTCGACCTCGAGGACGGCCGCTGGCTCGACGGCGACGAGCCCACCGACGCCGAGCGCACGCTGCGCCGCACGCGCCGCGTGCTCGATCGCTTCGCCGGCATGCAGGCCTACGACGGCGGCGACGTCGCCCGCCTCGTGCGCGAGCATTCCGACCGCTTCGAGCTGATCCAGTTCGACCAGCGTGGGCGCGGCGCCGCAGTGCCGTCGCGGCGCGCCGGTGACGGCTCGGCCTGCAACTCGTACGTGCTGTGGAAGGTGCGCTGATGTACCAGCGCATCCTGCGGCTCGCCGGCCAGAGCGTGGTCTACGGCCTGAGCCCCGTGGCCTCGAAGATCCTCGCGCTCTGCTTCCTGCCGATCATCGTGAAGTACCTCGAGCCGGAGCAGTACGGCATCGCCGAGGCCGTGCTGATGGTCGACCTGTTCACCGCGGCGCTGTTCCGGCTCGGCCTGCAGAACGCGATGATGCGCTTCTCCCATGATGCGCCGAAGAACCAGCGTGATGACGTCGTCGTGCGCGTCGTGCGCACCACGCTCGCGCTGACCCTGCTCTCGATGCTGGTCGGCGTGCTGCTGCTCGTCACCTTCGATCGCCAGCTCGCCGACTTCTTCCTCGGCACCCCCGAGCGCTACCGCTTCATCTGGCTCGCCGCCTTCGGCATGTGGACGAGCGTCATCTACTCGACGATCACCGCCACGTTCCGCATCCAGCAGCGCGCTCGCGCCTACTTCGGCGTATCGATGAGCAACGTGCTGCTCTCGACCTTCCTGACGCTCTTCTTCATCACCGAGCTCGGCTGGGGCGTGGAGGGGCTGCTGCTCGGCAACTTCCTCGGCTACCTCGGGCTGATCCCGGTCGCGGCGCTGATGCAGCGCAGGCTCATGGTGCCGGTGATCGACCGCGAGCTCGTGCGCCCGATGCTGCGCTTCGCGGTGCCGACGATCCCGATCGCGATCGCCTACCAGGGGCTGACGCTGATCGACCGGACGATCATCCAGCGCGTCGAGGGGCTCGAGGCGCTCGGCGTCTACGGCGTCGCGGCACGCTTCTCCGGCGTCGTGCTGCTCGTCGTCACGGCGCTCCAGCTGTCGTGGCAGCCGTTCGCCTACTCGATCAAGGATGACGGGGAGGCGCGCCGCGCCTACGCGCTCGTGACGACCTGGTTCGCCGCGGTGATGGGCTGGCTCGTCTCCGGCCTCGCGCTGCTCGCCGACCCGGTGGTGCGCGGCATGACACCGCCCAAGTACTACGAAGCGACCCTGATCACGCCGCTGCTCGCGCTCTCGGCCGGCATCTACGGCGCGTACTTCCTCGTCGGCATCGGCGCGAGCCGCGTCAAGCGCACCGGCTGGCATGCGGCGGTGGCCTTCTGCGCGGTCGCGGTCAGCCTCGCAGCCAACCTCGCCCTCGTGCCGGTGTTCGGCGTGATGGGTGCCGCCGCGGCGGCGGTGCTCGCCAACTGCACGCTCGTCGGGTGCATGCTCTTTCGCGCGCAGCGCGTCTTCCACGTCGACTACGAGCTGCGCCGCATCGCACGCCCCGTACTGCTCACGGCGGCGGCGCTGGCCGCGGCCTACACGCTGCCGACCGGGACCGGCTGGGAGGCCTGGTCACTGCGGCTCGCCGTCGCGCTCGGCTGGCCGCTCGCGTTGCTCGCCACCGGCTTCGTCAACCAGGAAGAGCGCGTGCGCATCGTGCGCCTGCTGCGCCGCCGTCGCGCCCCCGAGCCCGATCAGGCTGACACGCCGGTGGGTCCCGCATGATCGGGCTCGTCGGAGAACAGCTGCTGGCGCTGGCCGGCATCGTCGCGCTGCTCATGCTGCCGGGCTGGATCATCGGACGACTGCTGCAGCTGCAGCTCGCGCTGCCGGCCGTGCTGCTGCCCGCCGCCTGGTTCGCGTGTGGACTCGGTCTCTGGACAGTTCCGGTCGTGGCGGGACTGACATTCGGCTGGAGCTGGGCAGTGACGCTCGCCGTCCACGCCGGCGCGACGATGCTGCTCGGTATCTGGCTGCTGCTGCGCCAGCGCGCGCGCGGCCATGCGAAGTCGAGCGGCGTCGATCCGGTCTCGCGCTGGACGATCGCCGGTATCGCGCTCTGCACGCTGCTGGCGCTCGGACTGCGCACGCGGCTCGCCTTCGACACGCTCTTCCATATCGGGCTCGTGCGTCGGCTCGTCGAGCTGCCGCATCCGACCTTCGAGTCGGTCGACCGGATCGCCGGCGCCGGCGTCAATCCGGCCTATGTCGTGCCGACCTGGCAGGCAGCGCTCGCCGCCGTGTCCGGCATGACCGGGCTCGACCCCGCGACCGTGATCGAGTCGATGGCGGGCTTCGTCGTCTTCGTCGCCGCTTCCGCCGCAGCCGGATTCGGGCGCCTGCTCGGCGGCCGCGCTGCCGCGGAAGTTGCCGCGGTCGCGGGCTATGCCTGGCTGCGCGTCTGGTACCCGCGCCGTGAGGCGGAGGGCGACGGCATCGGCTTCGCCGTGCACCCCGGCAACGTCGCGCTCGACGTGCTGCTGCCGCTGCTGCTGGCCGCGACGCTCGTCGTCGCGCTGCGCGCGCCCGGTTCGATCGGTCGCCGCGCCGCAGCGGTCATCGCCGGCGTCGCGACGATCCTCTTCGTCGTGCTGCACGCCAACTACAGCGTCTACCTCGGCATCATCGGCATCGGCCTCGTTGGCTGGCTGCTCGTGGCAGGCCCGTGGACGGCTGACGTGCGCCGACGCGTCTTCGGCGCGATCGGAGCGGTCGCGCTGCCGGGCCTGCTCACGCTCGCGGCGCTGCTCCCCGTGCTTGCGATGCTCGACCACTTCGGTGAGACCGTCGAGCAGCGGATCGACTACCACCTGCTCGGCAGCGGCGCCTGGCAGGTCATCCGCCCCGGCCACTTCTACGACGCCTTTGGCGCTGCCGGCCTGATCGCGCTCCTGCTGCTGCCGCTCGCCGTGCTGCAGCTGCGCGGCATCCGCCGCGCGCTGCTCGGTGGCGCGACGCTCGCCTTCCTGCTGATCGGGCTCGTCCCGCCGCTGCTCGACCTGCTCGGCTCGGCCGGCAGCCTGACCGTCGGCCTGCGCATGCCGCGCCCGTTCGGCGTGCTGCTGATCGGCGTGATCGCGGTCGCGCTGCCCTGGCTGGTCGACCTGCTGCGCGCAGAGGCCGACTCTGCCGAGCCGACCAATCGCTGGCGCCGCTGGCTGACCTATGCCGTGCCGCTCGCGCTGGTGTTCGCCCTCGCCGCGACCTACGGCTACCCGCTGACCCGTCAGGACCCGCCCGAGTACGGCTGGGACTGGCCGACGCTCGTCGCCACGGCCGGGCTGCTCGCCGCGCTCGTGATCGCCGCCCGCGGCCGCCGCAGCAGCGCCGAGCTCGGGGATGCGCCCGAACTCGAGCCCGCGCCGCTTCCCGTCGCACCCAAGCACGTGCCGCACGCGCGGAGCGCCGCGACCACGACCGGCCTCGCCGTGCTGCTCGTCACGCTCTGTCTCGCCCCCTCGGGCGTCATCAGCCTGCGCCGCGCGACATGGCAGTCGCGGGAGGTCGTCGCCTCGGTCCGTGCCGACGAGCTCGCCTGCCTCGCTGCCGTCCAATCCGCGCTGCGGGACCTGCCCGCCGGCAGCGTGCTCGCCGCTGACCCGATGACCGCCTACCTCGCCCAGGCGCTCGGGCCCGTGCGCACCGTCGGGGACTTCAAGACGTGGAACGGCAGCACCGACTCCGAGCGCGCCCAGCTGCGCATCGATCGGCTGGAGGAGATCTTCGATTCGCGTGACCCGGCCGAGGCGGCAGAGGCGCTCGACCGCCTGCGCCAGGCGGACGACGTGCGCTACGTGCTCGTTGCCGACGGCGAGGTCGAGGCACCGATCGGCTCCGACATGCCCGACTTCGACGCCCGCGGCCTGCGGCAGTCGCTGACCTCGGGGCTCGTGCCCGCGACGCGCATCGCCGACGGCCTCGGCCGTGTCGGAGACGACGCCGACTCCCAGGAGCGCGGCGAGTGCACCGTCGCCCTCTGGCAGCTCGAGGCGCCGCGATGAGCGCCCGCGCCCTGACCTATCCGCTGCGCGTCATCCGTGCTCGCACGCGCTCGCTCATCAACCGCCTGCTCCACGACTACGAGGTGCGCCGCGGCTCGAAGCTCGCGGCGCGCGACGACCGCGCACCGATCTTCGTGATCAGCCCGCCGCGCTCGGGCTCGACGCTCTTCTTCCAGCTGCTGGTCGAGACCTTCGACATCGGCTGGCTCGCCAACGCACACCTCGAGTGGCACGGCGGCGCCAGCGTGATCGAGCGCCGACGCCATCCCCGCGACGCGCGCACGCGCTCCGACTTCACCTCCCGCCACGGCGACACCGAGGCGGCCTGGGAGCCGAGCGAAGGTGCCGGCTTCTGGTACCGCTTCTTCCCCAAGGATCCCGACCGCAACGAGCTGCTCGCTGAGGACGCCACACCCCAGCGCGTCGGTGCCCTGCGCGCCGCCGTGCGGCTGCTCGCTGACGCCTGCAACGGCCCCGTCTTCTTCAAGAACTCGCTCAACACCTTGCGCCTGCCGGTGATCCGCGAGGCGCTGCCCGAGGCGCGCTACATCCACCTCTCCCGCGACCTCGAGGTCAACGCCCGCTCGTTGCTCGCCGGACGCATCGCCAACGGCGACGTCAACGCCTGGTGGAGCGCCACCCCGCGCGGCGCCGAGGCCCACGACCACGAGACACCCGCCGAGCAAGTCGTCTGGCAGGTGCAGCGCATCAATGAGGTCGCGCGCGAGCAGCTCGCCCTCGTGGCTGACGCCAACCACATGTCAGCCACCTACGAGGAGCTCGTCACCGACCCCCGCGGCACGATGGACCGCGTCGAAGCCTTCCTCCGCGCCTCCGGCGTCCCTGTCACCCGCCGTGCCGACCCCAACATCCCCGAGCGCTTCGAACAGCGCGCCGGCGGCACCCTCGCCCCGGAGCTCGAGGAGCAGCTGCGCGCTGCTGTGACCGCGAGCCATGGGAGGGTGGACGGGTGAGCAGCAGCCCCGCCACCGACCGCACCGACTACGACGCCTTCCTCGCGACGTCGCGGCAGCGCACGATCTTCGCTGAGGGTTGGTGGCTCGACGCCGCGACCGGCAGCGCTGAGGCGTGGCGCCCGAACCTGCTGCGCGACGACGCTGGCGCGGTTCGTGCGGCATGGCCGCTGGCCACCCGTGAATGGCGGCTCGGCGACATCGGGGCCGGAGCGCGCTACACGCCGTTCCTCGGCCCGCAACTGCCGGCGAAGGGCAGCAACGCCGCCGACCAGGCGAGCGCCGACGTTGCCCTGCTCGACGACCTCGCGACATCGCTGCACCTGTACGAGCACGTGGAGGCTGCCTGCGCGCCCGAGCTCGACTACTGGACGCCGCTGCACTGGCATGACTACACGCAGACGACGCGCACGACGTGGCGTATCGACGCGGGCCAGTCGCTCGACGAGGTGCGCGCCGGACTACGCAGCGAGCGCAAGCGCAACCTCAAGGCCGCAACGGCTGCCGAGTTCGTCGCGGGCACGGGCACGATCGATGACCTGCTCACCGCCTGCGCCGCGACCTTCGAGCGCCAGGAAGCAGACGTGCCGGGGGAGGTCGTGCTGCGACGCCTCGCCGAGGCCGCGCTCGAACGCGGACGCGGCGAGGTGCTGACGGTGCGCACGGCGAGCGGCGAGCTGGCCAGCGCCGGGCTCTTCGTCTTCGACGATCGCTGGACCTGGAACCTCGCCAATGGACACCTCGAAGTGGATGGCGGACAGCGCGGCGCGCCGACGCTGCTGCAGTGGACGGCGATCGAGCATGCGCTCGCGCGCGGAACGGGCTTCGACTTCGAGGGCTCGATGATCCGCCCGATCGAGCGCTTCGTGCGCGGCTTCGGTGGACGCCCGGTCAGCTACTCGGTCGTGCGTCGCTCATCACCGGACTGGGCCCGCACCGTCGCCCGTAAGCGACTGGTCAAGCGCCTGCTGCGCCGCTGACCAGCTGCGTCAGTCGCTCGACGTACTGCGCCGCGATGCCATCCCACGAGTAGTGCTCGGCAACCGCTTCCCGCGCCTCGCGCGCAAGCTCCTCTTGGCGCTCCGGCGAACCGAGCACCTCGATCAGCGCCTCCGCCAGCGCGGTGGCGTCGCCCGGCGGCACGAGCAGCGCGCCGCGCCCGGCGTACTCGCCCAGCCCGCCGACATCGCTCGCGACGAGCGGCGTGCCACAGGCCAGCGCGCTGACCGCGACGCCGCTCATGTCAATCTTCCGATACGGCAGCACGCAGACCTGGGCCCGACGCAGCAGCCAGCCGAGCTCCTCCTCGGAGACGAAGCGCGGCAGGATCGTCGCGCCAGCGGGCGCCACGGCAGGCAGCTCCACGTCGACGGGCCGGCCGGCGATGATCAGTCGCGCATCGGGCACGCGGTCGACGACTGCCGGCCACGCATCGAGCAGCACGTCGACGCCCTTGTAGTCGCGTAGCAAGCCCGCGAAGACGGCGAGCGGCGCATCGGCGGGAATGTCAGCTGGCAGCGTCGCCGGGTCCGGCATCCGAGCGTACTGGTCGTAGGCGCCGATCGTCATGCGCCATACGTTCGTCAGCCCTACTTCGCGCAGTGTGGCGGCGCCACCGTCGGAGTGTGCGATCACCGCGCTGAACCCTTGGAGCAGCTCGGCATCGGTGGCCTTGTCGCGCTCCTGCGCGTTGTGCGCGGTGAACAGCACCGGCACGTCCTTGGCGAGCTGCGCCCAGGCGCGGGCATCGACGCGGCGGCCCGGCATCCACTGCACGAGCACGACGTCGGCGTTGGTCCGAAGGTGACGCACCAGCTTCGACAGGTCGAGCGGATGGCGAATCGCGCGCCCCAACCGCCGCGGCAGCACGCCGAGCCCATAGCCGGGGCGATAGAACCACTCATCGACCTTGAGGCCCGGCACTTCGGCCGGTGACTCGACGCCGTGCGCCGAGCGCGTGCAATACAGGGTGACCTCACAGCCCGCGCGCGCCAGCGACGCGGCGAGCGGCTCGTCATAGGCGAGCGACCACGACGCCGGATCGACGATCGCGACCCTCATGCCGGAGCGGTCGGCTCCTGCGCCGATTCCGGGATCAGCGGTGCGCGCAGCTCGGCGGGCATCGTCGGCTGCCCGTTTCGGATCGTCGCGGCGAACTCGAGCACGTCGGCGAACCGCGTGCTCAGTCGTTCGCGGGCGAAGACCTCGGTGCCGAGACGGTGTGCGTTGGCGGCCTGGCGCGCGCGCAGCTCCGGATCGTCGCGCAGCGTGACGAGTGCGTCGGCGAGCTCCTCGGGCTTGGTCACGTCGACGTAGGCGCCGGCGTCGTTCGCCTCGACCAGTCGCTTCGTCCAGCCAGCGGAATTGACGATCGCCGGCAGGCCAGCGGCGAAGCCGTCGAAGAGCTTGTTCGGTGAGTTGGTCTGCAGCACCGGGAAGTCGGCGAAGCTGACGAGGCAGGTGTCACAGGAGGAGACGATTGCGCCGAGCTGCTCGCGCGGGATCATCCCCGTGAAGATGATGTTGGTCAGTCCACGCTCGGCGGCGAACCGCTCGAGCCGCGCCTTTGTGATGCCCTCGCCCACGACGAGGATCGCGATGTCATCCTCGCCACGATCGCGCAGCACCTCGGCCGCCTTGGCGACGTAGTCGAGCCCGTTGGCCTCGCCCATCATCCCGGCGTGCACGGCGACGAACTTGTCCTCGAAGCCCCACGGCTCGAGCAGTGCGCGGTCGCGGTGCTCGGGCGCGAACAGGTCGATGTCGCTCGCGTTGGGGATGGTCACGACCTTCTCCGGCGCGCAGCCAGCCGCGAGCACGCCCGCCTCCATGCCGGGCGACAGCGGGATCACCACGTCAGCGTTGCGGTAGAGGAAGCGCTCCAGCCATACGGCCGCGCGCTTGAGCAGCGGGCTCTTGACGACGCCCAGCTGGATCGGCGCCTCCGGCCACAGGTCGCGCACCTCGAAGACGAAGGGCACGCGGTGGCGGCGCGCGAGGATCCAGCCCGGGATGCCGATCGTGAGCGGCGTCGAGGAGGCGATCACGACGTCGGGGCGGTGCGGCAGGTCGCGGAGCTTGCTCGCGCGCACGATGAAGAGGATGAACTGCCAGATGCGCTGCGTGAACGAGAGGTGGTTGGTGTACCAGCCGGGGAGCATGATGAGGTCCATGCCCTCGACCTGGTGGCGCCCGGCCTCCTCGATGCCGCCGCCGCGCCGCAGCTGCGCGACCATCGTCACGGTGTGCCCGCGGGCGAGCAGCTGCTGGGAGAATTCCCACGTGCGCGTGCCGCCTGCGCCCTCACGGGTGGCGAAGTGCTGGTGGAGGAAGAGAACGTTCACGACGCAGCGAAGTATGTCACGGAGCGGGGGCTAGAACGCCTGGTTGGTGGCGCCCGCGGCGGGCGTGTAACCGGCGCCGACGAGGTCGTCCTGCGCGGCCATGTGCTCGGCGCGCATCGACGATTCGCCGGGCGTCATGACGGGACGCTCGATCGGCGCTTCCATCGGCAGGGTCGCATCGTTGTAGTGCGTGTCGACGGCGTGGCTGTCGCGCTCGCCGGTGGCGCGCGGGAGTGTGACGCCGTCGGTGGGCTTGTAGGGGAGCGTCTCCGGGCCGAGCTTCGCGGCGGCGGTCGGTGACGGGATGCCGTTGAGCTGCACGGCGCCGGTGTCGGCGGCGCTCACGCGTCCGCCACCGCGCACGGCGAGGTTGGCGGCCGCGGCCGGTGACGGCATGCCGCCGTGGCGGATGTCGGCGGGCACCTGCGCGGTGCCGATGGCGATCATCGTCGGGCCGCCGGCGGGGGC
>JAOPYV010000193.1 GCA_025964435.1 Thermoleophilia bacterium | reverse complement strand
ATCGCCGGGAAGCGTGCAGGAGCTGCCGGAAGTTGCGAGGCTGGACGACGTGGCGACTTGCGGATCCGCAAGTATGCCCGCATGCAGCTTTCGCCCCTCACTGGCTCTCCGTCCGCACCCACCTTGTCGCCTGCCTCCGCCTCCGCGCCCGCACCGTACGCGTTCGCGGCGGCCGCAAGCCCTCGCGGCTCGGGCTGGTTCGGCGGCGTGGTCACCTTTACCGGCAAGGGCCCGCACTCCAAGGCCATCGTCACGCTGGAGCGCATCGTCGGTCGCCAAGGCGGCTATGACACCGTGCGCGGTGCGACGATCGCCGCTGCGATGCTGACGAAGGGCGCCGCGCAGGGCTCCGTCGCGATCACGCGCGATGGCGACGGTCGCCACCGCATCTACGAGGCATCGCTCGAATCGCTCCGCGGCGAGTCGATGGGGAAGCTCGCGTTCGAGTTCGGACTGCCGTGGTCGCCGACCGGAGCCCGTATGGACCACTGGCTGTTCGCCCCCGCCGAGGGCCTGCTCGAGATGCGCGACGGGAAGCAGGTCATCCTGCCCAACCCCTACGGGCCGGGCGAGGTCGCTCCGGCCGCTACGGCGCCGGCGTCTCGTCGCTGACGGCAGGCTTGTCGGGCGTGAAGCCCGGCGCTGGCTCGAGGCCCGCAAGCCCGTTCCAGACGATGTTGACGATGCTCCGCACGACTTCTGGTCGGCTCGGCGCGCCCGTCTCGAGCCACCACTGGCCGACGTTGGCGATCAGGCCGATCACCGCGCGTGAGTAGAGCGGTGCCAGCTGGCGGTCGAAGCCGCGCTGGGAGAGCTCGGTCATGAGCAGGGCATCGACGCGGTCGGAGATGTCGCCGATCAGGCTGCCCCACGTCGTTCCGCCACCGGTGACCAGCGGCGTGTCGCGCAGCAGCACACGGAAGCCATCCGGCGCGCGCTCGATGTAGGAGAGGAATGCATCGGCCGCCTGCGCGACGCGCTCGCGCGACTTGCCGTGCTCGATCGCCGAGGTGATGACCGACAGCAGCTCGCGCATCTCGCGGTCGACGATGACCGCGTAGAGCCCTTCCTTGCCACCGAAGTGCTCGTAGACGATCGGCTTGGTCACGCCGGCGCGCTGCGCGATCTCCTCGACCGTCGCAGTGCCGAAGCCCTTCTCGGCGAAGACGGTCCGACCGACATCGAGCAGCTGCTCGCGTCGCTCACTGGCCGCCATCCGCCGCTTCGGGGTCGGTCCAGTCAGCGAACTACCCCGCGCGCGGGCTCATCCTGGCGACGCTTGCGCTCGAGCGCACCAGCGCTCGGCGTCTTCACGTTCTTGGCGAGTCCGACCTTCTCCATACCGCGGATGACCATAGCACTGATATCGACCTGCCACTTGCCCAGTCCGTGGACCGCCGAAGACGGGAATGCGTGGTGGTTGTTGTGCCAGCTCTCGCCGAAGGAGACGATCGCCAGCAGCCAGTTGTTGGTCGAGTGATCGTCGGAGTCGAAGGGGCGCTTGCCGAAGAAGTGGCAGATCGAGTTCGTGCTCCACGTGATGTGGTGGGCGACGAGGATGCGCGCCAGCCCGCCCCACAGGAATGCGGAGACGGCGCCGTACAGCGTGCCGGTCAGCGCAAATCCGATCGCGGCCGGCAGCAGGAACGAGATGAACACGAACGGGATGAACATGCGCTCCATGCGCACGAGACCCGGATCCTTGAGCATGTCGGCGGCCCAGCGCTCCGGGAGCGTGCGGTCGGTCTTGAACATCCAGCCGACGTGCGAGTGCCAGAGGCCGCGCAGGATGCCGCTCAGCGAGTGGTCATGGTCGTCGTCGTGGTGCAGGTGCGGGGAATGCGGATCGCCCTCCTTGTCGGAGAAGGCGTGGTGGCGACGGTGGTCGGCGACCCAGGAGATCGGCCCGCCCTCGATCGCGAGCATCGCCATGCCGGTCCAGGCGTAGCGCACCCACGGCTTGGTGTCGAAGCTCGAGTGGGTCAGCATCCGGTGGTAGCCGACGGTCACGCCCATGATCGAGATCGTGTACATGACGACGAACGCGACGGCGTCCGGCCAGTGGAAGGACGTGCCCCACGCCCATGCGACGGCGGCGGCGAAGCCGAGCAGCGGCACGATCGTGATGAAGAGCACGATGTTGCGCTGGAAGCGGACCTCACGCTCCTCCAGTGACCTGACGCCCTTGATCTTGGTGGGCGCCGGAGCCTCGCTCGCAGCGGGCTCGGTGGGCAATTCCGTGGGTCGCGGGGTGGTGCTCGTCATTCGATACCTACTCACTCGAAGGTTACGCCGGGGAAACTTACCACAGCGTAACCTGATTCGAACCACGCACACACCCGAACCTGCGCGAAGCCATGCGAGGATGGGCCACATGACTGCTTCTGGAGAGGGCTGGGCCCAGGTCCACATCGACGAGCTCGGCTCCGGGCCAGGCATCCGCAAGGTCCGCGCCGCTGCGGGCATCACGGCGTTCGGCATGAATGTGATGGTGGTGCGGCCGCGCACGCAGAATCGCTGGCACTTCCACGACACGCAGCAGGAGGTCTACTTCGTGCACGCGGGCGTCCTGACGCTCGACCTGCCGGAAGGGCCGATCAAGGTTCCCGCCGGCGGCGTCGCACGCGTGGATGCCGCCACGCCGCGCCGGATCGCCAACCACGCGGGCGAGGAGCTCGTCCTGGTCGCGCTCGGCGGCCACGACGGGTACGTCGGGCGCGACGGAAACCTGACCGCCGAGGAGCTCGCTGCGGTCGCGGCCGGCGGCGCGCTCGGCGGCCTCCCCCTCGACTAGAGCGGCGCACATTCGTGCAATTAGCACGTTGACGTTCTGCAAAAGCCGTGTTCTGCTGGTGGTGAAGTACTCCCCAGCCAGAGGCACCACATGCTCGCCGTTCGCCGCTCCCTCCTCGTTTCGCTCCTCATCATCGGCATCCTTGCCGCGCTTGCACCGAGCGCCCTGGCCGCCGACACCTACGCAGCGCCGGTCGCGCAGCTCTGCAACAGCGGTCGTGGCAGCGGCGGTACCGACACCACCGGCGTGCTCTACGCCGCGTGTGGCCCCAAGATCGTGCGCCTCGACGCCACCGGCAAGCGCCTTCCCGACATCACCATCACCGGCCTCGCCTACGGCTCCGTCGCCCCGAGCCCCGACGGCCGCTACCTCTACATCGGCACGCCGAGCCTGCTGCGCCGGCTCGACCGCCAGGCCAACGGCACCTACAAGCTGAGCACGACCTGGTTGCCCGGTCGCTTCACGCTCGGCGGCACCACGCACCAGATCACGCCGCGCAACCTCAAGACCGACGAGTTCGGCAACATCTACGTCTCCAACGCCGGCACCAACGCCGAGACCAAGAAGCTGGCCGAGACGCGCATCCTCAAGCTCTCCCCCGACGGCAAGGTCATGACCGCCTTCGGCGAGCACGGCAACGCCCCGACGAACCCGTACTCCTTCTTCCAGAACCGTGGCCTGACGGTCAGCCGCGACGGTCGCATGCTGTTCGTCACGAGCCACCTGCAGGGCCAGATCCGCCGCTTCGACATCCAGGCCAACGGCTCCTACGCCTACAAGCTGACAATCGGCAAGCTCGACACCAACTGCGACACGGCCGGCGGCCTGTCAGCCGTCTCCGACGTCGGTATCGATCCGTGGGGCTTCGTCTACGCAGCTGACACGACCTGCGGCAAGATCAAGAAGTTCCGCTCCGACGGCACGCTCGTCGGCACGATCGCCATCTCCACCCCGAAGAAGGTGCTCCACGAGATCGCCGTCAACCGACGCGGCGACGTGTACGCCGGCGAGTGGAACAAGTTCTACCCCCGCGCTGCGACCAACCCCGTGCCCGGCCCGATTCCCGCCATCACCAAGCCGGTCATCGACATCACCGCACCCGTGCTGACGACGGCGATCCTGCCCGTCAACGTCACCCAGCGCGACGTCATCATCGACGTGCTGGCCACCGATGCAGTCGGCGTCCGCGGCGCCCGCGTCGCCAACGAGGACGGCACCTGGGGCGCATGGAAGGCCTTCGACGGCGCGAAGCTGCCGCACCAGCTGACGGCCGGCCTCGGCTACAAGACGGTCTACGTCCAGGTCCGCGATGCGGCCGGCAACGTCGCCGCAGCAACCGCCGTGGCCAGCACCCGTGTCGTAGCGGCTGACACGCCGCCCGTCGTGCCCGGCGCGCCGGTCGATGCGACCGCTCCGGTGCTGACCGCAGTGGCCGTGCCGGCGACGACGACCACGCAGGCGATCACGATCAACATCACCGCGACTGACAACGTCAAGGTAACGCAGGTCCGCTTCGCCAACGAGGACGGCAACTGGCTCGCCTGGAAGGCCTTCACGCCAGCTGCGGCGCACACGCTGAGTGCCGGCTACGCGGTCAAGGGCGTCTACACCCAGGTGCGTGACGCCGCCGGCCATGAATCGGTCTCGATCTACAAGACGCTGCGCTACCAGGCTGGCGCCGCAGCACCGGCTCCGGCTCCGGCACCGGCACCCGGCGCGGATCCCGCTCCGGCGCCCGCCCCCGCACCCGGTGCCGATGCAGTCGCTCCCGTGCTCGTCGGCTTCACGCTCCCGGCGATCACCACGACGCAGGCGATCACGCTGACGATCACAGCCACCGACAACATCAAGGTCACGCAGGTGCGTGTCGCCAACGAGGACGGCAACTGGGGCGCCTGGAAGGCATTCACCCCGAACCTCGCCCACACGCTGAGCGGCGGCCACTCGGTCAAGGGCGTCTACGTCCAGGTCCGCGATGCTGCCGGCAACGAATCCGGCGCGATCTACAAGACGCTGCGCTTCCAGGCTGCTGCCTGATCCGCGCATCGCCTCAGCCCTGAGCTACCGGCTCCCGCCCGCCTCCGCGCGGCGCGGGAGTTTCCAATTGGGACGCACGAAGTGACACGTGTAGCCATCGGGGATGCGCTCGAGGTAGTCCTGGTGCTCGGGCTCGGCTTCCCAGAAGTCGCCGGCCGGCTCGACCTCGGTCACGACGCGCGCCGGCCACAGCTCGGAGGCGTCGACGTCGGCGATCGTGTCGTTGGCGATCCGCTGCTGCTCCGAATCGACGTAGTAGATCGCTGAGCGGTACGAGGCCCCGACATCGTTGCCCTGGCGGTTGCGCGTCGTCGGGTCGTGGATCTGGAAGAAGAACTCGAGCAGGTCGCGGTAGGTGGTCTGCTCCGGATCGAAGATGATCTCGATCGCCTCGGCGTGCGAGCCGTGGTTGCGGTAGGTGGCGTTCGGCACGTCACCGCCGGTGTAGCCCACGCGCGTGTCGAGCACGCCTGGCTGCTTGCGGATCAGGTCTTCCATCCCCCAGAAGCAGCCGCCGGCCAGGATCGCAGTTTCGGTGTGCTCGCCCATCTCGTCCTCCACGTCTCGCAGTCGTTTCCGGGAATACCCGGATTCTCCAGCACATACGCGCGATCGCCGTGTCGCGGCTGTCGGCTCGGCAGATTTGTGCGCAAGTTCAAGGAGTTGCCGCTGTCATCCGATATTCGACCCATGCGCGTCCAACGCCACTTGCACCCCCAAATCGCTCGCACACGGCCAACGCATGAGCGCGGCCAGGCGATGGTCGAATTCGCGATGGTCCTGCCGATCCTCTGCGTGATCCTCTTCGCGGTGGTGGAATTCGGCCAAGCGTACTGGTCGTATCAGCAGCTGAGTGCCGCCGCCAGTGAGGGCGCCCGCAAGGCAGCCGTCAGCCGCACGAACCCCGATAGGACGGCTGCGGTCACGAGCGCCGTCAAAAACGCGGCGCCCAGCCTCAAGGCAAGCGACGTCGACGTGTCGATCAGCTCGTCGTGGACACCGGGCCAGAGCGTGTCGGTCACGGCCCAGTACGAGGATCCCATCACGATCATGGGCGTGACGCTGTTTGCGGGCGACATGTCGACCACCAGGACGACGCGGGTGGAGGCGTGACGTGAGCTACCCTGCATGGAAGGGGATGCGCGACGAGTCCGGTCAGACGCTCGTGCTGATCTCACTCTTCATGGTCGTGCTGTGCGGATTCCTTGCTCTGGTGATCGACGGCGGCAACATGTTCCTGCAGCGTCGCCACCTCCAGGGCACCGCCGACGCGGCAGCGATGGCCGGTGTTCGCGAGTTGCCAGCGAGCGTCGGACAGGCCAGCTCCGTTGCCGAGGAGTACGCGGAGAGCCGAAATACCGACGGCGCTGATGTGCAGTCGATCGATGTGTCCGAGGGCTCCTCGAAGCTCAAGGTCATGGTGCGCAAGGATGTCCCTGGGTCATTCCTCAGCGTGCTCGGCATGGACACCCCCAGCGTGCACGCAACCGCGACGGCTCGCGTCTCGCAGATCAGCGGCATCGGGTCGGCCTTGCCCATCGGCCTGTTGAAGGGCTCCTACACGCTGGGCACGCAGAAGCAGGTTCGCGATGATCCGGGTGACAAGGCCGGGTTGCTGTATCCGGAGGCAGAGCCGAGCTGCAGCCTGGCCAACGGCGGCAATGACGTCCGCCAGCTCATCAAGGGTCCGTTTGCCGGTGACGGGATGATCGCCTGCCCCACCCCGATCGGCGAGGTGATCTCCTCGAATTCCGGTTGGAAGAACGGCAACGTCAAGGACGGCTTCGACACGCGCGTCGACAGCGACACCGACTCCTTCGAGGATGTCACCGACCTGGACCCAGTCACCGGTAAGTACGCGATCGTGAAGCCGAATTCGCCACGGATCGGGGTCGTCCCGGTCATCGAGAACGTGAATGGAAACCCCAACTGGGTCAAGAACACCGACGTGCGGATCATCGCCTACGTGTTCGTCTACATCGGGAAGCGGGACTCGCCGCCCAGCTATCCGCCCTACCTGAACAACGGCAAGGACCTCTACCTCACCCCGATCGACGCGATCATGCCCCCCGACTACACACAGAAGTACGAGTTCAGCGAGACATGGGACCCCAGCTACACCGGCCCCCGAATGTACCGGCTCGTGGAATAGCTCGGCAGGACCACGCTTGGTACGCCGTCACGGACGGCGCATCGGCGCCGCGAACTTCACGCGACACGGACCGACCGTTCGGCACCTGATATCCTGAGCACCATCTGCGCCCGTAGCTCAGCTGGATAGAGCACCAGGCTTCGAACCTGGGGGCCGGAGGTTCGAATCCTTCCGGGCGCACCTATTTCGTCATCCCTCATGACTTCACCGACAGAGCTTTCCGCTCAGCCATCTCTACAGGTCAACGATGTCAGCCGAGCTGCCCAGATCTCGCGCGAACTGACGCAGCACGTTTCGGCTCACGCCTCGTACTCGTGGATCGACTTCCAGCTACGGCCCTGGTCGGTGGAGCGCATGACCGACCCTTCGACGGCGGCGAGGATTTCATCGGCGGTCGACGTGACTGCATCAGGAAGCGCGTCAAGCTCACCGACTCGCTCCCACGATTCTCCTTGGTCCGTGCTGAGCCATACACGGCCATCAGGAGCGAAGCCCCAGAGCTGGGACTTCTCTGACCACGCGAAGCGAGCGAGCTGGGGGGCTTTCTTCACAGGCCCGAAGGATGCTCCGCCGTCGGTGCTGCGTTGCAGTTCAATCGTTCTCTGATCGCGGGGCACGCTCGCCACCATCACGTCCTGCTGTGCCGGCTCGATAGCTACGTCAACCATCATCAGGTCCTCAACGATCGTGTTCCAGTCACGCAGGTCAGAGCTGACCATGAGCGCGCCATCCTGGGAGTTCCAGCCGAACGTCCTGCCGTCCACGCTCCGCAGGGTGTGAAAGTCGGCCTCGCCCAGCAGCGACCTGTTGGTCCAGGTATTGCCGGCGTCCGTGGACTCGATCAGCCCCATGTGAGGCGGCATCGACGGGGCGCTATTAGGGTGACCGCTCGCGATGAAGTGGTCAGGTCCGACGACCGAGAATCCCATGAAGTCATGCAGGTAGTTCCCGACCCGGTCGGGGTCGGCGTCCTTGCGCATTCTCCAGAGTCCGTGATGCGTTGCGAGGTAGACGTCACCGCCCTTGGGATTGCGCCCAATGCCATGAACATGGGAGAGCGAACCGGTCTGCGAATCGGCGTTCCCAGACGCCGGGACGCGACCACCGGCGGCGATACGGTCCCCGGTTGAACCGCTACCACCACCACAGCCGGAAAGGGACACGGCGAACAGCGCGACAGCGAAGAATGTCCTGATGAGATCCAAGTTCATAGGCGCCACCCTACTCGGAGGTGGTCAGCCAGCCGGCGTTTGGGCTCCTAAATGTCACAGCGGCAGACGCTGCGAGCCTTCAGCTGTCCGGCGCGACTGCGTGGAGCTGCCGACCCCACTCCCCAGTGATCGCGTGAAGTCGTCCCAGCGGAAGTTAACAGCTGGATCGCTCCGATCCTCCGGCTGGATGTCGCGATGCTGCACGACCGCTTCCGCTGCGATTCCGTAGCGGGTGCCCAGATACTGCACGAGCTGCCTCGTCGCGACGACCTGCGCGTCCGGGAACGGTTGGCTGCCCGTGTTGTCGTTGAGGAGCTCGATCCCGATAGAGATGCCGTTCCAGCCGGGCCGTGACGCATGGAACGCAGCTTGATCCTCGCGCACATACTGCATGATGCGACCGCGCCGATCGACAGCGAAGTGCGAGGCAGCCACCCCCTGGCGCTGGAAGAAATCGCCCAGTGCGTCGAGGCTCTCGAACTCACTCCCGGCCTTGCCGCTTCCTGTCGCATGCATGACGATTGCAACCGGTCGATAGCCATTTGGTCGGGACGTGAAGAGACCTGCGTGGCCGTCATGCTGCGTTGGCATCAACAGTCGTCGTTGGATCGCCGGCTCGTCGGCCTGCTCCATGCGGGTTCGTGTGGAGCCAAGCGAAGGCAGGAGCCGATCCAATCGCTCGCTCGCCGTCTCGGGCCGCGGAGGCACTGTCACAGATGTGCCAGTCGCGGCTCGCGGCGCACTCGATGCTGCTGACGGTTGCTGCTGGGCCAAGAACATGGCTACCATCGCAGCGGCGGCGAGAGCGAGCACCAACACAGCGAGGGCCACTCGGCTTCGATGATGATCGGTACTCAATGCGCTCCTCCCACGACCCGGTGTAGTAGCCCAATCGGCGGCGCCGACAGCGCCTTGAGCAACGGAACACGCGCGAACATCCGCAACGAGCGGATGCCTGCCGCTACGAGCGGATGCCTGCCGCTACGAGCTGATGCCTGCCGCTACGAGCTGATCTGCACACGAGTTCCCTCTTCGACGATGTCGAAGAGCTCCTCGACGTGTGCGATCGACATACGGATACATCCGTGGGAGACAGAGTAGCCGAGCGACTGCGGATCGTTGGTCCCGTGGATCCCGATGCTCGGAGCATCAAGGCCCATCCAACGCGTTCCGAGCGGATTATCGGGTCCCGGAGCTGTCACCTTGGCGTCCCGCGCCCACTCCGAATCAGGTGGGGTCCAGGTCGGGTTCTTCTGCTTGTCGACGATCCGAAACTCGCCCGTCGGCGTTGGATACTTCGGCTGGCCAATTGCGATCGGATAGGTCCGGTAGACGGCGCCGTATCGATACAGCACGAGTCGGTGGCTGCTCTTGTCGATGCTGATGCGCAGGGTGAGGGCGGCGATCGTGAACGGGCCCGCGACGCCATCGACGCCGAGCGACTCTTGCGATTGGAATCGCTCCACGGCCTTCGCGGTAGCCAGGTCGTAGGTGCCGCTCACCGGGACCTGCGGAGCCGATCCAGACCACGCGCTCGGCCGATTGAGTTCCTTCTGGAGCAGACGAACATCCGCGCCCATCGCTCCCTGACGGAGCGTCGCTTCACCGAGCGATTCGGTGGAGTTGACCTTGAGAACGCGCGTGATCGATGTCTTGTTGCCGGCGGGATCTTCGACGGTCAGCCGCAGTTCATGGTCGCCTTCTGACAACGGTCCGTCGGGCACGACTGCAAGCGAACCGTCGGTTGCTATCCGAGCAGAGGCGGCGCGCCCATCGATCGTCGCGCGGGCGAGCGCGTCGACGGCGGGACGATTGTCAGAGACCTTCGCGGTGAGCTTCGGCCGCGCGATGCTCAAGACTCCCAGGGCGTTCGGCATCTCCAGGCTTGGTGCTGTGGCATCCGCCCATACGAAGAACTGCTTGGTCGCGACATTGCCAGCGCGATCGGTGGCTTTTAGGTCGATCTTGTGACGACCTTCGGAGAGCGTGATCGTGTGCGAGGCGATACCGGCCGCTGCAGAAAGCTTCACCGGCTCGCCGCCGGCGGTCAGTTCGACCCGACTGTCTGGCTGCGTCGAGATTCGAAGGGCGACATTCACCCCCCGCTGGGGATCAGGCTTCTGGGACAGCCGGACCTTCAGTGGAGGATCGACCGTATCCACGATCACCGCTGAGCGGAATGTGCGGTTGCCGAGCCCGGGCGTTCGATTCCTGATCTGAATGCGGACGTCGTATCGACCATCGCGCAGCTTCGGGAGCTCGAGCGATGCACGTCGCTGGGACACCCGCACGATTGCGGCAACAATCTTGCCGTCCACTTCGATTTCGACGTCGTCGGCGGCGGGTTTCCTGCCGCCTCGGATGTCTGCGACGATGATCGGCGTAGCGTCACTAGTGTGTTGCACTGCGCGAAGTGCGAAAGACGCGGGTCGAAGCCAGTCCGCGGCGGCTGCGGCTCCTGTTGCGGCCAGCACGATGAACGCTGCCATGATGGCAACTCGACGCGCCCTTCGGGCGCGTACACGCGACTCACGGATGCGATCAGCGGGGCGGCGACGCTGATGCGTGGTCCGCGGCCGAGGTGGTTGTTGGGTTGCATCCAAGTTGAACGGCTCGTAGCGGTGGCTGGCTACCGATACCTCGACAAACCCTGCGGACTCGTTGCGGCCCGTCGACCGGTATGACGCCTCCAGCCACTACAATCAGTAGTATCCATTTCATGGTTTGCTTTCGCCTCTCGGCGCGACGAGCACTGCGCGGCGGAATTCTCGCCGTATCAGTACTCGTCATATCAGTCACCGCGTCCAACGCTGCGCCCGCACGACCGCTCGCCGAGCGCCAGGCGCAAGCGAACCGCCTCGACGCGCAGCAAGCTCGAGGAACGCTACAGCGGCCTGCAGGAACGAACTCGCGGAGTTCGCATCGAACTCGCCGAGCTACGGTCGGACACTCGTGATGCGCAGTCCGAGCTCGCCGAGGCCCGCGGCGAGTCGGATGCCGCCCAAGGTCGACTGCGAGAGCGTGTCGTCGCCATGTATCAAGGCGACTCGCCGTCGGTGCTGGTCGAACTCACCACCGCTGGCTCAGTGTCAGACATCTTCAATCGCGTCGATGCTGGCCAGCGAATCAGCCAACAGGACGCCGCGATCTTCGAGGAGGCGCGCGACCTGAAGGCACGAGTCGCCGCACAAGAATCGAAGTTGCGCCGCTCACTCAACACTGCACAGCTACTCGCGCGCAAACTCGACCGAGACAGCAAGACAATGGCATCTGTCGTCGCCGAGCGCCGGCAGGCACTCGCCACCGCGAACGCCGACGTTCGGGAGCTCATGGAGCAGCAGCGCCGCGCGGCAGCAGTTTTGGCAGACGTTTCCTCGAGGTCACGAGCCGATGCCATCGCCGCAGGTATGGACCCGAGCACGGCTACGACCAACGCTCCGACCATGTCCGCGGGCGCATCCCAACCCGTGTCGGGAAACTCGAGCACCGACTCGGGAGTGGCCGCGGCCGCCGCGAACATCGCCATGGGAAAGATCGGCGCACCGTACGTCTGGGCTGCCGCCGGCCCGAACTCCTTCGACTGTTCCGGACTCGTCGTCTGGGCCTTTGCCCAGGCCGGCAGGTCGGGACTACCTCATTCGACCTATGCCCTCATCGGCATGGGCATTGAGGTGCCCATGAGCGCGGCCCAGCCAGGCGACCTGGTGTTCACCAACAACACAGGTCACATGGGGATCTACGTGGGCGGCGGGAACATGGTCCACTCACCTCGTACGGGGCGCACGGTCAGCGTCGAGCCCCTGACCTACTACTCCGTAGTGGCGATTCGCCGGATCTGAGCGCACGGAGCGCGCAAACTTTTCTTCTCCGACAACCTGTAGTACGATCCTGATTGACCACCAAGGAGCACTCTCGAATGACCAAGCGCAGTTCCGCCCTCCTCCTCGTCGCCCTCAGTCTCGTCGCAGCTGGCTGTGGCGGCGGTGGTGGTGACGACAAGAAGCCTGCGGTCACGGCAAAAGAGCGCATCGCGGCATGCCTTGAGAAGCAGCCTGAAGCCACGCAGAGCGACTGCGACGGGTGGGAAGCCGAGGATCAGCTTGGCGACGACGGCACCCATAAGGGTCACGAGAGCATGGGCTGAATAGCGCCGTCGAAATCGGTGTGACGAGCTGGAACGCCGCCGCCCAGACCCCTGGAGTTCGATTGACCCGCTCATTACAGTCGCCGATACAGGGCGTTGGCCACGTCGTCATAGCTTTCGCGATGACGCTCATGTGCGCGGCGGGATTGCTGCTCTTAACGGCCTCGAACGCGCGGGCACATGCCGCCTTTAAGTCAGTAACGCCGGCGGATGGCGCAACACTCAAGACCCTTCCGGCTTCAGTGGTGGTCGAGTTCACCAAGGACATCGACGACAACGTTCGCGAGGCCGCCCTCCTTCCCCCAACGGGCAAATCCATCGATGATGCCTGGAAGGTCGATGGCGCGAAGATCACGATCACTACGCCCAAGAAGATGGCGAACGGTACTTGGGGCGTGAAATGGCGAGTCCTCGGCGGCGATGGGCATCCACTCACCGGCTCATCGACCTTCAAGGTCGCGACGGCTACAGAGGCGACGCCGGCCGAGCCCGCCGAGCCCGCCGAGACATCCACGCCAGCTCCAACGGCTCCAGCGACGCCAGCAAGCGCGGGCCATGGCGGTCACGTGATGGCCTCCACCTATCCCCATACCGGGCTGGAACGGCTGGCACTTGCTGGGCGCATCCTGTTCTTCGGAGGCCTGCTCCTCTTCGTTGGGGGCGTCATCTTCGCCATCGTCGCGGCTCCGGGATGGCGGCCGAGGTATTGGAACGCGACCTTGTCAGCTGTCGTTGTGGGGTCGTGGATCGTGCTTGGCACGCACGTCGCGATGCTCGACGAGCGGTCGCTCCTCGAGATGCTCAATCCCATGGTGTGGTTCTCGGGGATGTTCACGGTCGCATGCCGTGGCTACATGCTCGCGACGATCATCATCCTGCTCATCCATGCCTTCCGATTCCACCTCGAACCCGTGGAGTGGGAAGCGCGCGGCGCAGCCCACCCGAAGCTGCTCGTCGGTCTCGTCATTGCGGCCGCCGCGGCACCAGCACTTTCAGGGCACGCCGCCGACGGCACCCTGCTGTGGCTTCGCATCCCGATCGACATGCTGCACGTGCTCGCGGGCGCGGCGTGGTTGGGCGGCCTGGTCCAGATGATGACCATCATCGTGCGCGAGCGCTCGCTCGATCCACGAATCTCGAAGGTCGTGCATCGCTATGCCAAGCTTGCCGCCACATCAGTCGGAGTGCTGGTCGTCACCGGCATCTACGCGACGCTGAACGAGCTGGACGCGGGAATCGGCGAGCTCTTCGGCTCGACCTGGGGCCGCTTGGTGCTGCTGAAGGCGCTGCTGCTCGCCGCGACGATGCCGCTCGCCAACGTCAACCGGCTTCGCAACGTACCCGACATCGGGCACGATCCCATTCAAGGCGTCCCCCGCCTTCGACGCTTCGTCGCGCTGGAGCTCGTGATCGTCATCTGGGTGGTCGGCGCCACAGCCATGCTCGTGTACGAGACGCCGCCAACGACGCCCACGACGACGCAGGCGACTGCCGCCGAGTAGCTGCTACATCGCGGGAAGCAGCGCAACGGTCAGCAGGCAGAGCACGGCCAACGCCGCGATCACGGCGGAGATCAACTGCGACCGTCGTGCATAGACCGGCCGCTCAGCCGTAGTGCCGATGAGACGCTGGACGCGCTCGCCGATCGTGGTGCTCGAGCCGAACTGCACCGCAACCGGCACGCCCGGTGCCGACGCAAACTGAAGCAATGCCGACGCCGTGGTGCGCGAGCTCGTCACGCGCGCGGCAGCATCATCAGCTGCGAACTCGGCAGACCGCAGAAACGCGCTCGTCGCCTCGCCGACCACCGGGAATGCGAAGAGCGTGCGTGACAGCACCTCGAGCATCTGGCGCTTCGCAGGATCTCGACGATCACAATGATGATCCTCGTGAGCCAGGACGGCAGCTAGCTCGTCGTCGTCGAGCGCCCTGACGGCTGCGTCGCTGATCCAGATCGATGGCGATGTGACACCTCGGCTACATGCGATTGCCTCGTCGTGGCCGAACACCACGGTCGGGGCGTGGATCCCTGATGCGCGGCATACGCGGGCGACCCTCCGACGCGATGCACCGGAAACCGGAGACCAGTCGCGCATCGCCTGACGCTGCAACGCGACGCTAGCGGCCACGCTGATGGTCGCTACGACGATCGCGGAGCCGGCAAGGAGCACGAGCGACAGCGACGCCACGTCGCTCGTGATGTGCGCCGCGGTCACACACAGCTGGGTCATCATGCCGCGCAGGTGCTCGAACACACCCAACGGAACCAGCGAGATAGCAATACCTCCGACCAGAGCCAGGAGGCCGAGCGCAATCATCAGCGCGCGACGGAATGCGCGACTGCCTTGATCAAGCCTTGTCATCATCGGCCTTCAACTGGCGGCGAAGCTCGGCAAGCAACTCCGGGTCCTCGCGACTCCGCTCGACGAACTGGGTCACAGCCATCGCGCCGAATCGGGCTATCGCTTGATCGACCAGAGACCTCGCCCCCGTCGGATCGGCATGCTCCGTGACGCGGAACTGGCCGCTGCGCCCCTCACGCACATGATCGAGGTGCCCCTGCTGCACGAGGCGCTGCATCACTGTCAGCACCGTCGTATACGCGATCGAACGATCCTCCGCAACGACGGTGTGCACGTCGCGCACGGTCATCCACTCGCCGTTTGCGCGAAGGATGGTCAGGATCTGGTTCGCCAAGGCGCCAGGGGATCTGCGATCGCTGGTATTCGTCACACGCTTACCGTACCAGTTCCCGTTCGGTCATCGACAGGTTGCGTGCGGCCGCAGGACGCATCTGCCGCCACCAGCGACCAGCAGCGACACGCCGAGGATGATGCAGTCAGGAACACACGTCGCTGCGACATCGTCAGTGTTCCATCCCTGCTGCGGCTGCAGGATCCTCGTCGTCTCCATCGGCCTTGGCGTCAGCGGGATCATCGTCGCCACCGCCATGCTCGTCGCTGATCGGCTCGTAACCTTCGTATCGCAGCAGCAGCGACATTCCCGACGTCGAGTGATGGAGGTCGTGGCAGTGCAACATCCACACACCCGGGTTGTCGGCGACGAACTCGATGTCGGCGGTCTGGCCCGGCGCCAGCAGCTCAACGTTCCGAGTGGTCGGGCTCGGCACCGGATTGCCGTCGAGCGCCACGACACGAGCTTGGTGTCCGTGGACGTGCATCGGGTGGTACGACACGCTGGATGCGTTCACGAAGCGCAGTCGCACGCGGTCGCCCTTCTTCACGACAACGTCCTCGATGTTCGGCGCCGCGCGACCGTTCATGGTGAAGACGTTGAAGCTCGAGCCCGCGCTGTGGGCACCGTGGCCCGCCAGCATCGCCGCGTTGTAGCCGCCCGATCCGATGGACCACTCATCCAGCACGAGCACCTGGTCCACGTCCGCTGGAACCTCTCGCTTCGCGCGCACCACGAGCGCGCCTGACAGGCCCATGTCGATCTGCGAAGCCTCATCATCCATCCCCGAACCATGCGTGTGATACCACCGCGTGCCTGCCGGTGTTGCGGTGAACTGATACGAGAACGATTCGCCGGGCTCGACCGCCTTCTGGGTCACGCCGGGAACGCCATCCTGCTGCCACGGAACGTCGATGCCGTGCCAATGCACCGTCGTGGCCACGGGAAGCTCGTTGCGGAACTCGACCTTAACGGTCTCACCCTCGTTGGCTCGAAGCACTGGCCCCGGCACCTGGCCGTTATAGCCCCACGCGGCGATTCGCTGCCCTGATCGGTACTCCCAGCGAACGGGACGTGCCTCAAGCGAAAACGTTCGAACCTTGCCGACGAGCGTGCCCTCCATCGACGCCGCCGCCTCGTCCGGACCGGCCTCCTTGACGTCCTTCAGATCGGACGTGCCCATCGCGTCCTTGGTGATGTCCTCGACGTCGTCCTTGGACAGCTTCGCACCGGCAAGCTCGATCTTTGGGCCGCTCGCGCCGTCAGCTTCTTCGGCGCCGTCATCACGAGTAGCGACCACGATCGCGATGATCGCGGGTATGGAAAGGAGGGCGATGGTGAGGATCAATCGGGAACGACGCACAGAAATCCTGTCACGAGGGAACGAAGCTACTACACGCCGTAGCATAACGGTGTCGTTCGGTCACTTGCGTGACCCAGCACCCGCAAGCGCTATCGAACAGGCTCGATATGCCAGGCCTCACCAGGAACGGGGAACCCAAGCCCCAACGCCGAAGCAGCCGCTCGACCACCGGGGACATCAGCCAGCGCGACGCCGTCGACATATACGTCAGCGGCGCGCCCGCTCTCATGCCGGGAGGTCCCTGGGACGGCTGCGAGGTTTCCCGTGCCGTCCAGGTACTTCTGGTACAGCACTTCCTGCTCGCTTCGGGTCCGAGCCCCAGATACAACCTCGATGCTCCGGCCGAGCTGTGCCGCAACCTGCTCGAGCGATGCGCGCAGTTCCGGATCCAAGCCATCGAGGTCGCCGGTGAGCCGCGAGTTCGCGACAGGCTGCCCCTGCACCGGCGCACTGGCCAGCATGGATTCGACACCCAACCCTTGGGCACCAGCCATTTGCGCCAGCAGTGCGTCGGTGGTCCGTGTCGCACTCAGGGCGTCAGGTGAGCCTGTGGCGATCGTGGGATCCAGCGTTGTCCGCAATGTCGCCGCGAACGCGCCGTTCCTAGCATCAGGGCTAGGCGGCGCTGCCTGCACGCCAATGGCCATGGCGGAAGCCATGCCCTGAATCTCACGCATACGGGTTGTCGCGATCTCCAGACCCACGACGTACGAATCGGCACCCGGCCCACGAAGATAAGCGCGAAATAGCACGTACGACACATGGCAAGACTCAGGCCCCGCGTTCGAACTCCAACTCAGCGATCTGCCCACTGGAAGACACTGGGATCGGTAGCGGGGACGACGTGGATCGCGGGCTCAAGGCGGGTCGCGACCTCGTCCGATGTTGTCCACTGGAATCGTGGCATCGCAAGACGGAGTCGAAGATCGCCGCGACGGGCGGCGCTATACAGGAGCACACCCATCGGCACGAGCAGCCCAGCCAACGCGAGCAGCAAAATATTGTCCTCTGCACCGGTGAACGGAAGC
>JAOPYV010000184.1 GCA_025964435.1 Thermoleophilia bacterium | reverse complement strand
GAAGGCCCGTGCCGTGCCGGTGCCCGCCGCTGAACTTGACGCCCTGCTCCGACGTGTACCCGCCTCCGCCGAGGATGTGGGATCGCGCACGTGAGTTCAGTGTCGGGAGCGGACGTGCATCGAAGGGGTACGGTAGTCCCTGTCGGACCGGCGTGGGGAGCTCGGCGACTGCCGTCAGTGGCCGCTTGCCCAGCTTGGCCGTCGCGATCAGGCCAGCCCCGGCGACCACGGCCAGGGCGCCGGTCGCGGCATGCTTCTCCAGCGTGCTGCGGCGCGGGTCTGCCCGGTACTCCGACAGCAGCATGGCCCCAGCCACTGCTCCACCGACGACGGCGCCGATCGCCAGCGCTCGCGGTACTGCACTGCCCTGGTGGGCGATGCGCTGCCAGATGAGCGCGCCGGCCGTGCCGACTGCAGCCGCGCCCGCCGAAACGGCGCCGATCTTCACCGGCGCAGCCGGCCCACCAGCCGGCTGTCCGGCTCCGCGCACGCTCGTCATCGATGACATCAATCGGCCCCCAAGCACGGCGCGCGCCCACGATTCCCCCGGCGGCGGCGCTGCTCCCCGGATATCGAGCGCCGGGCACGGAATGTTGCACCAGGTGCGGTGCGCGATATCCGTCAGCCGAACGGAGCGAGCGGCAGTGGACCCGAGCGTAGGAAGCTGGCGCAGCCCGATCCCGCGGTGAGCCGGAAGTCGCCGGCGGCCGCGTTGCGATAGCGCAGCACGCCACTGACATTGCCGCGCGCGACGTAGCCACTCGTCGGCAGGGCGATGTCACCCTGCGCTGCCCCGCCGAGGCAATTGCGCGTCGCGATGTTGCCGACGCCGGGCCGGCTCGGTGCTTCCCAGTAGTGCTCGAGGTTGGAGCGCAGCTCGCTGCCAGCGATCACGTTGCCGAGCACCTTGTTGCGGCTCGAGGCGTAGCCCTCGGCGCCGGAGAAGATGATTCCTTCGCCGTTGCCCTGGATCAGGTTGCCGATGATGATCGAACGCTGCGCGTTGGGATAGAGCTGGATCCCACGGTCGGCGTTGTCGGCGATCACGTTGTGGACGATGCGCGTCGCGTCGGCGCTCTCGACGTAGATCCCGTGGTGGGTGTTCACGCCGCGCTGGCCGCAGTCATGCACGCGGTTGTAGGCGAGCGTCGTCGCGCTCGTCGTGCCGTAGCCGCGGATCGAGCCGAGCACCACGCAGACGCGCGTGCCGGCATTGGAGATGTCGTTGCCGAGCAGCATCGCGAAGTCGCCGTTGATCGTCGGGCTCGGCAGGGAGTCGCGGTTCGTGTCATCCAGCGCGCGCCCATCGAGCCGCAGCCCCGAGACGACGACATGGTCGGCGCCGTCGGCGATCCAGAGCCGCCCCCGCACCGAGGCGCGGCTGCCGGGCCAAGCGCGAAGCGTCACCTTGCTCGTGCCCTGACCTCCGCGCCGGATGGACACGTCCTCGACGAAGTCGCCGCTGACGCAGCCCACCCAGCCCGGTCGCCAGGCATCGACGAGCCTGGTCAGGGTGCGCCACGGGGCACTCTCGGAGCCGCGCGCCGCGTCGCTTCCGCGCGTGGAGACGAAGTGGGTGCAGGCCGTCGAGGCTCGTGTCACCACGGGCAGCGGATCCGTCGCGACCGAGCGCGCGCCGCCCGCACCGATCGTCGTCACCGTGTACTGCTGGTAGGTCGCCGGGAGCAGCCCGCGCACGAGCAGGCTGGTGCCGCGCATCAGCGCGATGCGTCGCGTGCCGTGGCGCACGTCATAGAGCCGCGCGCCCGTGACCGGCACCCAGCGGATCGATGCCGCGTGGGTGCCGACGGAGTTGAGCCAGAGGCTGCTCGGCCGCGCGACAGCGGCGCTGGCGCTCGCGGGCAGGCATGCGCCGAGCACGAGCAGGAGCAGCAGGAGGATGGGGAGGTGGAGCCGACGCACTGTCGCTGCATCGGCGGGAAGCAACGCGGCTTGAGCCGGCGCGCCCAGGGCGCTACGCCTGGTTGGCGGCCTTCTGGGCCTGCTCCTTGATGCGCTTTTCCTCGTCGAGCTCTTCGTTCGACTTGTCCATCACGCCGGTGCGGAGGAAGTTGACGAGGCGCGGCATCTCCATGTCGTACTGGTGTGGGTCGCGCGTGAACGGACGCACGGCCTGGACGCCGTGGAGCATGTTCTGCAGCAGCAGCACGCCGTGGAGCGGGTTCTTGAGAATGACCTTGGCCGCGAGCCCGAGGTTCTCCTTGAGCTTGCCGGTGCGCACCGCGGTCATCGTGTCCATGCCCTCGCCGGCATCACCGTTGATCGGCATCGCGATCTGGTCGCCGCGATGGTTGATCACGCCGACGCGCGGATCCTGGCCCTCGTCGTACTGATGGTGCGCGAGCCACGGGTGACCGATCAGCGCGGCGCGGCTGACGATCTTGCCGACCTTCGGATCAGCGACCGCTTCGCCGATCACCCACGCGCCCTGGCTCAGGCCGCCGAGCAGCACGCGATGCTGCGCCGTGTCGCCGCGCGCCGCGAGGATCTGGCGGATGCCGTCGAGCACGTACTTCATCGTGGCGAGGCCGGTCGGCATCGAGTCGCGCAGCGACCAGGTCGGCTCGTAGTCGACCGCGGTCAGCGAGACGTCGCCGCCCTGGTAGAGGTACTTCATCGCGCGCGTGAAATCGGGATGCACGCCGAGGGCGTCGGTGCCGGGCACCCACAGCACGATGTCGCGCTTGGAGAAGTCGATCGTGGCGAGGATCTTGCGTGCGTACTCGCGCGCCTTCTCGAAGTCGGGTCGCCAGCCGCCCTCGACCTTGCTGAACTGGCCGAGCTCGAGCGTGGCGGGCAGCTTGACCGTGGCAGCCGTCACCTTGGCGCGGAGCGCAAGCATCTGGGGGGCCTGGGCCTGGGCGTGCGTGGGCGCAGCAGCGGGCGCCGCCTTGCGGCGTCGCCTCGTTCCCACACTCTGCGTTCCCTGCACCATGGAAGTACCCCGTCCTGGATCCCGGAGCGGATCATACCCACGGCATCAGGAACGACGAGTCGTACGATCGTCGATTTTCCTCCTCCGGCCATCGGACGGCCTCCACATCGACGCGGCCATTCGCGCCGAGTAGCTAGGATCCAGCCATGCGTATTCTCGTCACCGGCGGCGCCGGCTTCATCGGATCCCATTTCCTCCACCTCGTGCTCGAGCGGCACGCCGACGTGGAGGTCGTCAACTTCGACGCGATGACCTACGCCGCGAGCCCGGCCAACGTCGCCGACATCGCCGATGATCCGCGCTACACCTTCATCGAGGGTGACATCCGCGACGCCGCGGCCGTCGCCAAGGCGATGGAAGGCATCACGCACGTGGTGAACTTCGCGGCCGAGAGCCACGTCGATCGCTCGATCCACGGCGCGGTCGACTTCATCCAGACCGACGTGCTCGGCACCTACATCCTCTGCGAGGCCGCCAAGAAGGTCGGCGTCGAGCGCTACCTGCAGGTCTCGACCGACGAGGTCTACGGCTCGATCGACGAGGGCGCCTTCACCGAGACGCATCCGCTGAACCCCTCCTCGCCCTACTCGGCGTCGAAGGCCGGTGGCGACCTCCAGGCATTCGCCTACATGCACACCTTCGGCCTGCCGGTCATCGTGACCCGTGGCTCGAACACGTACGGCCCGAACCAGTACCCGGAGAAGCTGATCCCGCTGTTCGTCACGAACGCGCTCGACGGCGAGAAGCTCCCGGTCTACGGCGACGGCGGCCAGATCCGCGACTGGATCCACGGGCGCGACCACGCGGCCGGCGTGCTGGCGGCGCTGCTCAACGGCACGCCCGGCGAGGTCTACAACATCGGTGGC
>JAOPYV010000167.1 GCA_025964435.1 Thermoleophilia bacterium | reverse complement strand
CGGCAGCGCTCGTGTCGTTCGGTGTGACGTGGTCGAGCAGCTTGGCTGCACGCGTGAGCACGTTTCGGCCCTCGGAAATGATCGTCATGGTGTACCCCCCCAGGAACGCTCGACGTCGAAAACGCCGATCCCCCATGTATCGGGTATGTGCCAGCGCGCGTTCC
The DNA here is from genome assembly GCA_025964435.1 of Thermoleophilia bacterium. Classification (GTDB taxonomy): domain Bacteria; phylum Actinomycetota; class Thermoleophilia; order Gaiellales; family SKUG01; genus JAGQUL01. Next base: position 84,999 of record JAOPYV010000167.1, on the reverse strand, counting down.
AGCGCCCGAGCCAGCCCCTCAATACCGCAGCGTCGCGACCGCACTGACGCTCGTCTCGGCGGCCAGTGATTCGTCGTGGAAGGCGAACACCTCGCCGCCCTGTTCGTAGACGGAGCGGATCAGGTGCTCGATCGAGCGGCGCCCCTCCGTGTCGGCCGGTGACTCATGGTCGAGCATGAGCAGGTCGACGCTGCCCTGCTGCGCGAGCTCCTCGATCTCCTCGACGCCGCGCGCGAGCCGGGCGGGAACCGTCTCCCGGATCATCTCGATAAGCTGGTGCTCGCGGTAGTGCAGGTCGCCGTGGACCGCCTCGCGTACTGCTTCGATGATGCGGCTGCGCGGCACGTTCAGCAGCTCCTCGTCGCCGCCGATGACCTGGCGAACGCTCATTGGGATGCGTGTCCCGAGCCGATTCGCGACCTCGCTCACGCCGAACCAGATCACGCGCTCCCAGCTGCGCACCCGGGTTCGGCTGGCCAGCACCGGGCCGATCGCCTCCTCGAGGTCATCGAGCCGCCGGCGGTCCAGCCGGTCGGAGAAGCGGTCCTGGTCGGCGAACGACACCTGCCCGCTGCGCCCGGACTGCGCCGGTCCCTCGAAGCGGCGCCACTCCGTCGTGTCGACGTCGGCTTCGATGTGGTCGAGCTGGTCGAGGTCGAGGCCGTTCCACTCGCAGATCGTGACCGAGGTGCGGCCGGCGATGATCACGCCGGTCGGGCGCAGCGTCTCCCACATGTCGACGAGCGGTGCGATGTACGGCGCGGATGCGATGACGACGGCATTGGGCAGCGGTTCCCCGAGCTCGAGCCAGACCGGGTCGGTTGCCGCATCGTCGATCGAGATGAATCCGACGAGCCCGCGCGCAACCTCTGCAGGAACCTGCAGCCGCTCGTGCACCACGCGCATCGCCCGAGCGGCGGTCTGCTGCACCGGCGTGGCATGCGCGCCGCGCTCGGGCACGAGACCGGCGGCCTCCAGCTCGTGCCGGAGGTCGAGCTCCCAGCGGCCGGGGTCCTCCAGGTCGAGGCCGACATAGATCGACAGGTAGCCCGCGTCGGCGCGAGCATCCAGCAGCTCGCCAACCAATGCGCGATCAATCCTGCTTCCCATGATGTGCAACCTCCCGACGTGGACCGTGAAGGAAGATGTGCCCGGGCCGGCGCCCGAAACGCAGGCCAAACCTGCGGGAAGAAGCAGGCCTGATCGATATCGCATCGCGCCGTGGAAAGCTCAGAGCTGGCGGATCGGACCGACGATGTTCGCGTTGAACTCATCGAGCCGTTGCGCCTCGACCCAGTACTCGGTGCGACCCGCAAGACGGTCGGGAAGCTCGACCCGCAGCGACTCCGCGAAGTCTCGCCTGACCTGCACCTCGACCACCGACAGGGGCGTCGCCGCAGCACGACGTGCACGGTGGTGATGGACGGTGTCGAAGGCGTCGCCCTCCTCGACCAGCTTGACGAGGATGACCGACCAGTCGGCGCGTCGCGGCAACCGTCGCCAGTCGTCAGCCTCGAGCAGCGCACGCTCGCGCGGACCCACGACTCGATACATCGTGACCGTCTCGGACGTGGCGTCGGTGCCGGTGGATCCGAGCGTGAAGGCTGATTGTGGAGCGCGCGCTGCCATACCGTCCTTTCGACTCCTGCCCCCACATCGTGCCGCGCCCAGACAGTCAGTACACTCAAAGCGTGACCGCCGTCGTCGAACAGCTTGCCCGGATCACCGCGTCGCTGGATGCGCCCGCGTCGATCGTGGTGCCCGCCGAAACCGAGCGCTTCGCGGCCGGCAAGCGCTCGCGGATCGCGGCCGTCGCCGCGATCCTGCGTCCTGCCGCTGGCGACGACCTCGAGCTGCTGCTGATTCGCCGCGCCGAGCGCGCAGGCGACGTGTGGAGCGGGCAGATGGCGCTGCCAGGTGGTCGCCGCGAGCCGACGGACGTCGATCCCGTGCACACCGCGCAGCGCGAGACGGCCGAGGAGGTGGGCATCGACCTCACCGTCGCCGACGCGCGCCTGCTCGGCGCCCTCCCGTCGCTGTTGCCGATGAACCCGGCGCTGCCGCCGATCTCCGTCTATCCGTTCGTCTGGTCGGTCGACGATGCCGAGGCGAGCCTCAGCGAAGAGGTCGCCGACTTCCAGTGGGTGCCGCTCGCGCACCTCCGCAGCATCGACAATCGCATCGAGCACCGACTGTCACTGCCCGACGGTGTCGAGCGCTCGTTCCCCGCGATCGCGCTGGGCGACGACGTGCTGTGGGGGATGACCCACCGCATCGTCCACACGCTGCTCGACGCGGCCGCCGCCGACGAGTAGCCCTGCAGCTCAGGGCTTGAGCACGACCTTCATGCAGTCGTCCTGCTTGTGCTTGAACGTCTCGTAGCCGAGCGGGGCATCATCGAGCGACATGTAGTGGCTGATCACGAAGCTCGGGTCGATGTCCCCATCCTCGATGCGCTGCAGCAACGGCTTGAGATAGCGCTGGACGTGGCATTGACCGGTGCGGATCTGGATCGACCTGTTCATGAGCGAGCCGACGGGGAACTTGTCCATCGTCCCGCCGTAGACGCCGACGATCGAGACGGTGCCGCCGTTGCGGCAGGACATGATCGCCTCGCGCAGCGCATGGCCACGGTCCGTCTCGAGCCGCGCCGCCTGCTTGGCGCGGTCGTAGAGGTGCGGCACGGTGTGCGCGCAGTGCGCCTCCATCCCGACGCAGTCGATGCAGGAGTCGGGGCCGCGTCCGCCGGTCAGCTCCTTGAGTGCCTCGGGGATATCGACGTGCTCGTAGTTGAGCGTTTCGGCGCCATTTCGCTCGCGCGCCATGCGCAGTCGGTAGTCGAAGCGGTCGATCGCGATCACCCGTTCGGCGCCCATCAGGAAGGCGCTGGCGATCGCGAATTGGCCGACCGGCCCAGCCCCCCAGACCGCGACGACGTCGCCCTGCTGGATGTCGCACATCTCCGCGCCCATCCACCCGGTCGGGAAGATGTCGGAGAGGAAGAGCACCGACTCGTCGGGCAGGTCGTTCTCGATCTTGATCGGGCCGACGTCGGCGAAGGGCACCCGTGCGTACTCGGCCTGACCACCCGCGAATCCGCCGGTCATGTGGGAGTAGCCGAAGATGCCCGCGGTCGGGTGGCCGAGCAGCTTCTCGGCGATGCCCGCGTTCGGGTTGGAGTTCTCACAGAGCGAGAAGAGCTCGCGTTCGCAGGCGTTGCAGTTGCCGCAGGCGATCGGGAAGGGGACGACGACGCGGTCGCCGATCTTGAGGTTGTCCACGCCCGGGCCGATGTCGACGACCTCGCCCATGAACTCGTGCCCGAGGATGTCGCCGTGTTGCATCGTCGGCATGAAGCCGTCGTAGAGGTGCAGGTCGGAGCCGCAGATCGCGGTCGAGGTGATCTTCACCACGGCATCGCGGGCGTTCATGATTCGTGGGTCGGGGACGTTCTCGACCTCGACGTGGTTGCGTCCTTGCCAGCAGTTGGCCTTCATGATGGATCCTTTCGGTGTCAGTTGGAGTGCGGCCGGGCGGGTCGCTGCTTGGGCTGGGAGCGCGCATCCATGCCATGCGCCGCGCCGTCGGAGCGCACGACCTGGCCCGTCTCCATGACCTGCTTGAAGCGGCGGATATCATCCTTGACCTGCTGCACGGGGTCGTCGCCGAAGAGCTTCAGCACGGCGGCGCCGATCGGTCCGGCCGGTGCCTCGTAATGCAGCAGCACGTGCAGTTCGGTGCCGCGGTCACCTGGTGCCGGCTTGAAGCGCACCTCGCCGGAGTTCGGGATGTCGGAGCCGGGGAGCGACTCCCAGGCCACGACGACGCCAGGCGCGTCCTCGACGATCTCCGCATCCCAGGTGCCGGAGGAGCCGAGCGGGGCGCGTACCGTCCAGCGCGAGATGCCGGCGCCGAGATCCTCCACCGACTTGAGGTGGGTCATCACGTCGGGCAGGTTCTCGAGGTCACGCCAGTAGCGGTAGAGGTCGTCGGCGCTGCGGTTGATCGTGATGCTCGTTGCGACACGCATCGGCACGTTCATCGCGGCCGGCGCGGTACGCGGCAGCTGGGTGCTGTCGTAGAGGTCGCCGAGGGTGGTGCCGGCCACGGCCAGCATCGCGCCTGCGACGCGCGTCCGGTTGGCACCGGCGCGGTCGAGGTTGCGACTCAGCAGCCCGAGGTCCAGCGCATCGCCGGCCACGCGTGTCCAGACCCAGGGTGCCGGGCGGTCGCTGGAGAGGATGCCCAGGCCGTGCACCAGCTCGCGCACGCCCATCAGCTGCGTGACGGCGAGCGTCCCGGTGGTGGGCGGGACACCGATCATCTTGGCGACACTGCGCGGCGCCAACAGCTCTGCGAGCCCAAGCCCGAGGCTGAACCAGCCCAAGCCGCGGGCGAGCGGTCCAGCCAGGCTGGACGCAGGCGAGCCGTCGGTGTCGATGCCGGATTGCAGCTGGTCGGGTGGCCAGTCGATGCCGCGTCCCGCATGTGGACCGCGGTGTGCGAGGTCTGTCGCCATGGTGGTTCTCCAAGAAATCGTGGTGTGTTCAGACCACGATTTTTCCGGGAGGACGGCACCTAAACGATGCGCACGCACGCTTGTTCAGGTACTTCGCGACCACGCAAAGGTCGAGAGTGCGTCGCTGTCACTGGCGTCGCGCCGTGCGCGCCTCGCGCTCGGCCTCGCTCGCTGCGGTGAGGTGCTCGTCCGCCTCGGCCAGGACGGCGTCGGCCTCGGCCTCGGTGCCCAGCGCCAGCCGTGCGCGCTCGTCGGCTTCCTGCTCGAGCTCACGTGCTTCGGAGGCAGCCTGCTCGGCGCGGCGCCGCTCGCTCTCGGCGTCGGCGCGCATCGCCTCGGCTTCGGTCTCGCGGTCGGCGGCGGCTTCACGTCGCTGCTGGGCGGTCTCCTCGAGGTGGTGGACCTTGCGTCGGCTCTGCATCCGCATGGCGGCCCAGGCTAGGACCGCCAGCACGACGATGGCGGCAATGACGATGAGGACGATATCGCTGGTGTCCATGTCGATCTCCTACGTGCTGTCGCGCCGCCGCTCGGGCGGCATCAGCAGAAAATTTTTCCGCTGCGCCGGCAGCTAAACGCGGCAGCACCGCGCTGCGATGTTCCGCACGATGTGGGTGCGGCGCGGCTGCTCATTGCCGCGCCGGGTAGGGATTCCGTCGATCAGGACAGTGCAACGAGGGAGTGGGTCATGCGCGGCATCTGGAGCGGACTGGGCGGCATCATCACCGTCATGGCGATGATCCTGTCGTTCATCTTCATCGGCGATGGCATGCCGACCGAAGAGCCGAGCGAGCTCGCGTCGTACCTCGACGACTTCGAGGGCCTGTGGGTGCACGCACTGATCGTCGTGGCGGCCGCCGGACTGGTCTGGTTCGCCACGGCGCTGCATCGCGTGACCGGGTCGCTGGTCGCCGTCGGCTCGCTCTGCGGAGCTGCCGCGCTGCTGCTCATCTGTGACGTGATCCTGCTCGCCCCGACAGAGGCGGCCCAGCTCGACGCATTCACGCCCGATGTCAGCTCGCTCGAGGTGTGGGATACCGCGGCCTACTTCGCGCTGACCAACGCCCACGTGCTGGTCGGCTTCGCGGCGATCGCCTTCGGCGCCGAGGTCCTGCGTCAGTCGCTCCCGGCCTGGCTCGGCTGGTTCAGCGTCGTCACCGGCGTGATCGGGCTGGCCTCGGCGGCCTTCTTCCCGATGCTGGTGCTCTGGCTCTGGCTCGTCGTCACCGGCGCCGTGCTCATGGCGCGACCGGTCGAGGTCGTCGAGCGGGGCACGCGCCGCGCGCAGGAGCGAATGACCGCCTGACCCCGCGGGCTCAGTGCTCGAGCTCGACGCGCGGCAGCCAGTGCAACCAGCGCGGCAGGTACCAGTTGCGGTCGCCCAGCAGTACCATCGATGCCGGCAGCAACACGCCACGGATGATCGTCGCATCGAGCAGCAGCGCGACGGCGACGCCGAAGCCCATCTGCTGGAACATGACCAGGTCGCCGCGCGCGAAGCCGATGAAGACGGCGACGATGATGAGCGCCGCGCCGGTGATCAGCCGCGACGTGGTGGAGACGCCCCAGGCCACAGCCTCGCGCGTGTCGCCGGTGTTCGCCCAGCGCTCGCGGATGCGCGTCAGCAGGAACAGGTGGTAATCCATCGAGAGCCCGAACAGCACGCTGAACAGGAAGAGCGGCACCCACGCCTCGATCACGTCGACCTGCTGGAAGCCGAAGAGCTCCGCGCCGACGCCATGCTGGAAGACGAGCACGAGCAGCCCGTAGGCCGCGCCGACCGACAGCAGGTTGAGCAGGATCGCCTTGATCGGCACGACGATCGAGCGGAACACGACCATCAGCACGAGGAAGCTGAGCGCCAGCACGATGCTGAAGACCGGCACGACCCAGTCGCGCATGATGTCGAAGTAGTCGACGTTGGCGGCGGTCAGCCCCGTCACGCCGACGGTCGGCCCGTCGCCATCGAACACCGCCGGGATGATGTCAGCGCGCAGGTCGCGCACCGCTGCGACGGCGGGGGCGTCGAGGGCATCGGTGCCGACCGGCACGTCGAGCTTGAGCAGGCGGCGGTCCTCGGAGACGGTCCGCGCCGGCGCCCCGAAGCGGTCGTCGCCTTCGAGCGCCTGCTCGAGCTCGCGCACCGTGGCAGTGATCGCAGGATCGGTGACGTCGGGCGCGGTCACGACGATGCGCGCCGGCGCGAAGGTCGCATCGGGGAAGTCACGCTGCAGCGCCTCATAGCCCTGGCGCGAGGCGACATCCTCGGGCAGCGTCGCCACGCCGCCCGCGCCCGTGTGCATCCCCAGCAGTGGCGACGCGGCGGCCAGCAGCAGCAGCGTCGTGGCGATCGCCCACGGCCATGGCCGGCGCATCACGACGCGGATCACGCGCGCCCAGGCGCCGGTGTGCCAGTCGTCGCCGATCTGCGGCTTGCCGCCACGCGTGAAGGGCACGCGGAAGTGGTCGACGCGATCGCCGAGCAGGCGCAGCAGCGCGGGCAGCAGCGTCAGCGCGGCAGCCACCGAGGTCAGGCCGACGAGGATCGCGCCGAGCGCGAGGCTCTGCATGATCGAGGTCGGCACGAGCAGCATGCCGAACAGCGCGATGATGAAGGTGATGCCGCTGAACAGCACGGCGCGGCTGGCCGTGCGGCCGGTGATCTCGATCCCCGCGTCGCGCCCGGCGCCCTTCGCCCGCTCCTCGCGATAGCGGCTCAGCACGAACAGCGAGTAGTCGACGCCCAGCGCGAGCCCCATGCCCGACACCATGTTGATCAGGAAGACGCTCAGGTCCATGCCGAGCCCGATCAGGGCGGCCAGCGCCAGCGCCGTCACGATCGTGAACAACGAGAGCAGCAGCGGCAGCGCCGCGCCGGTCAATGTGCCGATCACGAGCACGAGCACGACGAGCATGATGGGCAGGCCGAACTTGAGCTCGCCCTCCTCGAGGTCGCGCTGCGACAGCAGGTTGATGTCGTGGGTGACGATCGAATCGCCGGTCACGCGCACCGAGAAGTCGGGGTCACGACTGAGCTGTTCGGCGCGCTCGACGAGCTCTTCTGCCGTCTCCTCGGCGTCGCCGCCGTTGCGGCTCAGTGGCACGAGCACCGCGTGGCCATCCTCCGAACGGGGCAGCGCAGCAACGACATCGCCGATGCTCGCGTCCGCGGCCATGTCCTCGCTGACGCTCGCGATCTCGACGCCCTCGATCTCTCCGGCATCCTCGATCGCATCGCTCAGGAAGCTCGCGAACTCCGGGTCGGTGACGCGGTAGCGCTCCGAGCGCACGACGACGAGCTCGCTCGCGCCGCGCGTGTCGGGCGCATGTCGATCGATCGCCTCGCTGGCGCGGATCGACTCGGGACGGTTGGTCGGACCATCGTCGGCGTCGAGCGCCGGTCCGAGCAGCGTCGCCACCACGGCGATCGACGCGACGAGGATGACGAGCCAGGTGCTGACCACACGCCAGGGGTGACGGGTTGCGAATGCTGCAAGGGCGGGGGGAGAGAGACGTCGCATCGGCGCTAGGCTACCCGACCTCGCATCGCCCTACGCCACGCTCCACGCGACCGTGCCGACGACCGCGATCACCGTGCTGGCCACCACGCCGAGCCGCACGACCGCGACCTCGAGGTCGTTGAGCCGGGACATCACGAGCGCATGGAAGGCGGTCGGCATCGCGGCGATCAGGTACAGCGCGGCTGGCACGTCGACCGAGAAGACCTGCGCCGCGCACCAGACCAGCGCGGGCGCGGCGAGCAGCCGGATCGCCACGGCGCCGGCCGTCAGCACGACGTCGTGGCGGTCGTGGCGGAAGCCGTGCAGCGGGATCGACATGCCGAGCAGCAGGAAGCCGATCGGGCCGATCACGCGCCCGATCACGGTACCGAGCGCATCCAGCTCCACCGGCTCACGCACGATCGTCAGTCGAAGCGCGACCACGATCAGCACGGTCCAGAGCGGCGGGCTCAGCAGCACCTGTCGGCGCAGCGACGCGGCCTCGTTGGGTGTCGTCGCGTGGCGGCGCGCGATGATCGTCGAGACGACCACCGAGGGAATGAGCAGGCTGACCTGGTCGTAGATGACCGCCAGCCGCAGCCCCTCCGCGCCGAAGGCGAGGTGCGCGAGCGGGTAGCCGACGAAGCCCGTGTTCGGGAATCCCGCGATTAGTATCAGCGCGCCGCGCATCGAGCGCGTGCGCGCCGTCCCGCGCGCCCAGAGCCAGCCCAGCGCGACGGTCGCCCACCACGCCGCGACGCCGCACGCGATGACCCCAAGCAGCGCACGGTCCAGGTCGATCGAGAGGAACGCGAAGACCGCCGCTGCCGGGATGAGCAGCACGTAGTTCGCATTCCAGATCCGCTCGCGCAGCCGATCGGCGCCGGGACGACGCTGGAGCCGGACGCCGACGAGCGCGGCAAGGGTGATCAGGAGGAGGTCGAGGGGCACGCCGCGATGCTACGCCGCGCGCTCGCCTCACACATAGTTGCGCGCGCAATCAAATGGCGATACCATGTGCGACATGCGACCTCTCAACGGCATCCACCACATCTCCGCAATCACCGGCGACGCCGCCCGCAACGTGGCGTTCTACACCGGCACGATGGGCCTGCGCCTCGTAGCCAAGTCGGTCAACCAGGACGACCCGACCGTCTACCACCTCTTCTTCGCGGATGAGGAAGGCCGCCCCGGCTCGGACCTCACCTTCTTCGAGTACCCCGGCGCGACCCCCGGTCGCCCCGGCGCCGGCATGGTGCACCGCGTCGTCTGGCGCGTCGCCTCCGCCGCGGCGCTCGACTTCTGGGAAACCCACCTCAGCGAGCATGGCGTCGAGGCGATGCGCGCGCCCACCTCGCTGCGCTTCGCCGACCCCGAGGGCCTCGCCCACGAGCTCGTCATCAACACGACCGACGACGCGCCGCTCAGCGCCGAGCACCCGGACATCCCGGCCGAGTTCGCGCTCCAGGGCTTCGAGGGCGTGCGCGCCTACAGCCGCAACCCGGAAGCCAGCGCTGCAGTGCTGCGCGACCTGATGGGCGCGACGGAGCTGCCCTCCGGCGCCTTCGAGCTGCGCGGTGAGCAGCGTGGCGGCTGGATCGCCTTCGACCCGGCGCCCCAGCTGCCGGGCAACCAGAGCGCGGGCGTCGTCCATCACGTCGCCTTCACCGTCGGTGACGACCAGGCCGAGTGGGTCGACGCGCTCGAGCGCGCGGGGCTGCACAGCAGCGGCCTCGTCGACCGCAGCTACTTCATGGCGCTCTACTTCCGCGAGCCCGGCGGCGTGCTCTACGAGCTCGCGACCGACGGCCCCGGCTTCACGATCGACGGCACGCTCGCGGAGCTCGGCTCCAAGGTGATCCTGCCGCCGTGGCTCGAGCCGCACCGCGACGCGATCGAGGCGCAGCTCACGCCGCTGCCTGACCCGCGCGCCAGCGATCCCATACGAGGTTGATCGCCCAGAGCACGAGCCCGATGCCGACGAGGATGCCGGCCCGGCCGAAGGTCGCGCCCTCCTGCTGCGTCAGCAGCCCGGCGCAGACCAGGATGCCGAGTGCCGGTACGATCGTCGGCGCTCGGAAGTGGTCGTGCTCGACGTCCTCGCGTCGGAGCAGCAGCGTCGCGCCGTTGACGAGGATGAACACGCACAGCAGCAGCAGGCTCGTCGTCGAGGCGAGCGTCGCGATGTCACCCGTCGAGATCAGGATCGCCGCCAGCACCGTCGTGAACAGGATCGCCACGTACGGCGTGCGCCGCCCTCCGAGGATCCGCCCGAACGCGCCCGGCACGAGGTTTTCGCGGCTCATGCCGTAGAGCAGGCGGCTCGACATCACCATGTTGATGAGCGCGCCGTTGGCGACCGCGAACAGGCCGATCACCGCGAACAGCTTGAGTGGGATGTCACTGCCGCGCTCGATCACCTCGAGCAGCGGGCCGTCGCTGGCGGCGAGCGCGCTCGTCGGCACGGCCATCGACGTCAGCACGGTAATCAGCATGTAGATGCAGCCCGCGATGCCGAGGCCCCAGAGCAGGGCGCGCGGGTAGACGCGCGATGGGTCCTCGACCTCCTCGGCGAGGTTGGCGGTGTCCTCGAAGCCGACGAAGGAGTAGAAGGCGAGCGCCGCACCGCTCAGCACGAGCAGGAAGATGCTCTCGCCGCCGATGAAGTCCATCGCGCGCGATGGCTCGGCGTCGCCGTTGAACACCATGCCGCCGGCGACGACCGCGATCAGCAGCAGGCCGCCGACCTCGATCAGGGTCAGCACGACGTTGATCGCCACCGACTCCTTGATGCCGCGTAGGTTGACCGCCGCTACGACGGCGATGAAGCCGAGTGACACCGAGAGCTGGGGCGCGTCGATGAGCGTCTGGAAGTACTGGCCGCCGAATGCGGTCGCCAGCGTCGCCGCGCTCGTCAGGCCGCTCGCCAGGACCGCCACGCCGGTGACGAAGGCGAGCGTGCTGGAGCGGTAGGCACGCCGGATGAAGACCGCAGCGCCGCCGGCGCGCGGGTACTTGGTGATCAGCTCCGCATATGAGGCTGCCGTGAGCAGTGCGAGCACGAAGGCGAGCGCGAAGGGCGCCCAGATCGCACCGCCGACGTCACCGCCGACCACGCCGATCAGCGAGTAGATGCCGCCACCGATGATGTCGCCGATCACGAACAGCACGAGCGCGCGCTTGCCGATCGTGCGCTTGAGGTCGGTCGAGAACCATTCGCTGGGCGTCGCGGCGGGCAGGTCGCCGCCCATGTCTGAGGTGGTCGCGGCAGTCGTCATGTTCGAAGCGTTCCCGAACCGAACGATCACGATGCGCCGATGCAGGTCAAACCTACGTCAGGCGGTCACTTCAGACGTCGCCGACCTCTGTGCCGAAGGCAGTTGCCAGGGGCTTGTTGAACCAGACGTGGGAGGCGTACTCCTCACCGGCGGTGCCGCCGTGCGTGTGCCAGCTGCCCGCGCCGAGGTCCGGCGGTGCGCCCTTGCCCGGGTCGTGGCTCAGCATGACGCCGACCAGCTGCTGGCCCTCGAACATCAGCGTCGCCGGCTGCTCGAGGTCGTAGCCGTTGCGGGTCTTGAAGGTGTTGTCGTTGATCCAGTGGTCGGGCGCGGACGGGTTCGGCTTGTAGCCTGCCGCCGCTGCCTGGGCCGGGGTCTGGATGTTCTGCGTGGCGGCCTTGAGCCGTTGCAGCGATCGTTCGGCGAGCGCCTCGTTGCGCACGCGCCCGTCGTTGACGTTGCTCTGTGACGGGTTCTGGATGTAGGAGCCGGCAGCCATCTTCTGCGGCGCGGCAAAGGTTGCGGCCTGCGTCGCCGACGCAGTCCAGCTGGGTGCGAGCGCGGCGGCCGTGGGGCCGCCTGCGTACGCTCCAGTGCTCGAGCCTGCTGGCGAGCATCCACACATCAGAAATCAGCCTCGTCCTTCGGGGGGTCCTGTCCGCTTCCCACGGTAGGACGGATCTCGAAGGGCGTCAATGGAATTCGACGTGGCACCTGGCCGGGGAAGAAGAAGGTTCGCCCGGCCGAAGCCGGGCGAACCTTGGAGTTCTGTGGTGTCAGCGAGTGATCATCCGATGACGTCGAGGTTCAGCGTGCCGGCGTAGTTGCCGGCAGGAGCATCGCCACCTGTCTCGATGATGCCGACTGCGAGCGTGCACGAGTTCGTCGTACCGATGATCGTGGACGAGCAGATCGAGGTCAGCGTGTCGGGCACTCCGACGAAGTCGGCGTTCGTTCCTGCCGCACTCACCGTGCACCCAGTGGCAGCCGTGACGCCGGCACCGACCGCACTCACCTTGAGCCCCGTCGTATCTCCGCTCAACGCCGTGCAGCTGCCCCCGTGGTCTCCGAAGACGCCTCCTGCGAGGAACGCACCGGCGGTGGATCCCACCTGGAGGTTCGTCGTTGCGTCATTCGAGCTACCGAAGTCAACCGCGCAACCGTTGCCAGCGAAGGCCGACACCGTGACCGTCACCGTGAACGCCCCCCCGCATTGGTCGGCTACCTCAAGCGAGGAGCCGACCGTTGCGGTGGTGACGATCGAATCGGTTCCGGCAGCGACCGCGGCGGGTGTCCACTGGACACCTGCGTTGGTCAGCAGCCCGATGATCACGACGGCGAGTGCGACGGTGTGCCCACAAAGGCGGATGCATGCTAGTCGCGTGCGCGCCACCGGGTCAGGCGATGACGTTCAGGTTCAGGGTGCCGGCGTAGCCACCGGGAGCGAGGTTGCTGCCGGCCTCGAACACGCCGACGCCGAGGGTGCAGGTGAGTGCGGTACCGACGACACCGGTGACGCAGACGTTGGTGAAGGCATCCGGCACGCCCATGTAGGAGGTGGTCGCGTTGTTGCCCGCAGCACCGAGCGCGCAGGTCCAAGCAGCAGCCTTGGTCACGTTGGCGCCGACCGAGACGACCTTGAGGCCGGCCTCGTCAACCGCGGAGAGGTTTGCGCACGTGGCACCCTCGTCAGCGAAGCCGCTCGCGAAGAAGGCACCCGCCGACGATCCTGCCTGCAGGGTCACCGACGAATCGTTGGTTGATCCGAAGTTGATCGCGCATGTGCCATCGGCGTGTGTACCGAGCGCAACTGCGATTGCCATGGTGCCGCTGGACGCGCACTGGTCAGCGACGCTCAGGTCCGAGCTCACGGTCGCAGTGACCACGACGGAGTCAGTCATTGCGCGAGCGTTCGGCGTCAAGCTGATACCGGCGTTTGCAAGTACCGCTGCGATGAGGAGCAGTGCCATGGGTGCAAGGAGCAGCCAGGAGTTCCGACGGCTGGAACGGGCGGTGAGTGTCATGGAGTGAGCATCCTTGCGAAGAGGGGCAGTAGTACTTCCTATTTCGACAGGTCTCCGGGACCGCTTGAGAAGGTAACCGAATTTCGGAGGTTTGGTTTAGGCCTACCGGTACGTGTCGCCTTCCGAATTCCATTCAGCATCCGGATCGTCGTCCTCATCGTCGAGATACGCCTTCCAGCCCGTGGCCGCCCTTCGCCGCGCTGCGGCATACAGGACGAGTGCGAGCGCGACGAGGAAGGCCGCAATGATCGGCCACGGCGGGATGATCCACAGGGCTGGGAGCTTCACCCTCTGCGTCCCTGCCTCGTTCTTCACGTCGATCGACGGGCGGTACCAGCCGATCCACGGAACGCCCTCCCACGTGGCCCGCATTTGCTGGGCGCTCCCCGGCGTGACGACATCGCTGGTCGACTTGATCTCCGCTACGTTGCGGCCGAAGAGGCCGCCGATGTTGAGGGTGGGTGTCACGACGCTCACCACGGTGCCTTCGTTCGCGAGGACATACGAGACATTGACCCTTGGTGAATCCGATCCGCGGACCAGCAGCCGCGGCGACTGCGCGTTCTTGATCGTCACCTTCCGAGACTCGCCGCCCGGGAAGATCGCCTGGACCTGCAGCACGAGCGCGGCTTGGATCGCTGCGCCGGCCGTAGTCGCCTGCTGGGTGACGTCCGAGATTCGGATGCCGGCGGCGAGGCTGCCGGCTGGCGGGTTCGCGGGGACTGCCAACATGTAGGGAATCTTGATCCGCTCGCCGGGCTGCAGGACGGCCGTGGTGGATAGGAGCTTGATCCAGGTCCCCATCGCGCGAGGCTCCTCAGTGGTCAGTCGGACCTTGGGGTCAAGCGACCCGATGACGTCGAGTGTTGACAGCTCGAAGGTGCGTGCGGTCTTCTTGCGGTTGAAGAGGTAGACGCAGTGTCGATAGCTGGTGCTTGGCTGGAGGTCCTTCACGAGGAAGGTGGTCGGACCGGCGTCAAGGCTGTTGGTGTTTGTCGCCGCTTCGTTCGGCGGCTCCCGCTGCACGGTGTCCGGGCAGTAGTCCGGCTCGTTCTCCGAAATTCCCGTCCGCTTCGGCTGGAGCGGTGGCAGCTCGCCGAGGCTCGTGGCGGGGTCGATGGGCGCGGGCGCAGCCCATGCCGCTGGACCGAGACCCAAGGAGACGACAAGGACCGCGAGGACGGTGATGGTAGCTGTAGAAAATCGAAGAGCGCGTGGCATGCACGGTGCGTACCCCGCGCTGGACTACTCCCGAACCTCCCGAATCGTGAAGGCTTTGGCAGGTTTCAGTTTTTGGACAGTTTCGCGTCAGCGTCCGGAGGGGCAGGCACACTAGGAAGCACACACCACCTCGAGCAGGCAGTAGCCCATGACGAACCTCCACGTCCATGACCGTCCCCTTCCCACGACGATCATTCCGATGCGTGGTGAAGACACCACCTTCGTCACGGTCGAGTATGGGGAACGCAGGTTCCGGTTCTGTGTGATCGGGGCGCAGGCGCCGTTCGAGGTCAGCTACCTCCACGAGTTCGGTGAGCCCGATGCCGAGCCGCGTGCCTGGTTCCCGATCGATCCGCAGGGTGCGGCTGAACCGACGGTGCTCCAGCAGTACCTGTTCCCGCAGCTCATCGAGCTCCACGAGGCCGAGCTGTTCCGCGCGAACGCGGGCCTTCCGGCTGCTGTCTGAGCCAAGCGGCAGCTAGCATCGAGTGATGCAGCCGACCGACCAGCCAGCCTTCGACGTCTACGAGGTCCTCACGCGCGTGCGCGGTGCGCGCGAGGAGTTCGTGCAGCTCGTCGGCACTGATGGTGAGATCGATGCCGCACTCGTCAGCGACGTGCTGCGCGAGAATGGGCGTGTCTCCGAGACGCGCGCCTACCACCGCGAGCTGGCCGAGTTGTGTGCAGTGTTGCGGGCGATCGACGCGAACCGTGCTGGCCTGATCGACCTTGCCGACCTCCAGCGCGGCATCGCCGCACACGGCGCGCGCACCGACCAGTTCGAGCGCTTCCATGAGGCGCGCGTGCTGCTGCGCACGATCGAGGAAGTGCTGGCGCTGCGCGACGAGGCGCCCGCACGGGCCGTCGAGGCGCAGGTCTCCTACATCCACGAGGAGCTCGAGGAGTGGCTGCTCGCCGAGCTGCGCGGCGTCGTCGGCGCCGTCGACGCGCTCAGCAGCATCGAGCCGCCGCGTCGCCCTGGTGATGCACTGCGGATCACCGATCCCATCGAGCGTGCGGCGATCGACGCCCAGGCGACGGAGCTGATCGATGGCGCCGCCCACCACCCGGTCACCGGCCTCGCCGGCGCGGCATGGGTGCGCGGCTGGGCCGCCGTGCCCGTCGCGAGCGACCTGCTCAGCGACGACGAGGCCGCGCCGCCACGGCTGGCGGCCGCACTGCGCGAGCTCGGCGTCGAGCGAGCTGCGCTCGTCGTGCGCACCGCGCCGCTGCGCTGGGAGCTGCGTGGCTCAGCTGTCATCCCCGGCGACGGGCTGCGCCCGAGCTATGCCGCTTCAACGAGCGACGAGGGTATCCACGCCCTGACGTCGCTCCCGCGTGGCGCCGCGATCCTCACCGACCTCGAGGGCACGTTCGCCGTGCTCGAGGGCGTCGACCACCACGTCATCGCCGGCCCCCGCGCCTTCGTCGAGCAGGCGCTCGGCCGCTCCGTCAACGAGGCCTTCGGCGCATTCCGCGAGTTCGTCGAGTCGCTCGCCCTCGAAGGCGAGCCGCCCGAGGACCTGCTCGAAGCCGCCCGCCGCTACGGCCGCCTGCGCCGTCGCTCCTCCGCCGGCTGACGATCCCCAGGCACAACTCGGGCCGACCCACCCAATGAGGTGAGCCGGCCCGGGCCGAATCGATCTGTCAGCGTGGCTAGCTGCGATCGGACGCGAAGGGCTTCACGTTCTTCGCGCGCATGCCGCGATCGTGCTCCTGCGTGCCGAAGGCGACGCGGGTGCCGCGCTGGAACTCGCTCTGGTCAGCTTCGCCGATCGCTGCGCGATGGAAGAAGACGTCCGGGCCGCCGTTGTCCGGAGCGATGAAGCCGAAGCCCTTCGCCGGATCGTAGCTGAGCACCGAGCCGTCGCCAGGGCCGCCCTTCGGCACCGGAGCGCCGCCACGGGGACCGCCGGTGGCAGGCTTGCCACCCTTGTTGCCGAAGCGCTGGTTGCCGCGCGCCGGAGAGCGATCGCCGCTGCCGGCTCGCTCGCCGTGCTTGTGGCCACGCTCCCAGGTCGGCTTGCCGCCGGCCCGGATCGGCTTGTTGCTGCGCGACGGAATGACGTACTGCTGGTCGAGCGGCAGCGCCTCGCGGCCCGTGCGCTTGGTGCGGCGCGGGTTGTCGAAGACCTCGAGCGGAATGCCGGCCTCGCGCACCATGCGACGCATCTGCTTGCGCTGCGCGGGCGTGACGAGCGTGATGGCGATGCCGGTGCGGCCTGCACGGCCGGTACGACCGGAGCGGTGACGGTAGGTGTCAGCGTCTTCCGGGATGTCGTAGTTGATGACGTGCGTGATGCGATCGAGGTCCATGCCGCGGGCGAACACGTCGGTGGCGACGAGCACGTCGCACGATGCATTCTGGAAGCGGCGGTACTCGTTGAGGCGCTCACGCTGGCTCATGCCGCCGTGGATGGCGGTGGCCTTGTGGCCGTGCTCGCGGAGGCGACCGACGAGGGTGTCGGCGCCGCGCTGCGTGCGGACGAAGATGACGCTCAGGTCACGCTCGGTCTCGAGGGACTCGAGCACGGTGTCGACCTTGGTGCCGCCCGTGGTTGCCCACATGACGTGCTCGATCTTGCCGCCGGCTCCGGGAGGAAGCGTCGTGCGGATGACTTCGGCGTCAGTCGTGTAGGTCGCGGCGACCTTGGCGACCTTGCCCTCGAGCGTTGCCGAGAAGAGCATCGTCTGGCGCGGGCCCTTGAGCATGTCGACGATCGCGTCGACCTGCGGCTGGAAGCCCATGTCGAGCATGCGGTCGGCCTCGTCCAGGACGAGGACCTCGACGCCGCGCAGGTCGATCTTGCGGTTGCGGATCAGGTCGTCGAGACGACCCGGCGTTGCGACCACGATCGCTGCGGTGCGCACTGCCTGCACCTGCTTGTGGATCGGTGCGCCACCGTAGACGGCGGTCACGCGAAGCTGCTTGCCAGTGGCGATGCCCTCGAGGTCCTCGGTCACCTGCACCGCGAGCTCGCGGGTCGGGACGAGGATCAGCGCGCCGGGGCGCTGCATGTTCTTCTCGAGCTTGCCGATGATCGGCAGGCCGAAGGCGAGCGTCTTGCCGGAGCCGGTCGGGGACTGGACGAGCACGTCCTGGCCGGTGTGGGCGACGGGAATCACTGCCGCCTGTACGGGGAAGGCATGTGTCATGCCCTTGCGCTCAAGCGCCTCGACCGTACGGAGATGTACGCCTGCCAGATCGGCGAAGCGGGTCGGTTCAACTGTCATGTATGCCTTCCAAATGCGGGGTAAATTTCCGCACTGCGGCATACCCGGGGAGAACTTCCTGAAGGGAGAGTGTCGCAGTTTTCGTCGCCCGGTGGGGCCGGAGTCGCCTGTAACGTCCGCTTGAGGGCAGCGCCGTGGCCGACGGTGGCCGCCCCCGACGGCGTACCTCGGTCGCTGAGTGGGAAGGACCGAGGACATGACCTTCGGAACCAGTCGCGGCCGCGCCGCCCTCACCTGCATGCTCCTGCTCGCCGCGCTCCTCGTCGTCGGATGTGGCTCCGACTCGGGTGATGCAGAGCCCGCGACCACCGACGAGACAACCACGCGGGAGACGACCGCCGAGACCGAGCAGGGCGTCGAATGCAGCGCGACGGAATCGCCCGAGCTGCTCGAGGACGAGCCGGGACTGCCGGCGCCGGTGGCGGAGACGCGGCGCAAGATCCTGACCGCGGCCTCGGCCTGCGACTTCGACGAGCTCGACGAGCTCGCGGGCGAGAGCGGTGGTCAGTTCGCCTTCACCTTCGGCGATGACCAGGGCGAAGGGCCGGGCGCCTACTGGCGCGAGATCGACGGCGAGGATCGGGTGCTGGCTCGCATGACCCAGCTGCTGACGACGCCGCACGCAGTGAGCACTGAGGGCGGGAAGACGTACGTCTGGCCAGCGGTGCACGCCGGGAACGCGACGGACGAGCAGTGGCAGGCGCTGACCGAGTCGGAGGCGTACAGCGCGAAGGAGGTCGCGGCGTTCCGTGCCGACGACATGTACTACGGCTACCGCGTCGGCATCCTGCCCGACGGCGCATGGACCTACTTCATCGCGGGCGACTGAGGAGCGTCGATGCGCCGACGTCGCACCATCCTCCTCATCGTCGGCATCGCGCTGCTCGTCGCAGCTGCATGGCTGGTGCTCGGTCGTACACGGTCGGTCGAGCGTGACACGCGTTCGGTTGCGGGCGCCGGTGGCGTGGAGCTCGAGGCGACGCTGCTGGTTCCGCAGCGCGCGACACGCGAGGATCCGCGACCGGCGGTGCTCGTGGCACACGGCCTCGGGGGCGACCAGGGTGACACGCGCCGGATGGCCCGCTCCTTGGCACGTGCAGGGTTCGTGGTGCGGACCTGGTCGGCGCGCGGGGCGGGCGGGTCGGAAGGGAAGGTCGGTATCGCCGCCGAGGAGGGCGAGGTCGCGGACGTCTCCGCGTTGATCGATGAGCTTGCGCAGCATCCGGAGGTGGCGCGCGACTCGCCGAACGATCCGCGTGTCGCGATCGTCGGCACGTCGCAGGGTGGCGGCGTCGCCCTGCTCGCGGCGGCCACCGATGATCGGATCGATGCAGTCGTGCCGATCTTCGCGTGGAGCTCGTTGCTTGACGCGCTCGAGCCGGGCGGCGTGCTCAAGCTCGGCTGGGCGAGCAGCCTGTTCGCGGCGGGCGCCGGCGAGGAGCGCAGTGCCGACCCCTGCGGCAACCTCACGCAGCAGCTCTGCGACGCGTGGACCGAGTCGAGCGCGGCCGGACAGTTCACGCCCGAGGCGCGGGAGCTGCTCGAGGAGATGAGCCCCGTGCGGGTGCTCGACGAGATCGAGGCGCCGACGCTGATCGTGCAGGGGCAGTACGACTCGCTGTTCGACTTCGAGCAGGCCACGAGGCTGGCGGACGGGCTGCGCGAGGCGCACACGCCCTATCGGGTGGAGTGGATGCGCGCAGGACACGATCTCGCGCTTGACGAGCGCGGTGCGAAGTACCTCGATGCTGCCGTCATTCGGTGGCTCGACCGGTACCTGCTCGATGATCGGGACGAGGCGCCGGGACCGCGACTGGCGATCGAGCTGGGCGCGCGCCGTGGCCATGCGCATGCGCCGACCGTTCCGCTGGAGACGACGTCGCGACTGCTGCGGCTGCACCCGGACGTGGACGTGGATGCGGCGGATCGCATTCGATTCGCGAACCCGCCGAGTGGCCGACCGAGCGCTGTCACGACGCTGCCGGGCCTCGGTGACCTGACGCGGAGCGAGCTGGCCTTGCAGGTGCCGGAGGGGCAGCGCGCGCGCTTCGTCTCCGACCCGGCCTCGGAGGGGCTGGAGATCATCGGCGCCACGAAGGTGTCGCTCGTCGTGGCTGGCACGCGCCCGACCGGCACGCTCTTCGTGCGGCTGGTCGACGTGTCACCGGGCGGGCAGGTGCAGGTGCCGCGCGGACTGGTCACGCCGCTGCGCGTGGAAGAGGTGCCGGCGCTCGATTCGGGGCAGGGCGCGCGCTTCGAGGTCCGGCTGACACCGGTGGCGTGGCGCCTCGCGCCCGGACACAGGATCGGGATCGAGGTCGGCAGCACCGACGCGGGCTACGCGCCTGATCCGATCCCGGCCGAGTGGGCCGTGTCGATCGCCGAGCCCGACCACGCGCTGCAGGTCCCGGTGGCGCGCGACCCCACGCGCACCAGCGACACCTTCGAATCGGGTGCGTCGTGGACGACCCTGCTCTGGACCGCCGCTGCCGTCTTCGGGGCCGCGGTGCTCGCGGCGATCCTCATGTCGGTCGGGCGTCACCGCAGCCGTGATCGGATCCAGGAGCCGGTCTGGCGCAAGGTACCCGTCCGCGCTGCGGATCTGGCCAAGCGCTACCGCGGCGGCTTCCAGGCCGTCGAGGATGTCAGCTTCCGCGTCGACGCCGGCACGATCGTCGGGCTCGTCGGGCCCAACGGCGCAGGCAAGACCACGGTGCTGCGCATGCTGCTCGGGCTGGTTCGCCCGACGCAGGGCGTGGCGCACCTGTATGGCCAGCGCGTTCGCCCCGGCATCCCGATGCTGCGCCGCACGGGCGTGCTCGTGGAAGGGCCGGGGCTGCTGCCGCATCGCACCGGACGCCAGCACCTGCACCGCTACGCCTCCGCAACTGGACGACCCGGCGACGCCGCCAGCGTCGACGCGGCGCTGGCGACGGTCGACCTGCTGGCCGATGCCGACCGCCGGGTCGGCACGTGGTCGCAGGGCATGCGCCAGCGGCTCGGCATCGCGCAGGCGCTGTTGGGCGAGCCGGACCTCGTCGTGCTCGATGAGCCGACGAATGGGCTCGACCCGGCGCAGATCCGCCACCTGCGCCAGATCATCCGCTCGATCGCCGCATCCGGGCGCACCGTGCTCGTCTCCAGCCACCTGCTCGGTGAGCTCGAGCGCGTCTGCACCCACGTCGTGCTGATCGCACGCGGCCGCGTGCTCGCAGCCGGCACGCTCGAGGAGGTCGTCGCCGACCACGCCGACCTCGAAGACGCCTTCCTCGCCGTGACGGAGGGCTCCGATGCGTGACGAGCTCATTCGACAACTCGTGCGTCGTCGCACCCAGGTCGTGCTCGCGCTCGTCGCGGCAGTGCCCCTGCTGCTGACGCTCATCTACGTCGTGCGCGGCGCGCCAGAGCTGACACCCGGCGCAAGTCCACAGCTCATGCACCTCGCCAGCGACTCCGCGCTCGCCTTCGCGCTCTACGTCACGTACCTCGCAGCGCCGCTCCTGCTCGTCGCGATCGCAGCGCTGTTCGCCGGCGACGCGATCGCGAGCGAGGCCTCGTGGGGAACGCTGCGCTACCTGCTGACGGCGCCGCTGACACGGCGACAGCTGCTCGTGCGCAAGGCGCTCGCCGCGGCGACGCTCGTCGCGATCACCGTCGTGCTGCTGGTCGGCATGTCGCTCGCGTGCGGGCTCGTCGCCTTCGGCTGGCACGACCTGGAGACGCCGGTCGGGGGCACGATCCCCGCCGCGGCAGGTGCCGGGCGGCTCGCCCTCGCGACCCTCTACGTGTTCGTCACGCTCGTGCCATTCGCGGCGATCGCCCTGCTGCTCTCGACGCTGCTCGATGCGCCGCTCGCCGCCGTGGCGGGCTCGGTCGGCGTCGCGCTGCTCTCGCAGATCCTGGACGTAGTGCCCACGCTCGGCGACGCCCGCAACTTCCTGCCGACGCACTACGCCTATGCGTGGCTCGACCTGTTCGTCGACCCACCCGACCCGACGATGCTCGCCTCCGGCACGCTGCAATCGACCTGCTACGTCGTCGCGTTCCTCGCTGCGGCGTGGTGGTGGTTCGACCGGCGCGACATCACCTCCTGAGCTCGCGGGTATGCTCGCGCCATGGCTTTGTGGGCACGAGAGATCAGCTTCCCCGACGTCGATGCGGTCCAGGCCGTTCGACCCGAACACCGCGAGCACCTGCAGGTGCTGCTCGACCAGGGCGCGCTGCGCATGTCCGGGCCGTGGGGCAGCGGCGATGGCGCGCTGCTCGTCTACGACGCGCCCGACGAGGCGACCGCACGTAGCTACGTCGAGGCGGACCCGTACTTCCGCGAAGGCGTCGTCACCGAGCTCGCGCTCCGCGAGTGGAACGTCGTCTTCGGCGGCTAGCTGAACGCAGCGTCGAGCACCGTGTCGAGCTTCGACGTGAGCTGGTCGAAGCGGGTCGGGTCGGCGAGGAACTGATGCGCAGCCTGGACCGCGCCGCCGCGCGTGAGGTCGTCGGCGGTGGTCGCCGCGAGCTCGGTCGTGCGCGCGAAAGTGAACTCCGGATGGAACTGCACGCCGTGCACGCGACCGTCCCAGGAGAACGCCTGGGTGGCGCACGTCGCGCCCGTGACGGTGAGCTCTGCGCCGGGCGGCAACGTCCAGGCGTCGCCGTGCCACTCGAACGCGTCGAAGCTCGGCTCGAGCGTGCCGAAGACGGGTGAGCGCTGCCCGGCAGGGGTGAGCTCGAGGCGATGCCAGCCGATCTCGGGATGCTCCGCTCGCCCGACGCTGCCACCGAGCACCTCGGCCAGCAGCTGCGCGCCGAGGCAGATGCCGACGATGCGCGGCGTCGGTCGCGCGACGAGCGCGCGCAGGAAGTCGCGTTCGGCATCGAGCCACGGGTGCTGCTCGACCTGGTCGGTGTTCATCTGGCCGCCGAGCACGATCAGCTGCTCGACGACGGCAGGATCGGGCAGCGGCTCGAGGTCGACGCGCACGACCTGGAGCTCGACGCCGCGGTCGGTCGCCCACCGCTCGACGTCGAGGGGACGGACACGCTCGGAATGCTGGAAGCACCACATCTGCATGCAGGCAACCTATCGACCCGCCCGACATCGGGTAGACCATGGGCATGGCACCAGACGATCCCATCCCACCAGTCGGCGCTATCGGAAGTGACCCGGTCGAACCCGTCGTGCCTCCACGACCCGTGCCGCAGGCGTCGCCCGCCCCACCGCTGACCGGGCGCCCGCCGATCGTCGACATCGGCGAACGCGTCGGCGCTGCCGCGGTCCACGCGCAGCTGGAGCATCCCGTGCAGGGGCCGCCCGGCATGCAGATGCGCGCCACGGTGCACGACGCTGCGGCGCACGGCAACGCGATCGCTGCGGCGATCGAGCGCGCGCGATCGGCCGACCCGACCAATCGGGCGCAGCAGCTTGGTGGCGCGGCCGCGGTCGCCGGCTCGGGCCAGGCCTCGCCGATCGAGCGGACGACGCCGGCACCGGCGCGCGAGGACATCCCCGCGACCGACCCGCTCGCGGCGATCCGCGGAGTAGGCGATGATGAGGCGGGTGACGACCAAGGTCGCCACGACCGCCACGCGTTCGGCGACGAACGCATCGAAGCCGACGACGAAGACGAGTAGGACCACACGCATGGGAATCGATCCACGACAGATGTCACCAGCCGCGCGACTGGAGCACCTCCTGGAGCTGGGCGACGGCAACTGCGCCTGGTGCGGCTTCGACCTGAGCAAGCCGAACGCCCGGCCGACGCGCGACCACATCGTGCCGAAGGTCAAGGGTGGGCCGACGCGGCTGGAGAACGAGGTCGCATCGTGCGGCTCGTGCAACGGCAAGCGCGGGAACGATTCGCCGTCGCAGTACATCGAGTCGAGTCGTCGCGACCGAGGCCTGGACCCCAACGCCGAGCTCGTCGCTGACCAGCTCGACCGCCTCAACGACGCGATCGCCCGTGATGGCGGCATGCGCAAGATCCGCGACTACGTGACGCGCGAGGCCAAGCGCGTGCGCGAGCTGATCGAGCCTGCTCGCTAGCCGAGCAGCACGTTCTCCCAGACCTGGTTGGCGATCGCGGCGCCGGCGAGGCCGAGTGCTCCACCGATCGCCATTGCGCTGGCTCGCGCGTGAGCGCCGCCGAGGCCGATGCCGGTGACAGCAGCGCCGACGCCGATGCCGATGGCCGTGGTCGCGCCGAACTGCACGGGCTTGATCAGGTGCTCCGTCGACGGGCCGTCGAGGAATGCCGCGGAGACCGGCAGCGCGAGGCCGCCGACGACGGTTGCGCCACCGAGGAAGGCGGCGCGCTGGCCCCAGCTCGCGAGTGATCCTGCCTGCATCGTGTCCGCCCTTCGTCCCGTTCGCGCGTCCACCGGACTATCGAGCAGGCGCGCGCATCCGGTTCAGGGCAGCTGGCTCAGGCAGAGCGGCGCGCTCGTGCGCGTGCGGGCAGCGGCTGCCCGGCGATCTGCAGCGCCATGCCCATCAGGACCAGCGTCGCTCCTGCGAGGACGAACATCTCGATCGTCCGGTCGCCGGTGACCGGCAGCTGCGCGTTGGCTGGTGCGACGATGGCATCAGCCTCGGGCACGGCAGAAGCGACGGTCGTCGATGCGACCCGCTCGGTCGCCGTCGGGTCCTTCGGCTTCTCGGCCGCCGCCCGTGTCTCGATCGAATCGATCGCATCGACCGCGTCGCGAACGACGGGCGTCGTCTTCTCGTGCGTTGCCGCTGCGGTCGACGTGCGCGCGCCGCGCGGATCGGCGCTGGCCAGGCCGACAGAGGCGCCGACGATCAGCACCAGGACGGCTGCGAGCCCGAGGAAGCGCAGGCCGCCGGCAAAGCGCCAGCCACCACGGCGACGGCGACGCTGGGCGACCGAATCGCGCAGGTCGGGTGTCGACGGTTCGCTCGAGCTGGCCACGACAGTGCCGGTGCGGGCGAGGCGGCTATAGCCATCCAGGGCGGATGGACGGTGGCGGCGGGGGATTCTGCTCATCGCCTGCTGCATCGGGCCACGCACCCCGGCTGTTGCAGCACGCAGGCACTTCGGCCGAAAGCGGCCAGCGGCCTAGGTGGGTTCGTCGAAGGCGGTCGGCGGCGTCGCATCGATACGGCGTGCGGCCTCGGGCCCGTGCTCGTCGTCGGCGAGCAGGTGGTGGGCGACCGCCGCGTCGAAGGCGGCGTAGTCGATCGACCAGATCGAGCAGGGCGTGAGGGCCCGGACCGTCGCCGAGCGGCGCCCGCCGACGAGCAACGCGCTCTCCCCGAAGAAGGCGCCATCGGCCAGCGTGGCCAGCAGCTCGCCATCGCGCTCGACCTCGACCGTCCCGTCGACGACGATGAAGAAGCGGTCGGCCTGGTCGCCCTGGCTGCAGATCGTGCCGCCGGGCACGACGAAGGTCAGCTGCGCCGAGCGGGCCACGGAATCGAACTCCTCGACCGACAGCTCCGCCAGCACGCCGAGCCGCGGCGGCGCGGTGGCGACCTCGGAGTGGGTCGCGTCGACGGTGCCCGCATCTGCGGGCTGCTGGAAGAAGTCGTCGTTGTCGGGAGCTGCGGCCACACTGGAGCGTTCCCCGTGTGCCGCGCTCCCATGCGTGCGTCAGCGGCTGCCCCGTGCGACCAGGGCCTCGGCGGCGATGTCGCCCAGCGCGCCAGCGCGCTCCATCCCACGGATGTACTCGTCGAGCGCGATGCGTGCCGTGGGGTTGAGTCGCGGGCCCTCGAGTCCGCGAAGCTCCGCAGCGAGCGTGCGCATGCGCCGGCCCTCGGTGAAGATCTTGGAGCAGGTCTGCCACTCCTCGGCCGACATGCCCGTGTGCTCGCCGTCGTCGCTGGCGGGGGCCACGAAGGTATGTCGCTCGCGATCACTCATGGACCCAGCGTGGGCGAGCGTGCTGTCACTAACCTGTCAGTGTCTGTCAGCGGCGCGGGCCGGAGGGGGCCATCGGCTGCGCCACGCCGCCCGACGGGACTCCATATCGTACCCTTATGTAGCAGTCTCGCCGACGTGCAGGTATCTCCATGACCCCGAACCCCGCCACCGATGTCGTGTCAGTCCCGCCACTGGATGGTCCGTTCGCGGCCGTCCTCACCGGCGACGATGCAGCGATCGCGGCATTCGAGCTGGACGAGGACATCGCGACCGAGCTGCTCGCGCAGGCCACGGACCCACCCTTGGCGCGACTGTTGGCGGATACGCCGCGGCCGATGATCGAGGCCGGCGCGCACCCGATCCGACTCTGCCTGCACGCCGTGGCGCGACAGGTGCAGCACGACGGGCTGGCACCGGATCTCGGTGCGAACTTCCTCGAGGCCCTCGATGCGTGCATGCACCGCGGCAACCTGCTGTGGGCGGACCAGTCCGCCGCACTGTGGAATGCCTGGGTGCTGCATGAGTCCGAGGCCGCGAAGGGTTGGCATGCGGCGCGCATCATCCTGCAGCGGCACGCGGATGTGCCTGCGCCACCCAGGCTGCTGGCCACCTTCGCGACGATGGCAGAGCGAGCCGGCGAGCTGGCTGAGGCGGGCCTGCTCTGGGCGCGCGCGCTTGAACATCCGGATGTCGTCACGTCCGCGCAGACCCGATGGCTCGTCGAGTTCCAGTGGGCCCGGAGCTACCTCATGCTGTCGGGTGGACAGCCCGGTCGAGCGGTGTTCGTGCTGGAGCGGGTCCATGCGGGCATCGCAGCGATGCGCGGTTCCGTGGGCCGCCTGCTGCTCATCGACGTGACGCTCGAGCTCGCCTTCTTCCAGATCCTGATCGGCCGACCACAGGCTGCACTCGACGTGATCGCACGCACGCGCGGCCAGCTCGTCGTCTCGGCCGAGTACGAGGCATGGCTCCATGGCGTGGAAGGACTCGCCCACGCCGTGCTGGGCAGCGTCGACGCCGCCCGAGCCGAGCTCGCCCTGGCCACCCGCGCCGAATCCGACACGTCGTCGCTGGAGCTGAGCGCAACGCTTCCAGCACTGATGCTCGTCGAGGCGATCGCTGCCGACACGCCTGCCGTCGAAGCGGCGATCCGGCGCGGGCGAGTGTTGCTCGGGGAGCGAACCCCCGATGCGGAGCAGCGACTGATCTGGATCTACTTCGCCGTGTTGGGCATGCAGCTGGCCGGGAACGTCCCGCGGGCTCGGGAGCTCGCGGCGGAGCTGGCGACCCTGACGATGGAACATCGCGCGGCGCTGCCGGTCTATGCCGCGCTTGGTGGGCTGCTCGTGGGGCACGTGCTCGGTGAGGCGGCCGTGCTCGAACGTTCGCGTGCCGAGCTCCTGGAGCAGGGGTTCGAGCTGGGTGCCCAGGACGCGGATCCGTGGCAGATCCTGGACGAGACCACGCGAGGCGCGGCGCCGGTGCGTGTTCCGTCGGTGCGTATCGAGGTGCTGGGCGGACTGCGCGTGCTGGTCGACGGCGAGCCCGTCGATCCTGCGCTGTGGAGCAAGCGGCGCAAGGCGCGCGTGGTGTTGGCCGTCCTCGTCGCCAGCGGCGGGCGCATCGAGCGCGGCGTGCTCGTCGAAGGTCTCTGGTACGGCATCGACATGACCCAGGCCCAGGCCTCGGCGCGGCTCTCGACCGTGCTGAGCGTCGTGCGTACGGTGCTGGGTGCCGATGCTGGCGACGGGACGGAGCTGCGCAGCGTTGCTGCGCGCGACCTGATGGTCGAGCTGGTGCTCGCGGAGGGCGACAGCTCGGACGTGGGCGACCTGCGCAGGATCGCGGCAGATGTCGCAGCCCTTGATCCTCGCAATGCAGCGGGCAGCGTCGCGTGTGCCACGCGACTGGTGCCGCTCGCCGATGGCATTCCCCTGGCAGGCCTCGGTGGCGACGAGATCATCGTGACGTGGCAGCGTCGCCTGCGCGACGAGATCGTCGAGACGTCGTTGGCGGTCCTTCGCGCATGGATCGCGGCGGCAGCCCCGTCCAGCGAGGCGCACGTCGACGTCCCCCAGGTGCTGCTCACGCTGGCAGCGGCGCTGGTCCGGCTCGACCCGCTCGACGAGCAGGTCGCTGCCTGCGAGATCGAGCTGCACGTCCGAGCTGGTCGGCTCGCCGACGGCTCCACAGCCTTCCATCGCTACCGTGAAGCGCTGCAGAGCGCCGTTGGTCTGACGCCCTCGCTGGCCCTCGTGCGCCGGCACGCCGAGCTCGTCGAACCCGGCACCTGATCACTGTCGATCACGCGGTGACAGGTTACTGACAGGCGCTGCGCCGACCCCCTCAACATGGCCTCTCCGAGGCTGTGGGCGTGCCCGCCGTCCTATCTCCAATGCGGGCACTCGAGTGAGCAGGGGGCAAGCATGGTGCGAGGCGCAGCGCGATCAGGAATTCCGGTTGGTCCGGTCCGTACACCCGTCCAGCCGATCAGCAAGGCCTAAGTCATGCCGGATACGCCCACCGCACGACACACGGACATGTCCCTGCCTCGCCGCGCCGCCTTCCCCACGGAGGTTCCCGGCGCTGGTCCCAGCTATGTCACCTGCCCTTCCACGGAATCCGTGTTGCTCGACGACGGGACGCTCCTGCTGATCCCGGTACGCGGGCGTGAGCAGCTGCAGGTCGACAGCCCCTGGGGGCGCATGGTGCATGACGTTGTCGTGCGGGGGGTCCCGGTCGAGCAGTGCGTCACGCCGCTCGATCGCCCCACCTTCGACGAGACGATCCGCTACCTCGCGGTCCGTCGCGTGCTGCTGCCGGCCGACCAGGTCGCAGCGGTCGACGTCGAGCGCTTCGATCGCCAGGTCCGTTGGTTTGCACAGGAGGGCGTCGACGGTCCCGCTGCCCAGCGTCGCCTCGCCATGTCGACCGTGCTCATGCTCGGCGTCGGAGGCTTTGGCGCGCCCTTCGCCGAGCTGCTCGCGCGTGCGGGTGTCGGCAGCATCGCGCTGACCGACTTCGATCGCGTCGAGGAGCAGAACCTGCCGCGCCAGCTGCTGTACACCGATCGTGACATCGGTGTCCGCAAGGTGTTCGCTGCAGCGATGCATCTCGAGCAGATCGCGCCGGATTCGAACTTCACCGCGATCGACCAGGAGATCACCTGCGCGGAGGACGTCGCCAAGCTCGTGCGGCGTGTCCAGCCGGACCTCGTGGTCTGTGCCGCCGACCGCCCGCCACTGGCGATCAAGGAGTGGGTCGACGCGGGTGCCTTCGCGCTCGGCGTCCCGGTGCTTCACGGCGGCTCCCGCCCACCCTTTGCCTACGCGGGGCCGCTGCTCGTTCCCGGCGTGACGAGCTGCTACGCATGCTTCTACGCGAGTCGTATCGCACCCGGCTCCGAGGAGCTCGAGGCGGAGGTCGGCATCCGCCGCAACGAGGAGCCACCCGCGCTTCCGGCTGTCGGCTGGGCCGACGTCACTGCGGCATCGATGTGCGCTGGCCAGGCGATCGGCCTGCTCGCCGGCATCCATCAGTCCTCCATGCTCGGCCGCGAGTTCGAGCTCGACATCCGCACGATGGAGAGCGAGTGGATGGAGCCCGGCTGCCACGTCGAGTGCCCGCGCTGCAGTGACCGCTCAGCTGCTGCCTGACTCGTCAGCTGTTCGCGCCCTCGTAGCGACGGATCGCAACCCGCCACACCAGTCGTGCCGCGATGAGGAACGCTGCTGCCGTGGCGCACGCGATGAGCGCCGTCGACAGTCCGAGGCGGCCGGTCAGCGCTGATGCGGGCACCGTGATGGCGAACCCGGCGGGGTAGACCGTCGAGAGCGCCATCCGCAGGCCCGGTGGGAAGATCTGGAGCGGCCAACGCAGGTGGTCGTACATGTCATCGAGGGCCCAGAGGATGCCCTCGCCCTCGATCGTCCAGAAGGTGATGCTGGCCATCAGCGCCCAGAAGCCGGTGACGATGCAGATCGAGCAGGCGAGCATCGTGACGGCGGCGAGCAGTGCACCGACAGCCCCGCCCGAGACCTCGTCGAAGCCTTGGTTGGACACCCCGATCGCAATGAGCGTCAGCCCGGCGGCGAGGTTCAGCAGGCGCCACGGCTGGGGGGTCTGACCTGCAGCAGCACCGTCGCACCGCTGCGCTTCGCGTAGCTGGCGACGAACTCGCGCACGCGCCGCTGGGCCTGGACGTCGAGTCCGAGGGTCGGCTCATCGAGGAAGAGCATGGTCGGCCGATGGATCAGCGCGGCGGCCAGCTCGCACTTCATGCGCTCGCCGAGCGAGAGCTGGCGGACCGGCTTGTCGAGCAAGGGGGCGAGGTCAAGGAGCTCGGTCAACTCGTCGAGCTGCTCACGGAACGCCGGCCGCGAGATCCGATACGTCGCTCGCAGCACCTCGAGCGAGTCGGCTGCTGGCAGCTCGCTCGTCAGCTGCTGGCGCTGGCCCATGACGAAGGAGATGCTGGTCAGGAAGTCGCGTGAGCGGCGAGCCGGGTCGACGCCCAGGACGCGGGCCGTGCCGCTCGTGGGATGCATCAATCCGCTGAGCATCTTGAGGGTCGTCGTCTTGCCGGCGCCGTTCGGACCGAGGAAGCCGACGATCTCGCCCGGTGCGATCGCGAGGTCGATGCCTCGGACCGCGTGGACGTCGCGATACGTGCGGCGCACCACGGAGCGAAGCGACGCGCGCAGGCCCGCCTCGCGCACAGGGACGCGGAACGTTCGGCTGAGGCCGGTGGCAGAGATGGCAAGGTCGGACGACATGATCGGACAAGGCTAGCGGAACCACGCGGATACCCGCGTTGGTTGCAGTGAGCCAGCATGCTCCGCCCAGCTCAAGCGAAGCACGCGGGAATGCCGATGCGGTCATACCGTGACTGCCCCCGTCTCATCCGCACTGCCCGTCGGCTCGACGCTCGATGCGCGACGCATCCAGGTCGTGCTGCGTGGCCGCAACGGCGCAGCGGACGTCCATCTCGGCACCGCCGGCGCGGCACGCGCCAGTGTGCGCCTGACGATGGCGGAGCGCGCGGCGATCGATGCGCTGGTGCGCGCGGTCCAGCTCCTGCGCGAGCGGGTCGGGCTGGCCGGGATCGATGACGCCGGCACCGCCGTGAAGCTCATCCTGCGCGACTCCGACGCGACGGCGAACGGCCCATGGGCCACGACCGGCTCGCTGGCGGTCGGTACGAGGAATGCACTTGCCAAGGACGCAGGCAGCCGTGGGCGCGCCGGGATCCTGCTCACCGTCGACTCCGCGATCCACGAGCTCGTCCACGTCGTCCAGTTCGGCAGGATGGCGACCAACGCGAAGCCGAACGGCGCGATCCTCGAGGGCATCGCCGATGCGGCTGCCCTGCTCGCCACGAATGACGACACGCTCGGTGAAGAGTTCTTCGCGTTGGGTCCAGACGGACGGCACCAGGGCGCGATCCGCGAGCTCGGCTCGCCGCGTATCAGCGGCATGCCGCTGGGACCGACGATCCGCCGCTACCGTGAAGCCAGCGCCAAGGGCGCCGAGGTGCACGCAGCAGGCGGCGTCGTCTCCGAGACCTTCATCCTGCTGCGCCGCACGCTGGGCCGAGACCAGGCCGAGGCGCTGCTGTGGCGAGTCATCCGCGATGCGACGGCGTGGCGCCAGGGCGGAACGTGGGCAACGCTCGCGAGCGCACTGACGCGAGCTGCAGCCGCGATGGGTGGCACGGCGCCGGCCGCGATGATCGCGGCGCTGCGAACGACGGGGCTCGACGCGGCGCTGCCCGCTGCCGCTCCTGCTGCCGTTGCAGCCTGAGCCCCTCGGCTCACGGAGTTGGATCAGGTGATGGGCGTTGCGGCGCCGGCGGGAAGTCCGCGCACCGTGGTGATCGAGCCGGTCGCCGTGACCTTCGCGCTCGCCGGTGAGGAGACGTGGCACGCCATCGACGCGCGATAGGTGTCCTTGGCGGGGGCGGTGAAGGAGCGATCGATCGAGACCGTGTCGCGCGCGCCGCGCTTGGCCAGCACGACGTTCTCGTACGGGGTGCCGAGCGTCCAGGACGCATCGCCGGCGCGCGAGTAGCGGATGCCACACACGACGGCCGCGCCGGCAGCACGCGGGAGCGTGGCGGCGGCGACCATCGCCTTCGCCTTGAGCTGGATCGTCTCACCTTCTGCAGCCTGGATCAGCGTCGATCCCAGCGTGGTCGATCCGACATCCGGGATCGAGGCGCCGGGCAGCGAGGCGAGACGCTTCGGCACCGGCGGTCGGCTTCCCGGGCGGCTCGCGCCGACGCCTGCGACCTGTGCGCCCAGAGCTGCGATGCCCAGCACGAGCAGCAGCGAGATGGCTCGGCTCTTTCCATTGCGGATCATGGCTTCACCAATGTCTTCGTGAACAGCACTGCGGATTCCCGGCCGGCGGCGTCGCGCACCTGCCCATAGACGACCTTGTTCGTGTTGCCCACGGTCAGCGTGTGCGGAACCTCGGCTGCGAATGCACCCCAGGCGCCCCAGTTGCCGTCCTCGTTGGCGAACCTGACCTGCGTCACGGCGACGTCGTCGGTGGCTGTCAGCTTCACGGTCACGGCGGCGGTCGGCGTCGGGTTCGCGATGGTGATCGCGGTCAGGACCGGCGCGGCATTGTCGACCGGGCCGGCAACCGTCTTGACGTACTTGGTGGTCGACGTCAGCACGAGTGATTCATTCCCCACGGCGTCACGCACCTGGACGTAGACGAGCTTCGGCGTGTATCCCGCGGTCAGGGTCCACGTCTTCGGGTTTGTGAACGGCTGCCAGGCCGTCCACGTTCCGTCTTCATTGGCGAAGCGGACCTGCGCCACGCCGACTGCGTCGGTCGCGTCGATCGCGACGGCGACCGCCTGGGTCGTCGTCTCCTTCGGCAGAGTCACCTTCACGAGGACCGGAGCCGTGGTGTCGGGAGCTGCGGGCGCGCCTTCGCCCCCACCGGCGGGCGGTGCGACGGGCGCGTCGGCCGCGATCTTGCTCTTGGCGGTGACGACGTTCGAGGTTCGACCCGACGTGTCACTGACCTGGACGTAGACGACCTTGTTGGTGAAGCCGGCGCTCAGGGTCCAGGGCTTGGAGTTGGCGAACGCTTCCCAGGCGGCCCACGTACCGTCCTCGTTCGCGAAGCGGACGCGGCGCAGGGCGACGTCGTCGGTGGCCTCGATGCCGATGTTGATCTCCCGCGTGGCGGTCAGTGCGGGGACGGTCACCTTGGTGATGATCGGATCCGCGACGTCGACGCCGGCGGGCGGGGCTGGCTGGACGGGCTCGCCGGGGATGATGACCGGCGCGGCCTCGTAGCGCAGCGTACGGTAGACGGTTGCCGAGAGATTGCCACCGAAGTCGCGCACCTGGACGTAGATGCCCTTGACCGCAAAGTTGGCGCTCAGCTGGTGCGTCACGGGTGTGGCGAACGGCTGCCACGGGCCCCACGCGCCATCCTCGTTGGCCAGGCGCATCTCGCCGACCGCCTGGTCGTCGGTGGCGGTGATCGCCACCGTCACGTCACGGGTGGTGGTCGTCGCGGGGGTCACCACGTTCGCCAGCACGGGCGCCGTGACGTCGGGCAGGGGCAGCGGGGCAAGCGCGGGGAGCGGCGTCTGCGGAATGCGGATCGTGGTCGGCGTCAGCACGCGGTCCCACTCGTCGGCGTAGATGCGACCAGCCCAGTCGCTCGCCAGGTAGTGGTTGCGGGCACCGTCGATGCCGTCGGCGGTCGCGGGGTCGGTGTAGACGGCGATCGACTCGATGAACTTGTCCTTGGCCGGATCGGCGAAGGTGGCGAACTTCTGGATGCGGCCGCAGGTCGTGCTGGAGGCGTAAAGGTTGTCCCAAGCGTCCATCGCGAGCGTGTAGGCGCTGTGCGTCGCTCCGGCGCTCTCGCAGCGCGGGAAGGCGTTGCCGTCCATCGGACCCTGCGCGCTCACGACGCGTGAGTAGCGGTACTTGCCGCCCGGCACGTAGTCGTAGCGCGTGACGCGCGAGCCCTGGTAGTCGGGGCTCGTGTAGATGCAGGACTTGCCGCAGTTCTCGCCGACGTAGACGCGGCGACCATCACGGCTGACGGCGATGTCCTGGTTGGTGATCCAGTTGCCCGCCTCCTTGCCATAGTCGCCGAACGCGGTGATCGAGGTTCCGTCGGGCGCGAACTTCGCCACGGAATTCTGCGTGTTGTTGACCCACCAGGAGCTGTTGGAGACGTAGATGTCGCCGCGCCCGTCGGTTGCGATTGCGTGACCGACCGGCGTCCACTTCACGTTCCAGACGGAGAACTGCTGGAGCTTCCAGGTCGCGTCCTTCGCGTACGTGGTGCTGCCGACGGCGCCGACGCGGTTGAGGCGGACCGGGGTGTTTCCGCCCTGGCTCAGGTAGAGGTAGGCGCCGTCCGGGGAGGGCGCGATGTCGCGGGCGTTGGCAACGCCGAGCCCGGTCAGCGGGATGTTCGCGAGCCGGACACCGTTCTTGTCGTAGCGGAAGATGGTGTTCCCGGCCATCGTGTAGAAGACGCCGTTCTGGTCGGCCTGCCCGAGCTGGTGGTTGGTGCCGGTCGGCAGGTTGCTGGCGACGTAGGAAGGCGACGTCTTGAGCGTGTAGGCGGCATGCGCGGCCGGTGCGATGGCGAGCAACGCGATGATGGCGAGGCAGGCAGGAAGAAGGGGGCGCGAGAGCATGCGTCGCTATCGGCTGGTCGAGGGGTCGACCTTGAATTCGATCACTCCCGCCGTGTCGCGTGTTTTGCCATGCCCCGCAACCGGTAGAGACCATGGATGCAGAACGACACGCTCATGACATCCGAAGGCCGGGCCGCACTCCAGGCCGAAGTCGACACGCTCATCGCCCAGCGCCCTGCGCTGGCGGCGCGGATCAAGTCCGCCCGGGAGCTGGGTGACCTCAAGGAGAACGCGGAGTATCACGCCGCGAAGGACGAGCAGGGCTTCCTGGAGACGCGCATCCTCCAGATCGAGCGCCAGCTACGCACGGCGGTCGTGATCGAGCAGGCCAGCACCGATCGCGTGTCGGTCGGCACGCGCGTCATCGTCAAGGAGCTCGACAGCGGCGATGAGGAGACCTGGACGATCACCGGCGTCGAGGAAGCCGACCCGATGCTCCAGCGCGTCTCCTACGAGTCGCCGATCGGGTCCGCCCTGATGGACAAGACGCCCGGCGAGGTCGTCGAAGTGCAGCTCCCGCGCGGCGTCATGCGCCTCGAGATCATCCGCCTCGAAGCCTGAGCCAGCGCTTCAGGCGGTCCGAGCCGCGGCCGCAACTCCTAGCGCGTGGTCGTGAAGGCGCGCGGCGCTGACCACAGGCCAGCGTTGCCCGCGTCATCGATTGCCCGGATGCGAACGAGCACGCCTCCGCCCGCGGGGATTCCCCCGAGCCGGATCGAGCGCCTGCTGGGCGCGATGCCCGGGATGGTGCCCCACTGGGCCCGGCCGACGATGCGTCGCTGCACCTGGTAGCTGCTGATCCCGGACTGGCGATCGACGGCGGCTGACCAGCGCACGATGACGTAGGTGCGCGCCCTGCGCGTCAGGACGGCGGGGCTGGTGCGCCCCGGCTTGCGGGTATCCGGCAGCCCGCCGGCCGCGAACAGGTTCGACGGGCCGTTCGCGCCTGTGGGGTCGACGGGGCGGACGTTCCAGATGACGCTTCCGGCGCGGCGCGAGGCCGCGACGGGTGCGACGAAGCTCCGGCCGGGCGTGATCCCGACCAGCTGGTCGGTGCTGGCGCCGTCGGTCATGGTGCGCTTCCAGACGGCGTAGCGCTCCGGGATCGGGCCAGCGGTCGGCGCATCCCAGGTGAGCGTGACCTTCTCGTAGCCGGCAGCGGCTCGAGCGGGGTTGGTCACGGGCTGCAGTCCGCCGGGGCCGCCGAATGCCGCACCGCCATCGGTCGCGCCCGGGATCGAGTCGATCCACGCACGCAGGGCGTCGAGTCGGCTGTAGGCGCCGAAGTTCTTCTGCGCGCAGCCTTCGCCCCACGAGGTCACGCCCGCGAGCTTGTAGGTGCCCGCGCCTGCGTCGACGATGAGCGGGCCGCCGCTGTCGCCTTGGCAGGCATCGGTGCCGAGCTGCTTGGGGGACGTCTGGAGCGTGCCGGCACACATGTTGGTCCCACGCTCGAAGGCGGTGCCGTAGCCGCCCCCGACGGTTGCCGAGCACGCGGCGTCGGAGCGGAGCGGAACGGTCGTCTGCTCGAGCACGGTCGGGAAGGCGAGGTTGGGATTGCGCTGCCCGGCCGGGTCGGTGTTGCCCCACCCGGCGATGAAGGCGGTGCCGCCGCCACCGCCGCCGCCCCAGAGCGGCTCGTCGCCCGGCTGCACCAGACGGATCGTGGAGGCGCCGGCGATCGGCGCGGCGAGGCGCAGGATGGCGACGTCGTTGCGGTAGCCCTCGCCGGAGTTCTCCTCGAAGCCGGGGTGCACGAAGATGTCGGTGACCTTGCGCACGGCGGACTCGCCCGAGCCCATCGTGCGATCGTCGAGCACGCGCTGCTTCGCGACGATGCCGACGCTGCGGGGGTTGTAGATCAGCCCGGGCTTGGCGGTCATGCAGTGCGCGGCGGTCAGCACGTGCTGGTCGTCGATCAGCGAGCCGCCGCAGAACTGGCCGTCGAACTGCGAGTCGCCGCTCGGGTCCACGAGCGCGACGATGAAGGACCACTTCGCGGCGTAGTCGGTGGCGGACACGATCGAGCCGTTCACGACGGCCGGGGTTTCGGGGCTCGGCACCGGTCGGGCAGACGCGCCCGGGGTCGCGACGGCGATGCTGGTACTGGCGACGAGCAGCACGGCAACGGCGGCAGCACGGAGCAAACGGTTCATGGAAGGACTTTCGTGGGAGAGGCGGGCGTGCGAGCCAGGCTGGCCAGCCGGCTGTCAGGCACTATATCGGCCCATCGAGCAGGTTCCACGATCAGGAGATCGGCGTAAGTCGTACGGTGTCGCCGATGGCTTCGTAGCGTAGGTCCGCGTGCGGGATCGCAGCTCGGTCGAAGGCCGCGACGAGCGCCGCCGGCGGTGCGCCGTCGGCTGCTTCGACGCCCAGCGACCGAGCGAGCAGGTCGCGCACGTCGACCGCTCCCAGGCCGGCTGCGGCGAGATCGGCGAGCGTGACCGCGCCATGTCGTTTCGCAAGGCGGCTGCCGTCGGCGCCGAGCACGAGGGAGACGTGGAGGAAGCTGGGCGCGGGGAGGTCGAGCGTGTCGGCGAGCCACAGCTGTCGGGGCGTGGTGCTGGCGAGGTCGGCGCCGCGCACGACCTCGGTCACGCCCATCTCGGCATCGTCGACGACCGTGGCGAGGTTGTAGGCGGGCACGCCGTCGCGGCGCCGCACCACGAAGTCATCGACGATGGCTGACACCGACCCGAGCGACTGGTCGACGAAGCTTCGTGTCGCGCCGTTCGCACGTACGCGGATGCAGTGCGGCTCGCCTGCGGCGACCCGGCGGTCCCCCTCCGCAGGTGCCAGTCGCGCGCAGGTTCCCGGATAGGCCCCTTCCTCGCCGGGGCCGTGCGGTGCGCTGGCGGCCGCGCGCACCTCCGCACGAGAGCAGAAGCAGGGATAGGTCCGGCCGAGCTCCGCCAGGCGCCGGAGCGCAGCGTCGTAGCGCGCGAAGCGCGTCCCCTGCCAGATGGGTGCGCCGTCCCAGTCGATGCCGAGCGCGCGGAGGTCCTTCATCTGCGCCGCTGCAGATTCGGGGCGCACGCGGTCGGGGTCGAGGTCATCCATGCGCAGCAGGAGCGAGCCGAGGCTGGAGCGTGCCGCAAGCCAGGCAGCCAACGCCGTACGCAGGTTGCCCAGGTGCAGGTCGCCCGTCGGGCTGGGTGCATACCTCCCCACATGTCCGGTCGCCGGCATGCGGCGAATCCTCGCAGGTGGGCAGTGGCCGCGCGGCCACGATCTGGCCGCATTGGTGCAACTTCCCTGCTCCCCAAGCCGAGAGACAGGCAGATGGACCTTTCCTGGACAGCGATTTCAACGAGCGCCATGGCCGCCGCCGTGTCAGTCGGCTCGGCCGCGCAGGCGCTGGGCGCGAGCGCACTGCACGCCGCCCAGGCAGTGCCGGCGATGGTGCCGCAGGTCGTCGGCGGTGGCGCGCAGGTCGTGACTGCCGGCGCGCAGGGCACGGCGCAGCTCGCCAGCAACCTCGCCCTGGTCGAGAAGCCGATCAAGGCCGTCGCCGCAGGGGTGCAGCGCAGCTCGCTGCTTCTGGGTACCGCGAACTTCCTCTCCAAGGCCCTGCCGATCGTGACGATCGGCGCCGGTGCCTTTGCCGGCGCCAGCATCGTGCAAAGCCAGGGCGCCGACGCACTCATCACGTCCAAGCAGGGTCGCGGCGCGGTGCTCGGCACCGTGGGTGGCGTGCTCCTGCTCGTGCCGACACCCGCCACGCAGCTTGCTGCGGCTGGCGTGCTGGGCGCCGTGGCGGCGAACCAGTTCGACGCCTTCGAGCGCCTCGATCGGCCAGCGAAGCCCGCCTAGCACGGGGCACCCCTCGCCCGTGCTCGCCGCCTAACCGCGAGCTCAGGTGCCCCAGTCGAGCGCCGCATCGATCTCGAGCGCGTCCATGCCGTCGGTCGCGCGATCCGGTCGTGCCGCGCGACGTGCTGCGAAGGCGAACTCCGGCGTCGGCGTGGGCGTCCAACCGCGGCCGGGTCGTGGTCGACCGAGCGACACGGTGCGAGCCGGAAGGCCGCGCGGCGGCACTGCATCCGGGATCGCGCTGAGCGCCGGCTCGGGCACGGACCGCTCGGCCGCGAGCAGCAGGATGACCGCCACGACGACGCC
This sequence comes from Thermoleophilia bacterium, assembly GCA_025964435.1. GTDB lineage: Bacteria > Actinomycetota > Thermoleophilia > Gaiellales > SKUG01 > JAGQUL01. The sequence continues at coordinate 46,532 of JAOPYV010000167.1, read as the reverse complement.
CGCTGCGGCGAGCAATGTGCGCTCGCCGACCTGCTCGTTGAGCACGATGGCGCCGAGGGCGACTGCGACCAAGGGGTTCACGAAGGCGTGGGTCGATGCAACGCTCGTCGAGGTGCGCTCCAGCAGCCAGCCATAGGCGAGGAAGCCGATGATCGACCCGAACGTCACGAGGTAGACCCAGGAGAGTGATGCGCTCGGCGCGACCGCCGACAGGTCGAGCCGGCCGAGCTCACCCACCGCGACGCCGACGCCCATGAGCAGGACGCCGCCTGTCAGCAGCTGCATGCCGCAGCCGAGCAACAGGCCGTGCCGCGACGGCGTGCGCGCGGAATACAGGGATGCTGCGGCCCACGCTGCGTTCGCCAGCACGAGGACGAGTGCGGCGATGGGATCGATCGCTCCGGTGCTGCTCGCGTCACCGGTCGGCAGCACGAGCAGGCCGACGCCAGCCATGCCGACGAGCAGGCCGAGCACGGCGAGGGCGGAGAGCCGCGTGCGGTAGGCGACGGCGCCGATCCCGGCGACCCAGAGCGGTGCGGAGGCGACGAGGAGCGCCGCGATGCCCGTCGGCATGCGCGTCGCAGCCCAGCCGGTGACACCCATGCCGATCGTGACGAGACCGATGCCGACGATCGTCGCCTGGCCCCAGTCGCGCCGGGTCGGCAGTGACTTGTCCGGCGTGCGGTGCGCGAAGTAGAGCCCCACGAGTGTGGCCAGGAGGCCGGCCGCGACGAAGCGGCTTCCCATCATGAGCAGGGGCGGAATGGATTCTACGGCGAGGTGGATCGCGAGGAAGGTGGAGCCCCAGATCAGCCACGTGGCAAGGAGGGCCGTGACGAGCTGGGATCGACGTGGTGCGGAGGCTTCGAAGTTCATACCTACCACGGTAGGTGGTGCGCGCTCGATCTCGAAGGGAGGATCGAAGGCGTCCCGAACGGATCGCCTTCGATTCGAAGGCATTTCGCACGAATGTGCTTCGATCGGCCTGTATGCCGAATAATTTCGGTCAGGAATACCCCGATTCACATGGTTTTCATCTTGATGCGCTACCGTGCGTTCCATGCAGCATGCTTCCCCCGCCATCGGCACCCCTCCGCCGCGCCCCGTGAACCTCGATCCCACCGATCGCGAGATCCTGCGTGAGCTCGAGCGCGATGCGCGCATGCCGTGGGCCGAGCTGGGACGACGTGTTGCCCTCTCCTCACCTGCCGTGCGTGAGCGAGTGCGCCGGCTCGAGCGCACGGGCGTGTTGACCGGGTGGCATGCGTCGGTCGACGCAGCGCTGCTCGGACGCCCGATCGGCGCCTTCGTCCGGATCGCGACGGAATCCCTCGCACGGGGGGAGCGGCTCACGACGTTCGCGGTCGAGCAGCCCGAGGTGATCGAGTGCCACGGCCTGACCGGGGAGGACAGCTTCCTCCTGCGCGTGCAGGTCGCGAGCATGCAGGACCTGGAACGATTGACCACGTCGCTTTCACTGTTCGGCAAAACGACGACATCCCTCATCCTCGCGTCGCCCGTTGCTCGTCGGGAGCTCGCCGCCGGCTGATCGCCCCCGGGTAGGATGGGGACATGACGAGCCAGCCGACCAGCACACCCGGACTTGATCCGACGGTCACGCCGCAGCAGTGGTGGGAAGTCACGGCGCCGCCGGCTGATCTCGCCGCGCGCTGCGCCGCGCTGATCGAGCACACCGGCACGCTGGGCATCGAGGAGCTCGAGACGCTCGTCCAGCAGCTGGCCGCAGATCCCACGATCTGGGAACCGATGGTCATCGTCGACGCCGACCGGCGCCGCTACCGGCTCCTCTACGAAGACGATCGCATCGACGTCTGGGTGCTGAGCTGGATGCCCGGGCAGGGAACCGGATTCCACGACCACGACGTCTCCGGCGTCGGCTTCGCCTGCGCGGCGGGCGAGGTCATCGAGAAGCAGATGCTGTTGCCGAGCGGTGCGACGACCGTGACGCTCGGCGCGGGCGATTCGCGTCAGGGCGCTCCGGGCTACATCCACTCGGTCGCGCACCTGGACGGCGCGCCTGCAGTCACGATCCATGCCTACTCGCCGCCGCTCGAGCGCGTCGGCCAGTATCACGTCGACGGCGACGGCATCCTCCGGCGCGCGGTGGAGCATGGTCGCCAGGAGCTGCTCGACGTCAGCATCGCGGCCATCGATCCCGAACGTGCCTGACCGAGGCGTCGCGCAGCGCGACCGGCTCGTCGCGATCGCTGACATCCTGGCGGGCATCGGTGTCTTCGCCCTGCTCGCCTGGAGCCTCGTCCACGCCGACGAGCCGCAGTTCCAGGGCAAGGCGATGACGGCGCGCCTCATCTGCTTCCCCATCGCGGTGCTGCTCGTGCCGGTGCTTGCCTGGCTGCTGCGGGGTCGCCATGGGCCGCGCCCGTACCCGCATGGCATCGGCCTGCTCGTGACGGTGCCGTTCCTCGTCGACCTGCTCGGCAACGCCGCCGGTTGGTACCACGACTTCGAGCACTTCGACGACTGGGTCCATGCGGGGAGTCCCGCACTCTTCGTGGCAGCGGTGACGCTGCTCTTCGCGACGCTGGCCGTGTCCTCCTGGATCGTGTGGCTGCTCGCCATCGGCGTCGGCAGCACCGGGCACATCCTCTGGGAGCTCATCGAGTACTGGCTGCTGGTGCGCTTCCGGGCGGACGAGCTCGGGCTGACGCTCGCCGACACGCTGTCCGACCTCGGGTGGGGCCTCGTCGGGAGCGTCGTCGGAGTCGCGATGGCGGTGCTTGTGGCAGGTCCTCGCGCGAGCGATGTTCGGGGACCCGCTGCTGCGGGAACCCCGCAGGAATGACCACGACCTACCTGCCTGACCTCTCCCATCGATCCATCAAGCCGCGTTGGCTCGACGCCGACCTGCCGGCGACGATCGAGCCCGACTGGGCGCGGGCCCGCTACGACGAGATCCTCGCGGCCTGCGACGCCGCCGGCGACGACGCTGCGGCATGGATCGATGTCGTACATCGCACGAGCGAGCTGGAGTCCTTCATCGGCAGCCACGGGACGCGGATCGGCGTCGGCTATCGGCAGCAGACCGACGACGCGGATTCGACGGCGGAGATGGAGCGCTGGAACCGCGAGGTCTCGCCGGTCGTCGGTGACGCATCGGTGGAGGTCGCGCGCCGCATCGTCGGCTCACCGCGGTCGGCCGAGCTCGAGACGGAGTTCGGTCCGCAGTTCCTCAAGCTGACCGAGGCGGCATGTCGCGCCCACGCACCCGTCAACACCGCGCTGCGCACCGAGCTGAGTGACGTGCTCATGCAGCACACGCGGATCTTCGGCAAGGGCACGATCCAGTGGCGCGGCGAGACGCACCCGTTCAGCTTCGCGCGCAAGTCGGCGCTCGACACCGATCGCGACGAGCGTCACGCGGCGTGGCAGTCGATGGTCGCCTACGTCCGCGAGCACGAGCAGGAGCTCCAGGAGATCTTCGATTCGGCGCGCGAGCTGCGCAGCCGGATGGCTGACAACCTCGAGCAGCCCTCGTACGTGGGCCTGCGCTACCTCGAGATGTGCCGCTTCGACTGGACGCCCGAGGATGCCGCGCGCGTCCGCGGCGCGATCGAGAAGCACCTCGTTCCGGTCGCCGCCGAGCTCGAGCGACGCCAGGCCGCGGCGCTCGGCACCGAGCTGCTGCATCCGGCCGACCGCGAGATCCAGCCGACCGCCGCACCACGACTGTCAGTCGACATCGACGGCCAGCTCGAAGCTGCGACGACGGTGTTCGACGCGATGGGCCCGGAGTTCGCCGAGCCATGGCGGATGCTCGTCGACGAGGACCTGATCGACCTGCCGGCCCGGGCTGGCAAGGGCACCGGCGCGTTCTGCGCGGGCTTCCCGTTCGAGCGCGTCCCCTTCATCTTCTGCAACAGCGTCGGCTCGCACGATGACGTCACGACGCTCGTCCACGAGTTCGGCCATGCGCTGCAGGGCTGGCGCAGCCGCGACATCGAGCCGGTCGACCTGCAGCACCCGACGATGGAAGCCTGTGAGATCCACTCGATGACGCTCGAGCTGCTCGTGCACCCGCACCTGCAGCCGTTCTTCGGCGAGGACCTCGAGACGTACACGCTCGACCACCTGCGCTCGACGCTCGTGACGGTGCCGTACATGGCCGCGATCGACGAGTTCCAGCACCGCATCTACGACAACGACCTCGACGCCGACGGCCGCACCGCGGCATGGCGCGAGATCTCGCGGCGCTACCAGCCGGCCACCGACTGGGATGCCGACGAGTGGTACGGCGGCGGCCGCTGGCTCTTCCAGCTCCACGTCTTCCAGTACCCCTTCTACTACCTCGACTATGCGCTCGCCCGCCTCGTCAGCTGGGAGCTGTGGCTCAACTCGCTCGAGGACCGCGACGCGGCCATCACCAGCTACCTCAAGCTCTGCAGCCTCGGCGGCTCGCGCCCCTTCCGAGCCATGGTCCAGGAAGCCGGCCTCGGCGACCCCTTCGACGAGGCCGTCATCGAACGAACGATGTCCCGCCTGCGCACCCACCTGCAGCTCGATTGACACAACCGAGGTGTGGCGGCTGAGTAGCTCCATATGCGACTCAGCCGCCACACCTGCATGGGGATGGGTCGAGTCGATGGTCGAGTCGGTGTGCGAGTCGGTGGGCGTGAGCTGGGGTGACGCGGGCTGTTCCGCCCGGAGCGGAACCCAAGCGAGGCGAGCCTGAGCTGGATGCGAAGGCCGAGCGGCCCGCAGAACCCCAGCTCACGGCCACCGGCGGATCGTCGCTATTCGCTACTCTTCGCCTTGCGACTTCGTGAACCCAGCAACGCCGTCGAACACCTGCAGCTTCTGCACGTTGGCCCACCGGAACTTCGCGCCGATACAGCTCAGCAGGTGATAGATCTGGTCGTCGGTGATCTCGACCGACTCATCGCGCCGGATGAACCGACAACGCCACGTGTCGATCATCTCGGTGTCATCGGTATCGCCCGGCCACACCTTGTTGCCACGGCTCGAGATGATCTGCAGCCGGAGCGGTCCGCCCTGGGTGCAGTCCTCGACGGCAGTGCCGACCTGCGCGGCGGTCATGTGCGATTCCTCGATGAGCACGTCCATGCCCACGACCTCGCGCTTGGTGACCTCGATCACCTTGGGGCGCCAGCTGGAGGGGGGCATGACGAGCGCGCGGGTCTCACGGCGCTCGCCGATCTTCGGGACGCGGCCCAGGTTGCTGATCACTGCATCCGTGAACGCGATGGTGCCGACCGGCGGGTGCTCCTTGGCGATGTCGCCGGTGAGGAACTTGCCATCCTCGAGCGTGACGAGCACGGCATCCTCGATCGCGCTCGCCACGGCCGGCTGGCCGATGTGGCGGAGCATCATCACGGAGCTGAGCATGATCGCGCTCGGGTTCGCCAGGTCGCGCCCGGCGATGTCAGGCGCGGAGCCGTGGACCGCCTCGAACATCGCAGTGTCGGAGCCGACGTTGGCGCTGGGCGCGAAGCCGAGGCCACCGACGAGCCCGGAGGTGAGGTCGGAGAGGATGTCGCCATTCATGTTCGTCGTCACGATGACGTCGAACTGCTCCGGACGCATCACGAGCTGGTGCGCGCAGTTGTCGACCAGGATCTGGCGCGACTCGATGTCGGGGTACTCGCGGGCGACCTCGTCGAAGGTGCGCTGGAACATGCCCTCGCCCAGCTTCATGATGTTCGCCTTGGTGGCGCACGTCACGGAACGGCGACCCTCCGAGCGGGCGAACTCGAAGGCGAGGCGCGCGATCTTCTCGGAGCCGTGGCGGGTGATCACCTTGAGTGAGAGCGCGACGCCCGGCGTCTGCATGTGCTCGATGCCCGCGTACAGGTCCTCGAGGTTCTCGCGCACGATCACCAGGTCGATGTTGCGACCGCTGTATGGGGTGGCGACGCCCGGGATCTCGCGGGCGGGACGGATGTTGCCGTACGTCTCGAACAGCTTGCGGAGCGTGACGTTGGCGCTCTTCTCGCCGTAGCCGATCGGTGTGGCGAGCGGGCCCTTGAGCGCGACGCCGGTGCGCTGGATCGACGCGATCGTCTCCTGCGGCACGCCGGTCTGGTCGCCGGCCTCGAAGACCTTCGCTCCTGCGACGCATTCCTCGACATCGATGCTCGCGCCGGCCTCCTCCATCAGGCGAAGGGCGGCGCCGATGACCTCCGGGCCGATCCCATCGCCTCGGATGACCGTGATCGGCACGGCGGTGCCGGAAGTTGCGTGGGACTGCGGAGCCGATTCAGTGTGTGTCATGCGCCTACTCTGCCATATGGAGGCGGGCCCTGCGAGCCGCTGGGAAACTGCCGACAACTACCGGCTAATCCGACCGTCGGCGCACATGCGCTGCCGACTCGCGGCAGAATGACCAGCAGCACGCCTCGTGCGTGCGCGTACGTATGAGGAGGAGTTGGGGGGAGCGGGCAGTGGTCGGCGCGGTGCGCATGCGACTTGGATCGGTAGTGGCGGGTCGTTCATGGCTCGCCCTGCTCGGCGTTGCCATGGCCTGTGCTGCTGCTGCGATCATCCTGCTCGCGTGGCGACCGCCGACCTCGAGCCCGGGTGCGCCCGGCCAGTCGATCGTCCGTGGCCTGGAGCTCGGCTCGCCCGAGGACGCGTCCGCCGATGACACCGTGTTCGGCCGCATCGCCAAGACCATCGTGTCGGCCGACCCCGTCGCGCCGGCGGCAACCCCCGCCCGTCCCACGTCGCCCATCCCGTCGACGAGCGGCACTCGGAACACCGGAACGACCGGAAGCTCAGGTCGCGGAACTCCCCAGCCGACGCCGACGGCTCCGACCCCGACGAATCCCGTGGTCCAGCCGCCGACCGGTGGCACTGGAACCGTCGTCACGCCCAAGCCGCCCGCGGTCACCCCGCCGACCGGCAGCGTGGTCACCGTCCGCCCGCCTGCGGCGACCGTGGCGTCGCCGCTCGGCAGCGTCGCCGTTGCACCGGGGAGCGCCAGCGCGACGCTCGGGGACGGCACGTCGATCAGCGTGTTCAGCGCGACGTCGCGTCCGCTCGTGACCGTGCCCCTGCTGGATCCACTCACCAGTGGCGAGCTCACGGCCCAGGTCATCGTCGGCGAGCACAGCGTCACCGTGTCGGTTCCCGGTGTCGGTGACCTGCTCAGCGTGTCAGGTGCAGGGCCCTGAGCCAGGTGCCACTGACGTGAAGATTCGACTTGGCCTGACCTCGCGCCTCGCCCTCGCCGGCGTGGCAAGTGCCCTCCTCCCCTTCATCGTGGGCGGGGCGATCCTCCTTGCCGTGCCGGAGCGGATCGCTGCCCGGCAGGTGGACCCGGACCTCGACCAGGCGCTCGCCCGGGCCTCGGCGCAGGTGCAGTCGCGGCGCGCGACCATCGAGTTCGCGCTTGCCAGCAGCGCAGCGGAGGCACGCACTGCGGCGCGTTCAGGGGCCGACGACGTGGAGCTGGTCGAGCTGGTGCAGCGTGCCTGGGCGGACGCCGGAGGCGAAGGCGACGACGAGCTCGACGTCGAGGTCCGCGAGCTCGGTGCGGATCGCACGGGCGACGACCCGATCTCGGGCTACCTCGAGCTTCGTGACCCGGAGGCTGGCATGGAGATCGCCGTGCAGCAGCCGGGTGCCACCAACGAGCTGCTCGGGCGGGCCGCACGCGACCTCGGCGTGGGACTTGCGGTGCTCCGGCCCGACATGACGACGCGTCCGGTCGGGGGCGACGTCGCCGGCGACTGGTCGGCGCAGCTTGCCGGGTCGGCCCCACGATTCACGCCCGAAGCGCCGACGCGGTGGCGGACGGTGACGATCGACTCGTCCCGCCAGATCCAGCTGGTCGCAGCGATGGACGGGACCCCCATGGCGCTGCTGCTGCACGGACGAGGCGGCGAGCTGCGGCTCGCCGTGCTGTTCCTGCTGGCCGCCGGGATGCTCGGCGGTGTCGCGGTGGCGCTCATCATGAATCGGATGCTGCGCACCTTCGCGGCGAGCGCGGAACGCATGTCGAGCGGCGACTTCGACATTCGCATGCCGGTCGCCGGCTCGGATGCCGGCGCGCGCGTCGCGACGAGCCTCAATGACCTCGCGGGCGAGCTGCAGGTTCGGATCGGCACCCTCGAGCGCGCCGTCGATCAACTCGACCGAACCCTCTCGTCGATCGACGATGGCGTGTGTGCGTGGGACGAATCGGGCCGGATAGCGACGTGGAACGCCGGCGCGGCACGGATCACCGGCGTCGACATCGCGGACGCGAGGTCCGGGGCGCCGACGGCGGAGCTGCTGGCATCCCAGCGCCGACCGGGGCGTCGCCGCATCCTGCTGCCGCTCGCCGGTGGCACCGCGCACCTTGCCGTCGACCTGTCGGTCCGTCGGATGAAGGGCGGCGGCATCCTCCAGGTCTTCCGCGACGCCGCGCCCTCGCTGTCGATCGAGCAGGCACGCACCAACTTCCTGGTCACCGCAGCGCACGAGCTGCGCACGCCACTGACATCGATCCTCGGATTCGCCTCCACGCTCGCTGATCCCACGCTCCCGCTGTCGGATGAGCTGCGGCGCCAGTCGATCGAGCAGCTCCTGCTGGATGCGCAGCGGCTCGACGACGTCGTGGACTCGCTCTTCGAGAGCTCGCTGTTGGCGCGCGACAAGGTGTCGGTGACACCGGAGCCGGTCGAGGCCGTGGACGCGATCGCATCAGCACTCGAATCGCTCGGCGATGCCGGCAACGAGGTCATCGTCGATGCCCCGGACCATGGCGTCGTGCTGCGTGCTGACCGGCGGGCGCTGGTCCGCGCGCTCTGCGCGCTCATCGACAACGCGATCAAGTATGGACACGCGCCGGTGGAGGTCGCGGTGCGCACCGAGGGCGCCAACGCGCGCATCTCAGTGAGCGACCACGGACCCGGCATCCCGGTCCAGCAGCAGGATGCGATCTTCGAGCCCTTCCACCGTCTCGACCCGGAGATGCGCAGTGCGGTCGGCGGCGCCGGAATGGGCCTGTACTCGGCGCGGCGTCTGGTCGAGGCGATGGGCGGCCGGATCGAGCTGAACGCTGCAGTTGCCGGCGCCGAAGCCGACGGCGAGCTGGAGGGCGTGACGTGCTTCGCGATCGAGCTGGCGACCTGGACCGGGTCGATGCGTGCTGCATCCCGTGATCGCGATTCGAGTGCCGCGCACCGTCGCTAGCGGCTGTGGCCGAATCCTCTAGTCGGTGGCGGGGTCGGCGGCCGTGCCCCGCGTGACGACACCAGCGAAGCCCGTGGCGAGCTGGGTGGCGAGCGTATCCAGGTCCGTTCCGGACCTGCGCTCGGCCGTCAGCAGGTAGAGCGCTCCCGCGCCGCCGCCCGGCAGGTCGAGCGCACCCGCGGTCAGTGCGGCGACCGCATCCGTGGCAGACTGCTTCGCCGTCGTGCGTGCGCGCGGGAGCTGCAACGCCGCGGCGAGCTCCTGCGCCAGGAGTGCGGATCGCTGCTGCTCGACGGCCGGAAGCGTGCCAGCGGTGCGTGCCGCGACCACGCGGCTGGGGTCGGCGGTGGGCTGCACTGCCGCGACCACGAGGAACCAGTCTGCCGCGCCCAGCGCCGCTGCGCGGGCGTCGCGACACGCCACCCGCCGCGTGGCGGGATCATCGAGTCGCGTGACCTTGGCGCCGGCGGTGGTCAGGATGCGATCGAGGCGGTCGAGCAGGGCGATCTCCACGGCAAGGGCTGCGATGACGCGCTCCCCGGCGCACGTCGTCCGCAGCGGGCCGACGCGTACGCGACTGCCTGCCGAGGTCGCTGCGGCCCCGGCCGTGCCAGTGGTGGCAGCAGCGGTCGCCGATGCTGGCGCGAGTGCAATCGTGACCCCGTCGAGGTTGCGGAACGTCGCCGGACGTTCTGCAGCGGTGTCAGGATCGTCACCGGAATCCTCGGCGTCGGAATCTGCATCCGCGTCCTCTTCGGCGGCGTCGGCGCTTGCGCGCTCCCGGCCGGTCGTGCCGCGACGTCGCGTATCGGTGGCTCCGTCCTTGGACGGCAGTCGCAGCTCGCCCATGTCGCCGCCGGAATCCTCGCCCTCGACGTCCGGCGAACCCTGGACGGGTGGCGCGGGATCTCCGCCGGGCTGGAGGAACAGCGCCGCAGCTCCTCCCAGCAGCGACAGGGTGATGAGCGCGAGCAGCCAGTTCGGCATGCCACCGCCGCGCTTCATCGGGTCGGCTCCTGCTGGCTGGGTCTATGGGCGCTGCGGATCACACCCGGATCATCGCACGCCGCCGATCAACCCGCCGCCCGATGGGTAGGAATCATCGATGGACGAAGCCGCAGCACCACGTGACGAATCGACCCAGGTCGTGCTGGTCGCGGGAGCCACGGGTTACGTCGGCGGGCGGCTCATCCCCGAGCTGCTGGAATCCGGTCGACGCGTGCGCGCGCTGGCCCGCACGCCCGCCAAGCTGGCCAGTCGCGCCTTCCGCGACGACGCGGGCCTCGAGGTGGTGCAGGGTGACGTCTTCGATCCAGCGAGCCTCGAGCGCGCGCTGGTCGGCGTCGACGCCGCCTATTACCTCGTGCACTCGATGGGTGGCGGCCATCCGAACAAGTCGGGCGGGTTCGCGACGGCTGACATCACCGCGGCGCGCAACTTCGGTGCAGCCTGCGCCGCGGCGGGCGTGCAACGGATCATCTACCTGAGCGGCCTGGGGCGTGACACCGACGACCTGTCGATGCACCTGCGTAGTCGTCACGACACCGGCGAGGCGCTGGCTGAGGCCGGCGTGCCGGTCACGGAGCTGCGCGCAGCGGTGATCGTGGGCTCCGGAAGTGCATCGTTCGACATGATCCATGACCTCGCGCGTCGACTCCCCGCGATGCTGACGCCGCGCTGGGTGGACAGCCAGTGTGAGCCGATCGCGATCCGCGATGTCACGTGGTACCTCGTCGGCGTGCTCGACGAGCCGCGCACGATCGGCGAAGTGCTCGAGATCGGGTCGGGTGACGTGCATCGCTACGTCGACCTGATCCGGATCTGCGCAGAAGAGCTTGGTCTGCCGTTCCGCAACGTGACGGTGCCGCTGATCTCCCCGCGGCTCTCGTCCTACTGGCTCCACCTCGTGACAAGCGTCGACATGGACGTCGCCCGTCCGCTCGTGGAGGGCCTGCGCAACGACGTCGTCTGCGACGACCTGCGCATCCGCGAGTGGATGCCGCGCGAGCTGAGCTCCTACCGTCTCTCGGTGCGTCGCGCGCTCGACAAGATCGCCGCTGCGGACCTGCGCGAATCACGGTGGGCCGACGCGCAGCGCCAGGGCATCCGCCCGCCGTCGAGCGTCGGGCGGGAACCCGGCCCGCGCCTGCGCACACGCGTTCGATTCTGGCCGCAGCGCGAGGAGTTCCGCGACTACCGCACCTTCGATACGAGCCTGACGCCCGCGGAGCTGTACCGCCGGGTCGTGGAGATCGGCGGGAGCAACGGCTACGGGCGACACGTCGACCCGCTCTGGCGGCTGCGCGGGCTGTTCGACCGCGTGACCGGTGGGCCGGGCCTGCGACGTGGCCGACCGCCCGGCGATCAGCTGCACGTCGGCGATGCGCTCGACTTCTGGCGGGTGGAGCGACTCGTGCCGGAACGACAGCTCCGGCTCGTGGCGGAGATGCGCGTGCCGGGTGCGGCGCGGCTCGACTTCCGGATCGAACCCCGGCCCGGCGGTTCGCGACTGCACCAGCTCGCGACGCTGGAGAACGACTCGATCTGGAGCGGGCTTTACTGGGGCGTCATCGCCCCGGTCCACGACCCGGTCTTCACGCAGCTCGGCCGACACATCATCGCCGAGGACCACGTCACGACAGGTTGAAGTTCCAGGTCTGGTTCGAGGTCCTCGCGTTGCCCGACGGGTCGACGGCCTGCACGTTCCAGGTGTGCGCGCCCGGCAGCAGCGACGGGTTCGCCATCGTCACGTTGTCGATGCGCCAGACGGCACGGCCGAACGGCGGCTGACAGTACGCGTCACGGAACGCCGCCTGGCCCGAGTAGCAGGAATCCATGCCGATGCGGAAGCGGAAGCGGATATCCTTGCCCGCGAACTCCGAGAGCCGGATCTTGGTCTGCTGCGTCGTGGTGGGGCTGCCGGAGAAGCCGTTCTGGTGCGCGAGCGGATGGTTGGCTGCCGGCCCGGCGAAGACTGCGTCGTAGCCGCCGTCCGCCTCGACGACCTCGTGGTCACACGCCACCGAAGCGCCGTACGTATCGTGTGCGCCGTAGGTGCAGGTCGTCTCCCACGTATCGTTGCCGAAGCCGTCGCCCGCGTCATCGATCATCAGCTCGACGGTGCCGCCATCATGGACCGTCTCGCCCTGGCGGTGGAAGCGGTAGCGATGTTCGAAGCGCAGGTCGGCGCCACCAGCGGGAACGCTGGAGGTGTACTCCATTGCGGTCCACATGCGGTCGCCATCGAAGCCAGCGGCTGCCGCGGTGATGGGCGTGACGGCCGCATCGCCGACGCCATAGGCGTTGCCGGCGGCGCTCCAGCCGGCCTGGGCGGCGGCATTCCAGCTCGAGGACGGTACGGCGGGCGGCGTCGACAGTCCGCCGGCGACCTCACCGTTGGTGAAGGTCTGGCCCGTGATGCAGGCGGCCGTGACGCTCGGGTCGTAGTCGACGGAGCAGATCGGCGAGCCCACGCCGACGGTCGGCGTGAAGCTCGTGACGTTGCCAGCCACGGTGCCGGAGAGCTGGCCGTCGATGTAGATGCGGTAGCTCGCGATTCCGTAGAAGTCCCAGGCAGGCGACCATGAGAGCGCCGTGCCGGCGGTGATCGCGGCGCCATTGGTCGGGGTCAGCAGGTCGAAGGCGTTCGGGGCCGTGACATCGGGAACCGCCAGCGCCGTGAAGCTGAACGTGAAGTCGGCGAAGTTCCCGACGGCGTCGTAGGCGCGGATGCTCCACGTGTGCACGCCGGCGTGGATGGCGACCGTGCCATGCGTCGAGGCGCTCAGGTTCGACTGGACGGGCACGCCGTCGACGGCGATGTCGTAGCGACTGACGCCCGAACCGGTGTCGGTCCCGTCGGTCCAGTCGAAGGTCAGCATGCCCTCGTTGATGCTGCCTGCGTTGACGGGCGAGACGGCGGTGATGGCGGACGGCGGCGTCGTGTCGACGGTGAAGGTGCGTGCCGCACCGCTCGATGTGATGTTGCCGGCGCTGTCGAACACGCGGATCGACCACGTGTGCGCGCCATCGGCGAGCGCAACGGTCGGCGACCAGGAGTTCGTCGTCGGCGCGAAGGTTCCGATGACCGTGCCATCGACGGTCAGCTCGGTCCGGGCTGCACAGTTGTCGTCACCCGCGGTCCACGACAGGCTCGGCGTGGCGTTGCCGGTGAAGGATGCGTTCGCCGGGGCGACCTGCGTCGCGGTGGGCGATGCGGCATCGATCCGAACGTTCATCGGGGCAGGTGTGGAGCTGCGGGAGAGGCCGAAGTTGTCGCGAGCTTCGACGTGCCAGGTGTGGGCGCCTGCCGACAGCGGCGTGGCGACCACGTAGCTGGTCACGCCGGCGCCGACCGTGGTGACGAGCCCGCCGTCGATGTAGATGTCGTAGCCCGCGAGGCCACTGGTGGCGTCGCTCGATGCGGACCAGGCGAAGGTCGGCGTCGCCGACAGGTAGGTCGGTGTGGTCTCGCAGCTGGGCGGCGTGTTCGGGCCGACGGTGATCGCCGGCAGCGCGGGCAGCGCGCCGGGCGCCGTGAGCGTGAACGCCGTCGGCGGCACCGAGTCATTCGTGATGACGATCGGCGCGGTGTCGGTCGAGTTGCCAGCGTTGTCGAAGGCGCGCACGAACATCGTGTAGATGCCATCGGGCAGCACGCCGTAGTCGTACGACGTCGCAGCGGCGCCGAGGGTCGCGGCGAGGGTCGGGCCGCCGCCGTTGTCGATCCAGAACTCCTGGCGGTCGATGCCGGTGGCCACGGGCACGACCGGGTCGCTCACGGCGGGCCACGAGATGGTGGTGACGACGCGGGTCAGCGGGCCGGTGTTGGTCGGCGCCGTGCGATCCAGGGTGAACGTCCGCGTGACGCTGCTGACGGTACCCGTGTAGGGATCGTGCTGCACGACCTGCCAGGTGTGGACGCCGTCGCCCGGATCCAGGATCGTGAAGACGGAGGTCGGGTGGGTGACGTTGGTCACCACGATGCCGTCGACGAGGAGGTCGTAGTCGGTCGGGGCGGGTCCGCCGTCGCTCGGCCAGTTCCAGTCGAGCGGCGGAACGGTGTTGATGCGCGCGTTGTTCGCCGGCGAGACGAGCGTCGGCGGCGGAATGACGCCGTAGCCGGTGAAGCTCTCGGTCGCGGTCAGGGTCGCGTTGCCGACGAGGTCGACCGCTCGCACCTCGACCGAATGGATGCCGCTGGTGATGCCGGCGATGTTCGCGGTGGTGATGGCGGAGCCCACGGTCGTGCGCACGATGCCGTCGATGAGCACCTGGTATGCGGAGGTGCCCGACAGCCCGCTGCCACCGTCGCTCGACGCGGTCCAGGTGACGTCGATGAATCCGCGCACCGTGGTGCCCGCGGTCGGCGCGACCAGCGTGAAGGCAGCGGGGGCGATCGTGTCGACGCCGAAGCTGGAGGTGGGCGAGCTCGTGCGTCGACCGAAGGCATCGACAGCCTCGACGCGCCAGCTGTGCAGGCCCTCGGCGAGCGCGCCGGTCGGCGTCCACGACGTCTCGCTGCCGCTGGCGATCGCGACGGGCGTGACGAGGTTGTCGACGTAGACCTCCACGCGGGCGAGGCAGTTCGCGTCGGCCGCCGACCACGTCAGGGTCGGTGTCGTGTCGCTCGTCCAGCCGCCGTTGGCAGGGGTCGACAGCGTCGCCGTCGGTGCCGCCGCGTCGATCCGGATGTTGGCGGGGAAGGCCGGCCCGGCGTTCGTGAAGTTGCCCTGCACGTCGAGTGCTCGCACGCCCAGCGTGTGGGCGCCGTCGCCCAGCACCGGTGGCGTCCAGCTCGTTCCGGGGGCGGCGACCGCAGCATCGACCGTGCCGGTGCCGTCGACGTACACGTCGTAGCGATCAAGGCCGGACTGCGCGTCGCTCGAGGCGCTCCAGCCGAAACCGGGCGTCGAGCTGCCGAAGGTCGGCACGGTCTCACACGACGGGGCAGCTGCTGCCGTGGTGATCACGGGCAGCACCGGGTTGGTCGGCAGGGTCAGGGCGAAGGCAGCGGGCGGGTAGATGTCGTCGACCGCAGCGGTCGTCTTCCAATCCCAGGTCGGCCACGCCGTGTCGAACAGGGGCGGGGTCGTGCCGCCGGTCGTCGGATGGATCGCGGCGGTGTTGCCGACGTTGTCGGTGATCGCCAGCCAGTAGCGGTAGCACGTGGGGCGCACGAGCGACGCATCCGTGAGCGTCGTGCCCGTCACGAGGCCGAGCGAGCTGTCGGTGAAGCCCGACTGGTCACAGAGGGTGGTGCCGACGTTGAAGGGATAGGCGCGGCGATGGAGCGTCGTCGTGGCGAAGCCGCTGCGGTCGTCGGTCAGGTCATCGACCCAGTTGACGACGATGCTCGTCGACGTGTTGAAGCCGTGGGTGTAGTCGATCGACCAGTTGGCAGCGCTGGAGACGCTCGTGTCCGCGAGGATGTTGCCGGTGATGGTCGTGGTCAGGCCGGAGCCGTTCGGCACGATCGCCGTGACGACACCCGGCTCGAGCGCAGTCGTCCAGCGTCCGTACGAGACGCGCGAGCCGCCGGCGACCGGCGTGGCGGCGCTGGCGGACCAGTTGCCCGCGAGGACGGGGAAGCTGACGGTGCCGGTGCCGGATTCGGCGTCGATCGCGCGCACTTCCATCCAGAAGTTCTCGGGCGAGCCGACCGTGCCCGCACCGTTGCGGTAGTAGATCGTGGATCCGCTCGGCACGTGCGTCGAGGCGAAGTCGGTGGCATCCTCGACGAAGACCAGCGTCGCACCGGTCGGGGCGGTCGTGTCGACCATGATCGGCAGGCCGGGCGTGGTGGTGCCGACGTTGCCGACGCGGTCGGTGACCTCGACGCGATAGCGGTAGCAGCTCGCATGGGCCAGCACGGGGTCGTTGTAGGTCAGCGGACCATTCGCGGCACCGGCGTTCGTCCAGGTGTTGGACCACGTGCAGACGCCTGCGGCGAGCGTGCCTGCCTCGCGCTGGAGCTGGTGTCCTGCGATGCCGGCGCCGGCATCGGTGCCGATCGTGTAGCTGATCGACGCCGTCGTCGCAGCGGTGAAGCCGCTCGTGTACGTCGTCGTGCCGCCACTCGGGGCCGTCGGATCCGCGACGACGTCGAACGGCAGGCCCGTGGAGCCGAGGCTGTTGGACTGTACGGTGGCCACGGTGCCGGCAGGCGGGTTGCTGGCGCCCGCGACCCAGGTGTAGGTACGTACGAAGTTCGGGCCGGGTCCGGGCATCGTGCCATCACCGCTGAAGCCGGCGGCCAGTGCGGGGAAGTTCACGTCGAGCACGCCGGAGGCGGCGCTCGCGTTGACCGAGGCGGTGAAGGTGCCGGAGTGGCCCGCGCTCGTGTTCACGTACAGCCGTGTCGGCGTTGCCAGGTACTGGTTCGCGGGTGAGGTCGCGGGTGCCAGGACGATCGTGCCGGTCGGGGGCGCGAGGTCCACCATGATCTCGTTGGGGGATGTCCACGTCACGAGGTTGTGGACGTTGTCCCACACGCGGAGCTCGTAGCGGAAGCAGCCGGGATCGGTGACCGTGTCGGACTGCGAGCCCACGTAGGCGCCGGTGCCGGTCGCCACCGAGGTGGTGAACGCTCCCCAGCCGATGCAGCTCGACGCGGAGAGGGTGCCGTCGCTGCGCAGGAGCTGCCAGGACTTGATGCCGGATCCAGCGCCGTCGCCGCCCGTGTCGATGCTGACCGAGACGTTCGTGCTCGGCACGAAGCCGTTGGAGTAGCCGATGGATCCTGCGGTCGGGGCGGTGGTGTCAGCCACGACCTCGAAGGTCGAGACGCCGGGATTGCCGGCAGGATCGAACGCCGTCGCCTTGAGCGTGGGTGGATCCACGAGACCGGGCACCGTCGTGTCGAAGGTGTAGGTCGCCGTGTAGCTGTCCGCCACGGGCGTCGCTGCCGAGCTGGCGTCGCTGGCGACGACGGCCCCCGGGGTCCAGCCGGTGCCCGCACCATCGAACTCGACGCGGTCGACGCCGCTGCCCAGGTCGGTGGCGGTGACATTGACGTCGAAGGAGTGGCTGCCCGCGGGCGCGCCCGGGTTGAACCAGATCTGCTGGTTGGTGCCGACAGGTCCCGCCCAGTGCGTGTAGGGGCTCGTTTCGGTGAAGGAGTAGAAGCCGATGAACGGTGGCTGGTTGTCGAGGTTCACGACGATGTCGACCGGTGCGCTCGGAGTGCCGGCGCGGTCGAAGGAGACGGCGCGGATCGTGTAGGGGCCATCGGGGAGCGCGGACGTGTTCCAGCTGCAGCTGAAGGTCCAATTCGGCGACGTGCCGGCGAGGGTTGCCGGATCGCAGATCGTTCCGCCGCCGCCACCCAGGTAAGTGAGCCGGACGTGGTCGATGCCGCTGTGCGCATCGGTGGCCGTGCCACTGACCGTGAAGGTGCCGCTGTGCGCGCTGCCGGAGACCGGGTTCAGCGTGGCCACCGTCGGTGCGACGAGGTCGACGCGCCGCGCGTTGGTCGAGGGGGCGCTGTCGACGCCATTCCCGACGTTGTCCACGACGCGCAGGCGGTAGCGGTAGCACTGACTCCCGAGGAGCGTCACGTCGTGGTTGATTGCCGCGGGAGCGATACCGACGCCGTTGGCGACGACGCCCCAGCTGTTGGCGAACGCGCCACAGGTGTCATTGGCCAGCGGCGCCATGTCGTACTGCAGCATCCACGTGGCGAGGCCGGACTCCAGCGCGCCCTCGACGCCGGGCGAGATGGTCACGGCGACGGATGCCGTGTTCTGCAGGCCCGACACGACGCTGGTGGCCGCGCCGGTCGGAGCGGCGCCGTCGAAGCGCACCTCGAACGGCGTCGTCGCCGTGTTTCCCGCGCCGTCCGTCGCCGTGGCGACGAGCGACCCGGGAGTTGCAAGGCTGCCGCCGGAGCTGAAGGTGAAGGGGCGCGTGTAGGCGTTGGCGACGGGGAGGGGTGAGGTCAGCGTGGCGTTCCCCGCCGTGCTGGGCGTCCAGCCGGCGCCGAAGGCCGGGAAGCTGACGCTGGCCACGCCGCTGCCGGCGTCGGTCGCCGTCACGCGCGCATCGAGCTCGTACGACGCGGCAGGTGCGCTCGGGTTGATCCAGGCGACGTTGCCGACTGCGTGCATCTGCCCGCCGCCCAGACCCTCGAGCCACGAGTGGAAGTTGATGATCGGCGCCTGGTTGTCGAGCGTGTAGGTCGACGTGCTGATCGTGCTCAGCCGGCCGGATCGGTCGCGGGATCGGGCCGTCACGGTGTAGAGGCCGTCGGGGAGTGCGCTGGTCACCCATGGGCAGGACCAGCCATGGCCCGTCCAGGGTCCGGTCACTGGCGCGGTCGCGCAGATCGTGCCCGTCGCGGGTCCGCTGTACGTGACCGTGACGTAATCGATGCCGCTGCCCGTGAGCGGGTACTCCGGCGCGGTGCCGACGTAGTCGTCGTCCGCCGTGCCGGCGACGTTGAAGGTGCCGCTCTGGGACGTGCCGCTCGCCGGCGTCGTGATGGCCACCGTCGGGTCCGCCAGGTCGATCCGGACGATGCCGTTCGGCGGGACCTGGACGACGTTCCCGACGTTGTCGAAGACGTTGACCCGCGCCTGCATGCAGAACGAATCCCGCCAGTCGGGAATGCCGTCGCCGTTGGGGTCGTTGATGGTGTGCGTGAACGTGATGACGTCACCGTCGTTGGCCGTGCTCGCGTAGCTGCCGCCTCCTGGTGCCCAGCCATCCCACGCGCCGCAGACGCCGTCTTCGAGCGGAGCGAAGTTGAGCTCGAAGGCGTAGCGCGCGACGCCGGATGCTGCGTCCGTGCCGACCGCCAGCGTCGAGGTGAGCGTGGTGGCGCTCTGCAACCCGCCGAATGCGCTGTGCGTCGAGCCGACCGGCGGCGTCGAATCCGGCTCGATCCGGAAGTCGAGCGCGGGCGAGCCCGTGGTTGCGCCGGCAAGGTCGCGTGCGACGGCGTTGTTCGGCGCCGGGTTGCCGATTGCGCCACCGCCGGTGAAGGCGTAGTTCCAGCTCCACAGGTCGCCTGCCGCGACGGTGGTGTCCGAGCCGCTGCCCGACCAGCCGGCAGCACCCAGACCGGGGAAGTCGACCCGGTCCATGCCGGCGCCGGCGTCAGTCGCCGTGACCGTCGCCGTGACCGTGCCGGAGCCCGCGGCGGGAGCGCTCGGGTTGTACCAGAGCAGGTCGCTGTCGGCACCGCCCGGAGCGTGCAGGTACGCCGATGTCTCGGTCCACGAGGTGAATGACGCGAGCGGTGCGACGTTGTCGATGAGGTAGTGCCACGTCGCGGTGCTCGCGTTGCCGGCGGAGTCGGTTCCGGTCACCGTCAGCGTGTAGATGCCATCGGTGGGTGGCGTGGTCCACGCGCAGGTCCAGGTCCATGCACCCGGGGCGCCGGGCGTCAGCGTGGCGCTGGCGCAGGCGGTGCCCGTCGATGCACCCGTGTAGGTGACCGACACGTTGGTGAGCGCAGAGTGCGGCTCAGAGCCCGTGCCGGAGATGGTGAAGGTGCCGCCCTGCGCGGAGTTGTCCGGTGGGCCGGTGACGGCGACCGTGGGAGCGGACTGGTCGACGCGTGCTGGCGTCGGGGAGGCTGCTCCCGCCGGGTTGACGTTGCCGACGTTGTCCGTCGTGACGAGCCGCGCGAGGTAGCAGCCGGACCCCGCCACGACCATGTTCAGCGAGGTCGGCGGAGTGCCGGTTCCGGACTGCACGGTCGTGTAGCCGCCGTACGCGGAGCAGGCGCCATTGCTGAGCGTGCCGGACTGCATCTCCACGATCCATGTGGCAATTCCGGATCCGGCGTCGGTGGGAACGGTGATCGTGATCGGGATGGTGAGCGACTGCTGGATCGGCGACGGCAGCGTCAGCGTGCCGCCGGCGGGTGCCGTCGTATCCAGGTTGATGTCCCAGGTGACGTTCGCGGCGTTGCCAGCGGCATCGGTTGCGACCGACGTGATGGTGGCGGGGTCAGCCGCTCCGGCGGCCCAGGTGTACGGCGCGCTCTCGAAGACGTTCGCGACGCCGGTGGCATCGAAGGTCGGAGTTGGGCCTGCCCAGCCGGCAGCGCCGGTGGCCGGGAAGTTCACGCCCGAGACCCCGAGCGAATCCGTGGCGACGACCTGGGCTCGGAATCCGCCGGCAGTGGAGTTATTGAACCAGATGGTGTTCGTCAGCGGCTGACGCCAGGCGTTGCCGGTCACGCCGACGATGCCAGCGAAGGACGCAGCCGGCGCGACATCGTCGTACTTCAGCTCGTTGGCGCTCGCGACGGTGGTCACGTTGCCGACGTTGTCGGTGGACACGACCTGCCACTGGTAGCAGTTGCCGGCAACCATGCCCGTCGAGACGTAGCTGGTACCGGTTGGGTCCACGACGCCATCGAGCGCCCACGGGGTGCTGTACGGGTCGCAGACGCCGCCGGCCACCATCGGGGTCGACCGCCGCTCGACGTGCCACGTGGCCAGGCCCGAGCCGGTGCCGTCGTTGCCGCGATTGAAGCCGACAGTGTGGGACGACGAGCCGTACATGCCGTTGGTGTACGTGATCGTCGCCGCTGCTGGGGCGGTCACGTCACGCACGACGGAGAACAGGTTGCTGTCCCTGACATTGGTGGCAACATCTTGAACGACGGTCTTGAGTCCGGTACCGGGCTCGCTCGACGCGTCATTCCAGCCGTAGGTCCGGCTGTACGGCGCCACGGCGTCAGCCGCTGCCGCCGTGCCTGTCGGCCAGGTCGCGAATCCGGGGTAGGTCACGCTCTCGACGCCGGAGACTGGATCGGAGGCAGCGACGTCCACGGTGAAGGTGCCCGTGTTGCCGGTGTTGCCGTTGTAGTAGAGGGTCGAGCCGCTGACGTGCATCCATGCAGGGTTGGTCACCTCCGTGAAGGTGACCGGTGCCACGGGCGGGGCGACGGTGTCGATCATGAGCGCGGGCGTCGGCGTCGAGGCGCCCCAGTTGCTGACGTTGTCCTCGAACGAGACGGCCCAGCGATAGCACTTGCCATTGCTGAGCCCACCGACACGCGTCGCATCGTTCGAGACGTTCGCGGTCGGCGCGATGGATGAGCCGGCGCTCGTCACGCCGGGTCCGATCGTCCACGTGGTCGGCCATGCCCCACAGGCACCATTGGCGTAGGTCGTCTCCTGTCGGTGGATCTCGCCGTTCTGGGGCTTCATGCCGGACACGAGCCCCGGTGTCCCGTCCGTCGTGCCGTTCGCATTGAAGTTCAGCGTGACGCCCGTCGTGGCCGCGTACGTACCACCGTTCAGCGGCGCGCTGATCGAGATCGTGCCGCCGGTCGGACCCACGCCATCGGCGATGGCCGTGAATGGTGTCGTGCCCGGATCGGGATCCGGGTCCTCGTCACGGGCGACGATGTTCTGTGTCACAGGGCTCGGCGCCGCCGCGGTCGGAGTCCAGCTGTACGTTCGTGCGAACGTGTTGGACGGCATGTGCAGGCCGGGGGTGGTCGTCGACCCCGCCGGGATGATGGGCCAGTTGGTCGGAGCAGTACCATTCGTCGCGTTGACGCCGGTCTCGTTGATCGGGGCCCACGGGGTGGAACCAGCCGCCGTGGTCCGGATCCACGTGCGAATCGGGTCACCCGGATTCAGGCAGTTGGCCGTGCCACCGGGGCCGTTGCCGGAACCAAGGGTCCACCATCGGAGCTGCGCGCGATTCGAGCTGTTGTTCTCGAAGTACTCGACTTCGATCGGATACGTCGTATTGGCTGTCAGCGTGATCGGGCAGGAGGTGTGCCACGCAGGCGTGTGCTCGCTCCACTCAGACAGGATCCTCGTGCCATTGATCGTCACGCGGATGCCATCGTCGGAGATCGCGCCGAACAGGTGCATGCCGCCAGTCGCACCGGTCCGGATCGCGCCACGCCACCTGCCCGAGAAGCTGTCTGCGCAGAGCTCGGCATACGGCGCGTCGTCGTTGACGCCAGCGGTGCCCCAGTTCGAGTAGGAGTTGATGCCCTGCTCGATGCGGCTGAACGGACCAACGGCCCCCGCCGAGTTGTTGGCGCAGTTGGCGCCGTTGTTGTTGGTCGTGAAGGCGCTGCCCGGGTAGGTCGACCCGCTCGTGCTTCCCGAGTAGTACGTGGCGAGGATGCCGCCCTGGGGGACACCGGCCGAGCCCGGGACGCAGCCGCCATCGGAGGTCCAGCCGGCACCGTAGGCCGGGTAGCAGACGTCGACGGGGGTGGCCGTGTCGGGATCGTGGACCGCTGCGTTGGCGGTGAAGGTGCCGCTCTGGCTGGCGTTGTAGTAGATCCGGGTCAACGCGTACGCCGGATCGATGTAGGTGTTGGCCGACACGCCGGAGAAGCCGGTGAAGGCGACCTCCGGCACGACGCCGGGATCGATGATGTACGGCGTCGGGAAGGACTTGTCGTTGAGGCGGAGCGTCAGCGTTCCGTCCGCCCGCACGGCCCAGGCCGAGCCCGTCTTGATCGTCGTTCCGTCGGCACGGGTGATGACCGGGGCGGGGATGAACAGGCCGACGCCGAGGTCGACGCCGCCGTTGGCCAGCACCGTGGGCACGCGGCCCTTCGGGAGCGTCAGCTTCCAGCTCCAGTTGCGGGCGCCGAGCCGCTTGGGAACGACGATCGATTCCTTGAATGAGGTGCCCTCGAAGACCTGCACCGCGGTGTAGGACTTCGTGACGTAGGCGGCGCCGTTCTCGAAGTCCGTGCGGGTCGCGCTCGGCGCGCCGAGCAGTCGAACGCCGACCTTGCCCTTGGGACCGGTGAAGGAAGAGGTCGAGCCGAGCGACGCGCCGAGCTTGGCCCAGCCATGCTGGCCACCGTTCTTCTCGCGCTTGCCGAGCTCGGCGGCGACGGTGCTCGGCACGAAGGAGGGCAGGAACTTCGCGGACGGCGGCAGCGGCGTGCGGCAGACGCGCGGCGGCTTGACGGGCTTGGCCTTCGAGCCACGCTTCACCGGCTTCGCGGCGCGATAGGCAGCCGACTTCGTGCTGCACGCAGCGGGCTTCGTGGCCTTGGCAGGGCTCGCGGGCTTCGCCTTGGAACCGGCACCGTTGGCGAGGACGGGGATGGAAATCAGGAGCAGCATGAGCGCAGCGCCAATGGCACCCATCACCCATCGACCCGTCGAACGACGGTGTCGCATGCTTCCCCTGATCATCCTCACCGAAGTTTCATCGGAGTTCGTACGAAAATTCCTGAGTCGCATGTGTGCATTGGATGTGCTGCAGGTGAGCGACGCCCCAGGTCGTGGCCACGTCCTCTAGCCACGGCCGTGCGGGGTCGACCAGTCCATGGCGGGGCCCTTGGGCACGATCCCGGTCGGGTTGATCTGGTCATGCGTGACGTAGTAGTGGCGCTTGATGTGGTCGAAGTTGACCGTCTCCGCCACGCCGGGGACCTGGAAGAGCTCGCGCGCGTACGCCCACGTGTTCGGGTAGTCGACGATGCGCCGCAGGTTGCACTTGAAGTGGCCGACGTAGACGGCATCGAAGCGGACGAGCGTGGTGAACAGGCGCCAGTCGGCCTCGGTGATGCGATCGCCTGCCAGGTACCGCTGCGTTCCCAGCAGCTCCTCGACCCGGTCGAGACCAGCGAAGAGCCGGTCGAAGGCGTCGTCGTAGGCCTCCTGGGTCACGGCGAAGCCGCAGCGGTAGACGACGTTGTTGATATCGGCGTAGACCCACTCGTTGACGGCATCGATCTCCGCGCGCAGGTCTGCGGGGTACAGGTCGAGCTCGGGATTCGTCGCGAACTCATCGAACTCGGAGCCCAGGATGCGAATGACGTCGCTCGACTCGTTGTTGACGATCCGGCCCGTCTGCGTGTCCCAGAGCGTCGGCACCGTCACGCGACCCTCGAACGTCGGGTCGCTCGCCTGGTAGGCCTCGGCGAGGTAGGTCCAGCCGTGGAGCGGATCGCGATCGCCGGTCTCGGCGTCGTCATGGCCGAAGCGCCAGCCGTGCTCGTCGCGGAGCGGGTCGACGACGGTCATCGCGATGGCATCTTCGAGCCCCTTGAGCTTGCGCACGATGATCGCGCGATGCGCCCAGGGGCAGGCCGCGCAGACGTAGAGGTGGTAGCGCCCCGCGGCAGGTGCGAAGCCCGTCGAGCCGTCGGCACGCACTCCGTCACGGAAGGCGCTCTGCTGTCGCTTCCAGGAGCCGTCGCTCCCGGTCTCACGTCCGAACTGTGCAGTCGCCATCAGAAGGGAGCCTCCACGGAGATGTCCCGCTTGGGGGTCGGCTCCTTCATCGGGCCGGGGTAGGCGGGCAGGTCCTTCTCCGCCTCGGAGCCCGTGCTGTTGACGGTGTCGTACCACGTGTCCAGCACGTCGGCGGTGCCGTCGGGACCGAGCTCGGTCAGCGCTTCCGGCGGGCAGGAGAGGCCGACGCCCCACGCGCCCGAGAAGAGGCCTTCGATGTCGCGTCGCGGGGCCAGCAGCCACTTGTCGCCGTCCTTGAGCAGGTCCGCGACGGCGGACCGGGTCTCGTCCTGGACCTTGGTGCCGAACCAGACGACGACGCCGCCGTGCTCCAGGTTGTGGACGGTGTTGCCATCCGGCACCTCCGCCTCGTACTCACCCCACGGGGCCCAGGCCTCGAAGTGGTTGCCGGAGGTCGGCGGGAAGGACTTCCACTTGAGCTGGTCGTCGCTGTCGACGTGGTTCGCCTCCTCCTCGTCGTACTTGCCGAACACGCAGCCGGCATCGGTGAGGGTGGTGGCCGTCGCGCCCAGCTCCTCGGCGAGCTTCGTGCTCGTCGCGGGGTCCGTCACGGCACGGACCTTGACCGGTCCCGAGTTGGCCGCCGGCGAATCCTCCGCGC
The DNA here is from genome assembly GCA_025964435.1 of Thermoleophilia bacterium. Lineage (GTDB taxonomy): Bacteria > Actinomycetota > Thermoleophilia > Gaiellales > SKUG01 > JAGQUL01. Next base: position 21,548 of record JAOPYV010000167.1, on the reverse strand, counting down.
AGCCAGCGATCGGCAGCGCGCACGCGAGCAGGAGCAGGGCGGGAACGAGGCGACGGCGCTTCGAGCGGTGGGATCTGGCGTCAGACGAGGGGTGCATGGACGTGCTCCGTAGGTGGGACAGGGCGGACATCGCGGGGGTGGATGTCCTCGTCGGTGAGGTCGTGGTCGCGGTCGAACAACCGGTAGAAGGCCGGGACGATGACGAGTGTCGGGAGCGTCGCGACGAGGAGTCCGCCGATCACCACGGTACCAAGTGACTGGCTGATGATGCCGCCCTCGCCCGAGATACCGAGCGAGAGGGGCAGCAGCGCGGCGATCGTTGCCGACGCGGTCATCAGCACCGGGCGCACGCGCAGCCGCGCGGCTCGGATGATCGCCTCGTCGCGCCGCACGCCGGCGCGACGCAGTCGGATCGTCGCGTCGACGAGCAGGATCGAGTTGGACACGATGATGCCGATCAGCAGCAGCTGCCCGATCATGGCCGGCAGGCCGAGCGGTCGGCCCGTGACGATGAGCGCGCCGAACGAGCCGATGAAGGAAAACATGATCGGCGCGAGGATCGTGAAGGGCTGGGCGATCGACCCGAAGAACAGGACGAGCACGAAGAACACGAGGACGATCGCGACCGCCATCGCCAGGCCCATGTCCGCGAACATCTGGTTCGTGAACTCCTGGTCGCCCTGCTCCCAGTCGAGCTCGACGCCAGCCAGGTCGAGCTTCTCGACCGCCGCGCGGATGTCCTTGTTCGTCCCTGCCGTGTCTTCCTTGGTCAGCCGCGCGGTGATGCTGCCGGACAGCTCCCCTTCGACGCGATTGACGAAGGCGGGACTCTCGACGCGCTCGAAGGTGGCCACGTCACCGAGGCGCAGCTCGCGCCCGTCGCTCGTGGCGACCGGAAGTGCGCGCAGCGCCGCTGGATCCGCCGCGAGCGAGCTGTCCGCCGCCACGGTGATCGGCACGTCGCCGCTCGTGCCGGCCGGGACCGTGCCCGAGATTCCCGCGAGCGCGGCCTGGAGCGCCTCGGGCGTGATGTCCGCATCGGCGCGCCGTCGGATCACGAGCTGGGGGATGGCCTGCGCAGCCTGCGCCTCGATCTCGACGAGTCCCCAGTTCGTGGCGTTCGGCTCGAGCACCTCGTCGGTGATCTGCTGCGCCGCGGCGGCGATCTTCGCCTGGTCCTCGCCGTCGATGTTGACCTGGAAGGTCCCGCTGGGTGGTCCGTTGGAGATCCGCTGGACGCCGAAGCCGAGCTCGTACTCACGCTCACCGAAGGCGCGCAACGCTGTCTCGACCTCGTCGGCGTCCTGCTTCGAGCCTTCCTTGATCGAGAAGAAGTACTCCGCGGTGCTCGAGCTGACGGTCGGGTCGAAGGCGGCGTTCCCGCTGGCGATGCCGTAGGTCAGCTGCAGGTCCTCGAGCCCGTCGACCTCGGCGAAGCGCTCCTCGAGCGGCTTGAGCTGCGTGCGCGCCTCCGCGGCCGTCGTGCCCGGCGCGAGCTGCGCCGTGCCGTAGAGCTGGTTGCGCCCATCGTCCGGGAGGAACTGTGTCGGGACGGCACCCATGGCGACGGCGATGAAGACGCCGATCATCGTGAGGAATGCGGTGGGGATGACGATCCAGCGCCACTTGATGCCGAAGCGCGTCGCGGGCACGACGAGCTCGGAGAGGCGATCCGTCTCGGGGTCGTGGGGCGTGTCGGATGGTCGCAGCACGTAGGCGCCGACGACCGGGATGATCGTGACGGCGACGAGCAGCGACGCCAGCAGCGCGGCGGTGACGATGATCGAGAAGGAGAGGAAGATCTCGCTGATCAGCCCGCCGACGAGACCGATCGGCAGGAACACGGCCGCAGTGGCGATCGAGCTCGAGGCGATCGCGGTGGCGACCTCGCCGGTGCCGTCGATCATCGCCTGGCGTCGTGGCACGCCACGCTCGAGGTGCTTGTGGATGTTCTCGAGCACGACGATGCCGTCATCGATCACGCGGCCCACGGCGATGGTCAGGCCCGCGAGCGTGATGACGTTGATCGTCAGGCCGAGCAGCCACGCGACGAGGATGCCGAAGACGATCGACGTCGGGATCGAGATCGCGGCGACGAGCGTGCCACGGATCGAGCGCAGGAACAGGAAGATCACGACGACGGCGAAGAACGCACCGAGCGTGCCTTCGAGGATCAGGCCGCGGATCGAGCCGCGAATGTCGGAGGCGGTCTCGTAGAGCACGTCGACCGAGCCGGCGCCGAAGGACTTCTCCGCCGCGTCGAGCACCTCGAGCGTGCCATCCACGGTCGCCACCTCGTCCTTGCCCGTCTCACGGAACACCGAGAGGGAGAGGGCTGGCACGCCGTTGGCCGTGGCGAAGCCGGCGTCGGCGGCATCCACCTCGCGGATCTCGGCCACGGAGCCGACGGTGCCGACGCCCGGGATGGCGAGCGCACGCAGGCCGGCGACGTCGCCGATCGCCGGACCCTCGAGCACCACACCCGTCGGGATGCCGGCGGCATCACGCAGGACTCCGGCGTTGGTGCGGGTCTGCGCCGCCTCGATCGTCGTCGCGACCTGCTGGGCGGTCACGCCGCGGGCAAGCGCTGCACCGGTGAGCGTCACCTGCAGGCGCGGATCGCTGCCGCCCGCCAGGTCGACGCGACCGACACCCTCGGTGGCCTCGAGGTCGCGACGCAGCTCGGCAGCCTCGTCGCTGGCGCCCGCAAGGTCGCCATCCTTCGGCGTGATCGTGGCGATGACGACGGCCTGCTCCTGGAAGCCTCCGGCGAAGGTTGCTCCGTCGATGCCTGCCGGCAGGTCGAGGTCGTCGATCTGCTTGGCGATCGCATCCTCCGCGGCGTCACTCTCACTGCCGTACGCCAGCTCGATGTAGAGCCGCAGCAGCCCGTCGGATGCCACGGTGCTGACACCGACGACCTCCTCGAGCGGCTCGACGGCGCGCTCGATCGGCTGGGCAACGTCGCTGTCGAGGCTCGTCGCATCGAGACCGGGAGCCTCGATGGTGGCGATTGCCAGCGGGAAGTCGAAGTCAGGGAAGAGCTGCTGACGCAGCTGGGTGGCGCCGAGCACGCCACCGAGCAGCACGAGCGCAGTGGCAAGGATGACGACGGGGCGGCGGTCGAGACACCATCGGACGAGGCTTCGCATGGATGCGCTCCAGGAAATTCGGTCAGGACGTCGCGCAGGCGCGGACGGCTGCGTCAGCCAATACCCGGAAGTGGTGAATCACCACCCCCGGGCAGGCCGTCGAATTTCAGGCAGTTCGAGCGTCGTCGCGAGCGAGTGAATGGCCGGTCGCCGGCAGCGGTTCGAGCGCGACGTCGATCACTTCCCGGAGCTGGAGCGACGGGCGGAAGCTCATCACCGCGCGAACGTCCTCGGGCACGTCCTCCAGGTCACCTCGATTGCGATCGGGCATGACCACCTCTGTCAGTCCTGCGGCGTGTGCGGCGAGCACCTTCTGCTTGAGGCCGCCGATCGGCAGCACCTTGCCCTGGAGCGTCAGCTCGCCCGTCATGCCGACGGTGTGTCGCACGGGCCGGCCGGTCAGGAGCGACACGAGTGCCGTGGCCATCGTGATGCCGGCGCTCGGCCCGTCCTTCGGGATCGCACCTGCCGGGACGTGTACGTGGAAGGTGCGCCCATCGAACGCCTCGGCGCTGATGTTGAAGTGATCCGCATTGGCCCGGACGTGGCTCAGGGCGATGCGTGCGCTCTCCTTCATGACGTCACCGAGCTGGCCGGTCAGCACGAGCTCGGCGCCTCCGGTACCGCCGGGATTCGGCATCGAGGTCGCCTCGACGAACAGCACGTCGCCGCCTGCCCCGGTCACGGCGAGTCCCGTCGCGACGCCGGGAACCGCGGTGCGTTCCGCGCTCTCCTGCCAGACGCGCCGTCGACCGGCTGCGCTGCGCGCCGCATCGGCGTCGATCGTGAACGGCGCCTCCGCCTGGTCGATGGCGAGCTTCGTCGCCGTCTTGCGGGCAACGGTCGCCAGCGTCCGGTCGAGCTGGCGCACGCCTGCTTCGCGGGTGTACTCCGTGATCAGCGCCTGGAGTCCATCCTGCTGCAGCGTGACCTCCTCCTCGCGGAGCCCGGCGCGCTCGCGCTGGCGTGGCCAGAGGTGGTCGTTCGCGATGGCGAACTTCTCGGCCGTCGTGTAGCCGTCGAAGTCGATGACCTCCATGCGGTCGAGCAGCGGGCCGGGGATCCCGTCCGCGCTGTTCGCGGTCGCGATGAAGATGACCTTCGACAGGTCGAGGTCGACGTCGAGGTAGTGGTCGCGGAAGGTGTGGTTCTGGGCGGGGTCGAGCACCTCGAGCAGCGCGCTCGACGGATCGCCACGCCAGTCGGCGCCGACCTTGTCGACCTCGTCCAGCAGGATCACCGGGTTCATCGTGCCGGCATCGCGCAGGGCACGCACGAGTCGACCCGGCAGGGCTCCGACATACGTGCGTCGGTGGCCGCGGATCTCCGCCTCGTCGCGAACGCCACCGAGTGACAGCCGGACGAACTTGCGACCGAGCGCGTGTGCGATCGACTCGCCGATCGACGTCTTGCCCGTTCCGGGCGGTCCGATCAGCGTCAGGATCGCGCCCGAGCGGGGGTCCGGGTCGATCTCGCGCTCCAGCCGCAGCTTGCGGACCGCGAGGTGCTCGACGATGCGCTCCTTGACGTCGTCGAGGCCGGAGTGCTCAGCGTCGAGCACGCCGCGGGCGTGCGGGATGTCCAGCTGGTCCTCGCTCATCTCGCCCCACGGCACGGCCAGCAGCCAGTCGAGGTAGGAGCGGATCGTCTGCGCCTCCATGCCCCCCTCGCCCATGCGCTCGAGCCGTGTCAGCTCGCGCTCGAACTGCTCGCGGATCGCCTCGGGCATGCCGGCGCCGACGTCGGCGAGCTTGCCGCGGTACTCGTCGGTGACCGAGGCCTCGTCGTCGCCGAGCTCCTTGCGGATCGAATCGAGCTGCTTGCGCAGGAAGTAGTCGCGCTGCTGCTTCTGCGTGTCGGAATCGATGTCATCGCGGATGCGACGACGGACCTGGAGCTCGGTCAGCGACTCGCGCTGGAGCGCGATCGCGAGCTCGAGGCGCTCGACGACGTCCAGCGTCTCGAGCAGCCGGACCTTCTGCTCGTGCGAGAGCACGGGCGAGTAGCCGGCCGTGTCCGCGAGGGCGCCGGCGGCGGCGATCGAGCGGAGGAATCCAGCGACGCGGTTGTCGGTGCCGCGCAGCTCGAGGATCTCCTCGACGAGCGCACGGTACTCACGCTCGAGCTCGGCCGTCTTGGCGCGTGGCGGCTCGACGTCGGGGTGGGCCTCGACGGGAACGTAGAGGTTGCCGTCAGGGCCCGGCGCGGCGACACCCGGGATGCCGCGGCTCTCGCCGGTCAGGACGACGGCGTGGGCGCCGCGCGGCAATCGTGCGCGTTCGATAACGACCGCGATCGTGCCGACGTTGGCGTAGACGCCGTCCTCGTCGCGGGGCACGAGCAGAACGCGATCGCCGACCTCGATGTCGACGGTCAGGGTGACGGTGGTATCCGGAAAGACGACGGTCTCATCGACCGGTACCAGCAACAGTTCTTCAGTCATGGGATGTCCTCTGTGATCGGTGGAACTGGGTTACCAGTCCCCACGACGAGAACGATGCCACAAGGTTGTTGCGGTCGCAACTAGATCTGCCCGCTAGTGGATCGCCGGGCTGAAACAGACGCGCTGGTCAGGCAGTCGGGCGCAGGCCGTCGATGAAGGCCTCCGCGATCGGCAGCATCTTCGAGAATCCGCGGGGCTCCATAGCCTCGCGCAGGCAGCCAGCCCAGATCAGGCCGAGCCACATCCAGGAGACGAACTCCGGCTCGACGTCCTCGCGCATCCAGCCCTCGGCCTTCGCGTTGCCGACGAAGAGCGCCACCCGCTCCTCGAGGCGATGGTGCATGCCATCGAGCGTTGCGCGGATCGCGGGATCATCGACGATCGTCACGGCGAGCTTCCGCAGCTGCATCATCTCGACGTACGCGCTGTCGTTCATGATGATCGGCAGCGCCTGCTTCCAGTTGCTGAGCAGGTTGCCGGGCATGGAGAACATCTGGTCCCACTGCCCCTCGACGCGACCGCTGGCTTCCTCCAGCGCGGCCGCGAACAGGGCCTGCTTGCTGGTGAAGTGCTTGTAGAGCATCGGCTCGCTGCAGCCGGCATCGCGCGCGATCGCGGCGGTGCTGACTCCATGGTAGCCCGCTCGGGCGAACGCCTTCTGGGCGGCCGCGAGAATGACTGCTCGTCGTTCGTCGCCCCGAAGCCGAACGCGAACGATCTGGCCATCCGATGTGTCGGGTCCGGTCACGTCACAGGAATCGTACCGTTTTGCAGCGGATGCCAAACGAAGTGGGCCCGTATAACGTAGGGCCCCACGATGGCACCGTGCGTGTCGACCACCCCCGGCGCGGGTAGCGAACCCGCGAACCCGCGGAAGCGCGGGGGTCAACAGGGAGTCAGCGTGCCACGACCGAACCGAACACAGCCAGGGCTTCGAGCCGCGCTGCTCCGCGTGCTCGTGCTGTTCGTGGTCGTCTTCGCGGCCGCAGTGCCGAGCGCTGGTGCCCACGCCGTGCTCATCGACTCCCAGCCGGGCGACGAGGCGACCGTCGATGGATCGGTCCGCGAGGTGCGGCTCAAGTTCAACGAATCGATCGTCGTCGCCTTCGGGGGAAGCAAGGTCTGGGGCCCCGACGGCTCGCGCGTCGACGATGGCGATGCATCCGTCGAAGGCGGAAGGACGCTGGTCGTGCCGATCGACGGGGCGGCTCGCGGCACGTATGCGCTGTCGTATCGAATCGTGTCGGGGGATGGCCATCCGGTGCGGGGCGCCTCGACCTTCCATGTCGGCGCACGCTCCGGCGACACCGTGAGCGAGGACAAGGCGCGTGCGGCATCGGCGGGGAACCGATCGGTGGAGGTCGCGTTCGGCGTGGCGCGGGGCATTGCCCTCGCGGCGCTGCTGTACCTGGCAGGGGCGGTCGTGTTCGCCGCCTGCATCGCACCCGGCACGTCGCCTCGGTGGGTCGTCCCCGCGCTCGTGCTCGCATTCGTGGGCGTTGTTGTCTCGTACCTGCTCGATGCGGCGAACGCTGCTGGCTTCTCGCTGGCCGAGACGCTGCGATGGGACGTGGTGCGGGCCGAAGCCTCGACGACATGGGGTCGCTCCGCGCTCGTGCAGCTGGGCCTGATCGCCGTGCTCGCGCTCTGGCTCCGGATGATCGACGTGGCGCGTGTCCGCACGTGGCGGCAGGGCGCGCTCGTCGCGCTCCCTGCCATGGCGCCGCTGCTCGCATGGTCGGCAGGTGGCCACGCCATCGCGACCAAGCCCGTCTGGCTTCGCCTGCCGCTCGACATGCTCCACATGGTCGCCGCTGCGGTGTGGATCGGCGGACTCGTCGCGCTGATCCTCCTGATGCGGGCGCCGGGCGCGCACGGCGCAACGGTGCGTCGCTGGTCGCGTGTGGCGATGGCTGCGGTCGGGACGCTCGTGGCCACAGGGCTCTACGCATCGTTCATCGAGATCGGCCTGTCCTGGGAGGCGCTCAGCGAGACGACCTATGGTCGCCTCGTGCTCATCAAGGCGCTGCTGCTCCTGGCGACGATGCCGCTCGCGTGGCTCAACCAGCGCCGTAACGTGCCGGCACTCGAGGCGGAGGCGGCAGACAGCGTCGATCCGGCGAGCCGCGGTCGGCTGCGCCGCTACGTCGCGGGCGAGCTGGCGATCCTTGCCGTCGTCGTCGGCGTCACTGCGGCGCTGATCCAGACGCCGCCCGCGAAGTCCTCGATCCAGCCGAAGCTCGTCGACAAGGTGATCCCGCTGCGCACCGGTGAGCTGCAGCTCGTGGTGGATCCCGCCCGCGTCGGCGCGAACGAGATCCATGTCTACGTCAGCAACGAGCGCGGTCGGCTGGATGAGACGGTGACGAACGTCACGATGCGCGGCAAGGGCGGGGGCAAGGGCATCGAAGGCCTCGAGATCCCGCTGCTGCCCTCCGGGCCGGGCCACTTCACCACGCCAGCCAAGACGATTCCCTTTGCAGGCTCCTGGACGTTCACGCTGCAGGTCGAGCGCGGTACCTTCGACTCGCAGGCTGCCAGCTTCACCACCTCGATCGGAAAGGCCGACACATGACACGACTGACCAAGCGGGGATCCGTACGCCGCGCCATCGCAGTCCTGCTGTGCGTCGCTGCCTGCGCTGCGGTCCCGAGCGTCGCGCTCGCGCATGGCGGCGATGACGCGGACTTCCGGACGATCATCGAGGACATCGAGCCCGCGGGGATCCCGATCGACGTGCGGTCCGCCGACGGTGACCAGCTGCGCATCGAGAACAAGGGTGATGCGGAGCTGGTCGTCTGCGGCTACGTCGCCGGCTGTGAGCCATACGTGCGGATCGGGCCGCTCGGCGTCTTCGAGAACCGGAACTCGAAGGCCTACTTCGCCAACCTCGACGAGGTGAAGTTCGGCGAGATCCCGGAGGGTGCGGGCACTGGCGCACCGGAGTGGAAGCGCGTGCGACGAGCGCCGGCGTTCTTCGCCTACCACGATCATCGCGCGCATTGGATGGGTGGCCGGCTGCCGCCGAACATCGACGATGGGAACCCCGACACGCAGAAGGTGAACGACTTCAAGGTGACGATGCGCTACGGCGACACGGACGTGCTCGTGACGGGCCGCCTCGAGTACATCGGCGGCTCGACCTGGATCGGTCGATATGGCGAGTACGTGCTGATGGTCGGTGGCGTGCTGGTGATGCTGGTGGTGTTCCTCGTCGACGTGCGGCGGCGCCGCGCCGCGCGTGGCGCCGCTGCTCCGACGGTTGCCGCGGGTTCCGCGGATGCCTGAGTCCAGCGTCGCGAAGCTGGAGGCGCGCATTGCCGCGCTCGAGGCTCGGGTCGCGCAGCTGGAGGGCGGCGCGAAGCGTCCAGCCGCTGGGCGCACCGGCTCGAGCGACCGCCCAGCCGCGAAGGTCGCGAGCGTCGCCGGGTGGTCGCAGCCCTACGCCGTTGCTGAGGTCGAGGTCTCCGAGACGTGGATCGAGATCCATGAGCCGTCGGCGCGCCCGCAGCTGCAGCGGCTCATCCGACAGGTCGTCGAGCTCGAAGGACCCGTGACCGATCGACTCGCGCTGGACCGCATCCGGCGCGCGTGGGGCCTCCGCCGTGCCGGCGGTCGGGTCCAGGAGGCCTTCGACCAGGCGCTGCGGCAGCTGCTCGCGCGCGGGCTCGTCGAGCGCGCTGGTGACTCGCTGGCAACGCCCGGTCGCGTGCTGGAGTCGGTGCGCGTGCCGACCGACGACGAGGCGACGCGGCGTGGCGCCGAGGATGTCCCGCTCGTCGAGCTCGCGTTGGCGATCTGGCGCGTCACGCAGGGCGTCGGGCGGGGCGCGGTCGACGACATCACGATGCAGGTCGCGAAGGTGTTCGGATGGACACGTCGCGGCGGCGCGATCCAGGAGCGACTGGACCTCGCCGTGGAACGGGCCATCGACGATCGGCTCGTCGAGCGCGCGGGGACCGACCTGCGACCGGTCTGACCTGGCGCGAGCCATTGCCGATTCCCTGATTCCGTGGTGTGCTGGAAGTGATGGCAGACCTCCTCGCAGCCGCGCAGCCCCCACTTCCGCCCGGAAGCGCTGCGACGCTGCCCGTGACGACGCCCCTGACGACGCCCGTCCTCGGTGGTGGCGCACAGCCGGACCCGCAGCTCAACGCGATGGTCCAGACCCTGTATTCCAGCCTCACGTCGATCATCACGGCGCTCCTGGGTTCCTCCCTGGCGCCAGTTGCCGGTGGCGGTGGTGGTGGCGGTGCGCTCGCTGCTCCCGTCTCGGGGCAGCCGGTCATCGTCAGCGGCGCGCAGGCAGCACTTGCCGGCAGCGCGCAGACGTTCGTCATCGGCGGTGGCGGCCTCGGCGCGGCTCCGAGCGCCCAGTCGATCCTGTCGGGTGGCGACCTCGGTGGCAGCGTCGTCGGAGGTGGCGGCACGTCCGGCTCCGGTTGGACCATCGTTGGAGCAGCGTCGATCGCCACGGGCAGCCCGATGACCACCACGATCGGTGGCGGCGCCGCGCAGCCTGCGGCTTCCGCACAGTCCGTCCTGCTCGGTGGCACATCCACCGTCACGGCGGGCGGCCCAGCTGCCGCTCCGGCCGCCGCTGCTCCTGCACCTGCTGCACCCGTGGCAGCTCCCGTCTTCGACGCACGTCGCCTCGCGGGCACGCCGCAGCCGGGTGGACCCATTGCCACGGTGATGGCTTCTGCACTTCCGACGGCGGCCCCTGCGCGCAGCGAAGGCGCATGGATCGTCCTGGCCGACGCCGCCGGCGCCCAGCTGCAGGTCCACGTGCACGGCGCATGGGCATCGCAGCCGGATCGCATCCAGGAGGGGATCCAGCGCGGCTATGTGCAGGTCCACCTCCACGAGGATGGCACGCTCCACCTGCACGACGTCGTCTAGTCGCGTGGTAGCGTTCCTTTCATGAACGACACTGTCGCCACCGCAGATCGATCGATCGTGGTCATCGAGGACGAAGAAGCGATTCGCGACGTCATCGAATGGAACCTCCAACGCGAGGGGTTCGACGTGTCGACCGCCCGCGACGGGCGAGCAGGGCTGGACCTCGTCCGGAGCGCCGCACCGCAGCTCGTCGTACTGGACCTGATGCTGCCGGAGCTGGATGGACTCGACGTCTGCCGCGCGATGCGTGCGGATGCTGCCATGCGCGAGATTCCCGTCATCATGCTGACCGCCAAGGGGGACGAGAGTGACATAGTCCTGGGTCTCGGCGTCGGCGCGGACGACTACGTCAGCAAGCCGTTCTCGCCGAAGGAGCTCGTCGCGCGCGTGCAGGCGGTGCTCCGTCGCAATCGAGGGTCCGTTCCCGCCGAGGAGAACGGTGCCGCGAGCGAGCCGGAGGACACCGCCGATCCTGACCAGCGTCGCGTCGAGCTGGGCGGCGTGATCGTCGACCCCGCGCGCCATGAGGTGCTCGTGGATGGTGTCGATGTCCGTCTGACACGCACCGAGCTGCGGCTGCTGCATGCGCTCCTGCGTTCGCCGGGCCGGGTGTTCTCGCGGGAGCAGCTGGTCGTGCGCGTCATGGGTGACAACGCCTGGGTGACGGACCGCACGATCGACGTGCATGTCAGGGCAGTGCGCCGCAAGCTGGACACGCACGCCGAGGTCGTCGAGACGATCCGCGGCGTGGGCTACCGAGCACGCGACCCGCGCGACTGACATGGAGCATCCAGCACGATGAGCCCCGACCACAATGATTTCTCCGTGCCGCCCTGGCCGCGCAGCGCGGCCTCCGTCGAGCGTGCCATGCGCGACAATGCGTGGCAGCTGGGCCAGCGCATCGAGCAGCTCGAGCGCGAGCGGGCCGACCTGCGCCGCATCCTGCGTGGGCTCGGCGAGGGCGTGCTGGCGGTCGACAGGGCGGGCATCGTGGTCCACGCGAATCCGGCGGCGATCGCCATGCTCGGCCTTGATGCAGACAGCTGCCTGGGCAGCCACATGTACGTCGCCGTGCCGCATCCCGAGGCGTGCGACGCGCTCGAGCTCGTACTGCGCCGCGACGAGCACGCGCCGCGCCTGGAGCGGGAGCTGACGATCGAGGGCGAGGATGGACAGCCACTGCAGCTCGCGGTCGCCGTGCGCTCGCTGCGACCTGCAGGTGCCAGCGACGACGCCGAGCCCGAGGGTGCGATCGCCGTGGTGACGGACGTCACCGAGCTGCGTCGGCTCGAGGCGGCACGCCGCGACTTCTTCACGAACGTCAGCCATGAGCTCAAGACGCCGATCACCGTGATCCGGGGTGCGCTGGAGACGATCGCCGACGACCCTGACATGCCGCGCGAGGTGCTGGAGAAGTTCGTCGGCGGGGCGAACCGCCACGCGCTGCGCCTGTCGGCGCTCGTCACGGACCTGCTCGCGTTGGCGCGCCTCCAGCACGACCCGGATGCGCTCCGCAGCGAGCCGGTCGACGTCCGGGCGATCGCTGCCGACGTGATCGATACGGCGGGCATCGCCTCGCGCACCGCAGAGGTCGCGCTGGAGATCGAGGCTGACGCCGACGTCGAGCCGATCCTCGGCGACGAGGAGGCGATCCGTCAGGCGCTCTCCAACCTCATCGACAACGCGATCGCGCACAGCGACGCGGGGTCGGTCGTCCGGGTGCGCCTGCGCGTCAGCGGGGCGTTCCTCGAGGTCGAGGTCCTGGACGTCGGCGCGGGCATCTCGGGCGAGCACCTCGAGCGCGTCTTCGAGCGCTTCTATCGCGTCGACTCCGACCGTGCGCGCTCGCGTGGCGGCACCGGGATCGGCCTCTCCATCGTCAAGCATGTCGCCCAGGCGCATGGTGGCTCCGTGAGCGTCGAGAGCGCGCCCGGCGAAGGCAGCCGCTTCACGCTGCGGCTCCCGCGGTCGGCGCGCGGATGATCGACGCGGTCCTCGTATCGCTGATCTGCGGTGCGGCATACCTCGGCTACCGCCGTGGATTCCTCGTCTCGGCGACCGCGCTGGGCGCGTTCGCAATGGCAGGGCTGATCGCCGGTGCGATCGCCGTGGCCATCGGCTCGCCCCCGCCCGCGCTGGCATTCATGCTCGGCGGCGCGTTGGGGCTCGTGCCGGTCGCACTGCGACTGGACCACGTGACGGCGTCGGTCGACGCCCTCGTCGGCGACGGGCGTGCTCGCACGGGTGACCGCGCCGCGGGCGCCCTGCTCAACGTCGCGCTGGGCCTCGTCCTCGCCTGGTTCGTCGGTGCGGTCGCGTCGATCGTCCCGGCAACCTCGCCCGGCCTGACCGCGGTGCGCACCTCCAGCACGATGGGGGTACTGGTCGAATCGGTGCCTCCGACGGGAACGCTGGGTGCGATCGTGCTTCGCTCGGGCCTCATCCCTTCGCTCAACGGTCCGCTGGTCCTGGCCGATCCACCCGACCCGTCGATCACGGGCCTCACGGCCGTCGCGGTGGCGCGTGGCAGCGTGGTGCAGGTCCGTGGCCGCGCATGCGCGCGCATGGTCACCGGCACCGCGTGGGTCGCCGCGCCCGGCCTCCTGCTGACGAACGCCCACGTCGTCGCCGGCATGCGACAGGTGTTCCTCGCCAGCGGTCCGACCTACACCGGGCGCGCGGCCACGGTGACCTGGTTCGACGCCCACAACGACGTTGCCGTCCTCGCGCTCGATGGTGCGCAGCTCCCGCCCGCGATCCCGATCTCCACGCGCGTGCTGCACGGCGAGCCGGCCGCGGCGATCGGCTTTCCGCGCGGCGGTGAGCAGCAGACGACGCCAGCACGCATCGATCGCGCGGCGTCCTGGGAGACGGTCCCGGTGGGCGGCGGTCCCGAGCGCATGACGCGCGTGCTCGCCTTCCGCGCCGACCTGCAGTCGGGCAACTCGGGCGGTCCCGTCGTCGCCGCCGACGGCACGGCGCTCGGCATGGTCGTGGCCAAGGGCCTCAACCAGCGCATCGCCGCCGCCTATGGCGTGCCCGGGGCCGAGCTGCTCGCCGCGATCGCCGAAGGTGCACGCCGCGTGCCCGTCTCGACGGGGCCCTGCGACGAGGACTGATCCGCTGCGCGCCGGATCAGATGATCGAGGCGCCGAAGAGCGAGCAGATCAGCTCCGCGGCCGTCTCTGCAGTCTGGTTGCGCACGTCGAGCACGGGATTGACCTCGACGACATCGACGCTGCTGGCGCCATGTGCGGCGATGATCTCGAGCAGCGTGTGCGCCTCACGGTAGTCGAGTCCGCCGCGCACGGGGGTGCCGACGCCCGGGGCGTCACGCGGGTCGAGCGCGTCGAGGTCGAGTGAGACATGGAGGAAGGCCGCGCCGGACGCGATCGCCAGCGCCTCGTCGGCGATGGCGGCGATGCCGCGGCGGTCGATCTCCTGCATCGAGAAGACGCGCGGTGCATTCGGCGAACGCAGCAGCTCCTGCTCGGCGCTGTCCAGGTCGCGCGCCGCGACGATCACGGTGTGCTGCGGGTCGAGCGCCTGCGCGGGCCAACGATCGTTGGCGAACCGAGGGTCGTCGCTGCAGAGGCCGAGCGCGACGGCGAGCGGCATGCCGTGCACGTTGCCGCTGATGCTCGTCTCAGGCGTGTTGAGGTCGGCGTGCGCGTCGATCCAGATCGCACCGCCGCGTCCATGCAGGCTGGACATGCCCCAGAGCGAGCCGATGGCGACGGAGTGGTCGCCGCCGAGCATGAGCGGCGTGAAGCCGCGTTCGACGGCATCGACCGTCATCTCCGCGGCCGCGTCGCAGGCGCGCAGGATCTCCTCGAGGAAGTGGGCATCGGAGGTGCCCGTGCTGATCAGGCCACGCGTGTGGACGAGCACGTTGCCGAGCTCGACCACGTCGAGGCCGAGCGATTCGAGGCGGCTGACCATCCTCGTCAGGCGCAGTGCGGAGGGGCCCATGTCGACACCTCGACTGTTGCCGCCGAGGTCCATGGGAAAGCCGATGATGCCGATGTCCTTCATGCGCCGAGCCTACAGGCTGTGCAAAACTACGGGCGATGGGACGACGACTGCTGGCATGGTGGGAAGGCCTCGCGCCGCGGCGACAGCTGCAGGTCGCGATCCCCGTGATGCTCGTGCTGCTCTACGCCGTGCACGACCTCTTCTTCCCGCTCCTCAGCTCGCGCAAGGCGCTCACGTATGCCGTGATGGAGTGTGTCCCGCTGGCGCTGATCGTGACGTGGGCGACCCAGAACGAACTGCGACGGCGGCAGGCTGCGCAGGACGCGGACCTGCCGGAAGACGCCGGCCGGCCGCCGGTCGATCGCTGACGAGCCCGCAGGGTCGCGCGACCTCGAGGCAGTCCCAGCGCAGCTGGTAGAGCGCCGACTGGCGCCACGTGTTCCAGAAGTCGCCGTGCATCCCCGTGGATCCGAGCACGCCGCCGCCCAGCGTCACCGTCGCGGCAGCGATCGGTCGCACCGGCCACGTCACTCGGTAGGCGACGCGCATCAGCTCCACCGGATGCGTGGCCGGGCAACGCGCTGCGCGGGCGTAGGCCAGGTGGGACTTGTGGTCGGGGCTGTCGATGCGGCGCCCGTCCCAGCAGTCGGGGAAGAGCAGCCACGCGGCCAGTCGCTCGCCGCGTCGGCAGGCTGGGCGTTCGGCGAAGCGCGTCGGTCGACCGGTGCACTGCCAATGCGTCACGAGCATCGACTGCCGGGTGGTCGCGCGCATGTCACCGGCGATGAGCCGGAGCCGTCGCGGCGGCGCGGCAGCACTGCGCTTGCCGGCACGCTGGTAGTAGACCGTCAGGTGCCCGCGCGTCGAGCGCCCGTTGACCTCGAGCGTCGGCACCCAGTACGAGGCCGTGTCGCTGCGGTGCCCACAGGATGTCGTTCCCGCCTCGAGCTGGGCTGCGGTCGACGCGGCATTCGCCGTGCGGGCGCCGAAGAACTCGTGTCGGTGCGAGGCGCCCGGCTGGCCCGGGAAGACGATCGGGTCGTCATAGGCGACGTGCGAGCTGGGGCACTCGACGTGGAACTGGTTCGCTGACGCCGGCGCGGCTGGCACGAGGCAGGCCGCGACCGCGAAGAGCGTGGCGCAGAGGCGCCGAAGCGAGGCCGACGCCGACATCAATAGATCCCGGTCGCGCCGGTCGTCGGGAGCGCCTTCGCGCCGGGGCAGCCGAGGTTGCCGGACTTCGTGAACGGCAGGCGCACCACGACGTTGGAGCGGTTGTCATCCTCGTTCGACTCGTAGATGACGTTCGTCGGGTCGGCGATGTGCACGTACGCGAAGCAGCCGCGCAGGCCGGTGACGTCGATCCAGTTCTCGTTGTACGAGGCGGGGTACACGTCGCTCCAGCCGACCGAGGTGCCGAGCGTGGCGGACCGCTGCGACAGCTGCTGGCTGCAGGCCGGGTAGACGCGGCCGCGGGGCGAGCGCGGCAACGAGCCGCGTGTGCGCTGCAGGTCGCGCAGGCAGTAGACCGTCTTCGGCCCGACGCGGGTGCGCTGCACGGCGCGACCGCTCGAATCGAGGCGCCACAGCTCCATGCGCGCCGCGCCGTTCCACTTCCAGTAGCGGTACTGGCCGGGCACCGCCTTGAAGAGCAGCTTGGCGCCGGTCGCGACCTGGATCGGTCGGCCGAACGTGCGATGCAGGACCTGCTTGGCCGCCATGGTCAGTCGCCCGTTGCGCGTGCCGTGCAGCGACGCGGGTCCGGCACCGACGCTGTCGAGCGAGTTGGCGCTGTAGAGGATCGTCCGCGTCCCGCGCTTGCCGATCGAGAGGTTGAAGGGGGTGCGCATCTTGAGGTTCGGGCAGCGGAAGGCCCCCGCGTCCGGGCCGAGGCAGGGGTTGAGCACGCGCGTGCGCGGACCGGCATTGGCGTTGTCATAGAGGTAGTTCCAGAGCGCGGCGCGCGGCACCGTCGCCGGCACCGTCGGCTGCTGGGGATGGGCGATGCCCCGCCACGACCAGGCGAGCGCACCGGCGTAGCCGAGCTGCTCGAAGCGCTGGAGCTTCCAGGCGGCCGACGCGGTCGTGGCTGCATCGAACCCGCCGATCAGCACGGGTCGGTCGGCGCCCTCGTTCGCGACCAGGTCGGCGACGCTGCGGCAGGTCGCGCAGCGCTCGCCCTCCTGGCTGGAGACTCCCTGCGGCGCGTAGGCGTCGAGCTCGAGGCCGACGTAGCCGTCGATCCGCGAGACGTCGAGCGGACTGGCGATCGCAAGTCGGGTGCTGGATACGTGCACGGTCGCCGCGAGCTGGCGCACGTGGGCACGCAGCTGGTCGGGGCCGACGAGACCGGCGTCGACGAGCGCCTCGGCGCCGGTGGCGACCTCCCAGCCATAGACATGTGGGTTGCTGCGGTAGCGCGCGAAGACGGGACGCAGCGCCTCGGCGAGTGCGGTGGCCTGCGCCGCGTCGGTGAACCACGTGGTGGGGACGCGACCCGGATCCGGCAGCACGACTGGAAGCAGCGCGAGGTCATGCTTCTCGGCGAGGTGCACGGCCTCGTCGAGGTCCGCGAGGGCGCCATCGGTCACGGTCGTCGGCATGCCATCGGCGCCGCGCTGCACCTGCCACGCGTCGTCGGAGAAGAGGTACCAGCGCACGACACGGACTCCGCGGCGCGACATGTCGCGGAGCATCAGGTCGACCGACGTGCGATTGCCGCGCACCCCGCCGCCGGCTCCACAGCCGAAGTCGCAGCGCCAGGAGACGTAGGGAACGCTGGCACCCAGCGCGAACCATGTGGCGCCATCGCTGGGCACTCCAGCGCGGGGTGTCGTCGTCGCCGCTGCGGCGCCCGCAGAGCTGCTGCTGGCGGCGGCGAGCAGTGCGCCGATCAGCAGCACGACAGCGGTGATGGCCCTCGTGCGTGCGCGCGCGCGAGAAGCAATTGGTCGTCGAATGGTCTGGCGCATGGAGGTGATCGAGTCGATCTGCGGGCGAGAATGCATACCGTGCATGAAACCACGAACCGGCAGCGAAGGGCGCGTATCCACGATCGATGGTCGTACCTTCGATCAAGCTGGACCGGATGCAAAATCCCGACGGCCATCGCAACGGCCGTGCGTCCGATCAGGTTTTTCGACGCCAAACCGTCGAATACTGAAAAAACGACGGTCCACGACACCCTGCTGGCCGGGATGGTAGGCCACGACTCCCCTTGACCGAATGCTTCACGGGTACCTATCGTCTCCTCCTTACCTCATGGGACTTCCCTCGTGGACATCCTCCCGGCGTCGTGTTGTAGCGACCATGGGATGCATGCTGATGGTGCTCCTCGCCTCCTTCGTGGCGATCGCACCGGAAGCCTCGGCTCAGAACGTAGCGCAGGTCTCGACCAAGCTCGCAGCCGATACGCAGCGCCTCGCAACCGCGCGCACCAGCCTTGCCGCCACCAAGCGGCGACAGGTTGCAGCGCGTCGTGCGCACCGAGCGCTGCGCGGCCAGGTCGAAGCGCGCCTCGTCGCGATCTACAAGTACGGCAGCACGACCGAGGCGCTCGCCACCGTCGCGACCGGTGGCTCGATGGGTGAGGTCGGCACGTCGATCGACACGCTCGACATCGTCACCCGTCACGAGGCGCGAGCCCTGCGGCGCTTCCAGCGACTCGGCGCAGAGCTGACGAAGCTGGCCGCCAAGCGCGCCAAGCTGGAGGCGGACGTCAAGCGTGGCGAGGCCGTCGTCAAGAAGGGGCGTGCCGCGCTGAGCCGCGCCCAGGCCGCCGCCGATGCTGCCCGCGACGACGCCGCGAAGATGGCGACGATCCGCGACTCCCCGCTGCTGCCGCGCGTCGGGCATCCGGAGAACACGGCGATCGCGATGGCCACGGGTAGCTCCGTCTCGAACGCGCAGCCCGTCGGCTTCAACCAGTCCGGCACCGCATCCTTCTACGCCGACTCCTTCTCCGGTGAGCTGACCGCGAACGGTGAGCGCTACGACCCGAACGCCTTCACGGCCGCACACCCGTCGCTGCCCTTCGGCACCTGGGTGAACGTCAGCGGACCGGGTGGCTCGATCGCCGTGCGCATCAACGACCGCGGCCCGTTCGTCGGCGGCCGCGTCATCGACCTGTCCCGCGCCGCGGCAGCTGCCATCAGCCTGCCCGGCATCGGTCCGGTCACGC
Source organism: Thermoleophilia bacterium (assembly GCA_025964435.1). Classification (GTDB taxonomy): domain Bacteria; phylum Actinomycetota; class Thermoleophilia; order Gaiellales; family SKUG01; genus JAGQUL01. The sequence goes on along the minus strand of JAOPYV010000167.1, from coordinate 2,896 downwards.
TCACCGTCGGCGCCTGACCTCGGTCAGTGCGCCCAGTCCGACCGCGGCACCCGTCGCTGCAGGGCTGACGGCATCCACCAGTTCCTCGGACCCAACCAGCGCATCGTCGCCGGCAGCAGCAGCACGCGCACGACCGTCGCGTCGAGCAGCAGTGCGACGGCCATGCCGAATCCGATCTGCTTGACCAGCACGAGCTGCGTCGTGGCGAAGGCGATGCCGACCACGATCAGGATCAGCGCCGCGCCCGTGACGAGTGGCGCCGTCGCGGCGACCCCGCGCGCCGTCGCCTCGCGATCGTCGTAGCCGGCCTGGTAGAGCTCGGTCACCTTCGCGAGCATGAAGACCTCGTAGTCCATGGAGAGCCCGAACAGCACGCAGAACAGGACGATCGGGATCGTCGCCTCGGTGTAGCCGAGCGCCGACGCGCCGAGCAGCTCGATGCCGACGCCGTTCTGGAAGACCGCGACGACGGCGCCGAGCGACGCGAGGATGGAGAGCGTGTCGAGCACGATCGCCTTGAACGGCAGCGTCAGCGAGCGGAAGGCGATCGCCAGGATGATGATCGTCGAGACGAACATGAGCAGCAGCGTGTGCGGCATGTGCTTGCGAATGACCCCGAGGTACTCCATCTCGCCGGCACCCTGGCCGCTGACATCGACGTCGACGGCGAAGTCGAGCCGCTGTACGTCGCGCGTCACCTGGCGCGAGAGCGCGCCGCCGGTGCCCATCGCCGCGTCGCCGTAGGCGTTGAGCAGGGTCCGGTCGCGCGCCTCGTCGCGCTTGAGCACCTCGGTGCGGCGCACGTGGTCGACGCCGAGCAGCTGCTGCTGGATGCGGTCGAGCTTCGCCTCGTCAGCGGTGTCGGCGATCAGCACGACGGGGGACTGGACCAGCTCACCGAAGCGCTCCTCGAGCGTGCTGCGCGCCACGAGCGACGGTGCATCATCGGCCAGCACCTCGGTGTGTGGCACGTCGAGGCGGGCGCTGAGCGCCGGCAGCGCCAGCACGATCAGCAGCGACAGGCCGCCGAAGATCGCGAGGCCGGGCTTGCGCATCACGGCATGCGCGAGCCGGTACCAGCCGCTCGCCTCCACGTCGACGGCGGGCCGCACGGTGCGCACCTTCCAACGCTCGACGCGGTGGCCGAGCAGCCCGAGCACGGCAGGCAGCATCGTCAGCGAGGCGAGCACGGTGACGGCGACCACGACGACGCCACCGACGGCGATCGCGAACATGACCGGCAGCGGGATCGCCGCCAATGCCGCGACGCCTGCGAGCACGGCGATGCCGCTGATCGCGGCCGCCCGCCCCGAGGTCGTGACAGTGGTGACGACCGCTTCGTGCACGGTGCGCCCGGCAGCGAGCTCCTCGCGGAACCGCGACACGCCGAGCAGCGAGTAGTCGATGCCGAGACCGAAGCCAAGCATCGACGCGATGTTCATGACGAAGATCGAGAGCCCAAGCGGCAGCGACAGCAGGTGGAGCAGCGCGAGCGTGAGGATGACCGACGCGATGCCGACGGCCAGCGGCACGAGCGCCGCGACGACGGTGCCGAACACGAACAGCAGCACGAGCAGCGCGAGCGGGGCGCCGATCAGCTCGGCCTGCTTGAGGTCCTGCTTCGTCTGCTCGGTCGTGTCGTTGCCGACGGCGGGGCTGCCGGCGACCTGGATCGCGTCCCGCTCGAACCCGGCGCTCGTGAACTGGTCCAGCAGCGGCTCGAAGGAGTTGATCGACGTGTCGTCGGGTGCGTCGAAGTAGACGTCGATCGCGACGAGCTCGCCATCCTTCGATGCGCGGGGCTCGCCGACCTTGAGCACGTGGGGCGTGCGGTAGAGCTCCGGCAGGATCGTGTCGAGCCGCGCGGTGGCCGTGTCGATCGGGCCAGGCACGATCATCACCTGCTGGCCGACCGGCATCAGGAACGACTCCTGGATCTCGTTGATGACGCTGATCGCCTCGCCGTCCTCGATCAGGAAACCGCCGTTGGTGAAGGCCGTCTCGGCGGTCGCGGCGAGCGGCAGGCTCGCCAGCACGGCAACGAGCCATCCCGCGGCGACGGTCTTGCGCGCGGCCCAGACACCTTCCGCAAAGCGCGCCAGCAGGCTCGCGGCTTCCGGCAGCTCGGCCGGCGACGGCGGTTCGAAGTGGGCGCTGCCCGTGCTCTCGCCGGGGAGCGTGGCGGTTCCCGTGCCGTGCATGAGCTCGGCGCTGCGGGCCCACGCCAGCCGCTGCTCGCCGGCGTCGATGAGCGCGAATGCGCCGTCGAGCCGGACCACGGTGCCGTCGAGCCCGTCGGCGGTGGAGACACTGTCACCGGGCACGACGCGCGCCGGCACCGGCCGCGCCGCAGCGGGGCGGAGCAGGAAGACGACGCAGATCGCCGCCATGCATGCCAGTGCCCAGAAGATGTTCGCCGCTCCCCGTGTTCGCGCGTGGTCGTCCCACCGTCACATCGGGGCATCCGGCCTCCGAGTTGCCTGCGCGTGGGGCGGGGAACGGGCCTGGTGCCGGCCTCGCCGCGGCGGGCGGTGGCCGTTTCTGCACGAACCCGCAGCGCGGCGTGGGTATGATCGTGACCATTCGTCGACATCGACATCCCGGAGGAGCCGCATCATGATCGTGACCACCAAGGAGCTCTTCGAGCACGCCTACGGGAAGTACGCGATCGGTGCGTACAACATCAACAACCTCGAGCAGGCGATGGGCCTCTTCCGCGGCAACCTCGGCAAGCTCGCCAGCGCCGACGCCCCGGTCGACGACAGCATCGCCGCTCCGTTCATCATCCAGATCTCGCGTGGCGCGCGCTCGTACACCGACAAGCGCATGCTCGAGGCCGTCATCCGCGGCGCCGACGAGGTGTTCCCCGAGGCGATCTTCGCCGTGCACCTGGACC
>JAOPYV010000046.1 GCA_025964435.1 Thermoleophilia bacterium | reverse complement strand
ACCACCTCCTGAACTGCTTGTCGAAACAAGCTCAATCAGGCACTGCGTTGCAGTGATCAGTTGAAGCCGCCACCCAATATGCACCTTCATCTTCCTCACGTCACTCCACGAGCCCCGGCGCTGGCTCGGGCTGCGCCCGGAACGCGCGCGGAACGCGGGTGGAACGCGCCTAGATCGTGCCGACCATCAGGCCGACGCCGAGCACGACGCCGACGTAGGAGTTGATGGTGAAGAAGGCCTTGTCGAGGCGGGTCAGGTCGTCGGCTGACACCATCGAATTCTCCCAGACGAGCAGGCCGGCGGCGACGACGAGCGCGACCCAGAAGCCGGGGTTGAGGTCGCTGCGCGAGCCGGCGATGCCGAAGGCGGCGATCGTCGCAGCGTGGGCGACGCGCACCATCGCGAGCGCAGGGCCGACGCCGAAGCGCGCCGGCAGCGAGTTGAGACCGTTCGCGCGATCGAAGTCGACATCCTCGGTCGCGTAGATCACGTCGAAGCCGCCGATCCACGTCGCGATGCCGAGCCAGAGCAAGTACGGCACCGGGTCGCTGCCATCGGCGCCGACGGCTAGCCATGCGCCGAGCGGTGCCAGCCCGATCGAGAGGCCGAGCACGAGGTGGCAGAGCCACGTGAAGCGCTTGGTGTACGGATAGAGCACGAACAGCGCGACCGGGATCGGCCAGAGCAGGCGCGTAATCTCATCGAGCTGGAAGGTGGCGACGATGAGCAGCACCAGCGACGCGGCGCAGAGCAGCCAGACCTGGCTGCGGGAGACGAGGCCGGTCGGCAGCTCGCGCCCGGCGGTGCGCGGGTTTCGGGCATCGATCGACGCATCGATCACGCGGTTGAGTCCCATCGCCAGCGTGCGCGCGCCGACCATCGCGGCGGTGATCCAGAGCACCATCGCAACGGTGATGTCGACGTCAGCCGCGCGAGCTCCCAGCACCATCCCCGCGTAGGCGAAGGGCAGGGCGAAGATCGTGTGCTCGAGCTTGACGAGGCTGGCGAGCTTGGCGGCGGTTCCCATGCCGCGACCCTACCGGTTCTCGGGAGAATCGACGCCGTGGAATCGCGTGTGCGGGTCGTGCTCGAAATCCTCGGCGTCGAGCATCGCCTGCTCGACGATCGACGGCGGCGGTGCGGGATCACCGAGCGGCAGCAGCGCCCACGAGACGTGGAGCATCACGGACAGTGACGCGCCGAGCAGCACGAGCGCGCCAACCGCCAGCGCGGTGCCACCGGTGCCGGTCAGTGCGCCGCCGACGACGGCCAGCCCCGCGAGATCGCTCGCGACCTGACAGCCGAGCACGCCCGGCACCGTGGCAAGCGCGAGCAGCAACGGCAAGGGCGTGGCGAAAAGCAGCCCGCGGCGGTCCCACGTCGGGACGGCACCGGCATGGCGCAGCCGTGCCAGCGTCGGCGCGATCGCGAGCAACGCTCCGGCGACCAGGAACAGCACGAGCCCAGCCAACGGTGAGGCGCTGCAGCCCCGTGCGCGGATCGACGTGCCGAGGTCGGCGTTGCCGAGCTGCGTCGCCGCCGTCAGCAGCACCGCCAGCCCAGCGAGCGTCGACGCGACGGCCAACGGTCCCGCGAGGTGGACGAGCCGGCCCTGCTCGGGCTCCTCCTCGCGTGGGTCGAGCAGGTCATGGATGTTCACCGCGCCACCATCGGCTCACCGGCCTGCAGCGCCGAGATGTCGGCGAGCTGCGCATCCATCCAGTCGCGCACGTCGTGCTCGCGCACCTGGCGACGCATCCGCTCCGCACGTTCGGCGCGCGCGTGGGCAGGCATCCGCAGCGCGTCGAGCATCGCGTCGGCCTGCTGGGCGATGTCGAACGGGTTGGCCGGCACGACGTACGGGCCGAGCTCGTTGAAGGAGCCCGCCTGGTCGCTCAGCACGACGGCGCCGTCGCGCTCATTAACGAGCGGCCCTTCCTTACTGACGAGGTTCATGCCGTCGGCGACCGGGTTCACGAACAGCACGTCGTACTCGCAGTAGGCGGCGACCCCGGCCTGGAAGTTCGAGTCGAGGTTGACGTGCAGCGGCATCCAGTCGGTCGTCGCGAAGCGGTGGTTGACCTCGTTCGCGGCCTGCTTGACCTGTGCCAGGTAGTCGACGTACTCGGCGATGTCCTGGCGTGACGGGTCGAGCTGGCAGAACATCGACACCTCGCCATGCAGCTCGGGGTGCTCCTCCAGCAGCAGCGCGTAGGCCTTGAAGCCGCGCACGATGTTCTTGGAGGGATCGGTGCGATCGACGCGCACGATCAGCTGACCGCCGCCATCCCTGCCGGCCGGGCGCATCGCCGAGATGCGGTCGCGCAGGCGCCGCACCGTCGCGCTCTGGGCGTGCTCCTCGAACTCATCGACGGCGACCGAGATCGGATACGTCCGCACGCGCGTGATCGCGCCCATGTAGCGCACCGTACCGGTGCGGAACTCGACGCTGGCACCGAGGAAGTGGTGCACCGTGCGCAGGAAGTTCTCCGCATCGCGCGGCGTCTGGAAGCCGACGATCTCGCACGCCAGCAGGCTCTCGCAGACCTCCTTCGCCCACGAGCGCGGCAACGCGCGCCAGGCGCCGGGATCGGGCCACGGGATGTGCAGGAAGAACTGGACGAAGGGACGCTCGGCGCCCTCCGGAGCGCGCTCGCGCAGCATGCCGGGCACGAGGAACAGGTGATAGTCGTGGACCATCACGAACGGCAGCTCGTCGTCGGGCTGCGCCTGCTGCGCCTGCTCGAGCTCCTCGATGAGCGCGTCGGCGATCCGGGCATTGACGTCGCGATACGCGCCCCATGCCGCGTGGGTGCGGCGCGTGATCGTCGGATCCCAGCCGAAGCCGTAGAGCCGGTGCTGCAGGAACCAGAGCAGCGGGTTCGCCAGCTCGTGGTAGTAGCGGTCATACGTCAGGTCGGGTGTTCCGACGATGCGCAGGTCGTAGCTGCCGCCGCCGCGCGCGTGCTCCTCGAAGGCGACGCCGCCGACCGAGTCACGCATCGCCACGTCGCCCTCGCCAAGGGCGTGCGAGACCCACGTCACCTGGTGCAGGCGCGCGAGCCCGCCGAGCGCCGTGACGAGGCCGCCACCGCCGCGCCGGGCGACGAACTCGCCACCGTCGGCGACGCGGAAGGTCACCGGTCCGCGGTTGGAGGCGACGAGGAGGCGGTGCTTGCGGTCCGGTTCTGTCACATCATGCTCCGAGTAGGTGTCGATAGGCCAAGAGGTGGTCGCGCAGGTAGCGCGGTGTCAGGAAACGTTCGCGGACCTGTTCCTTGCCGGCCATCGCCATCGCGGCGGCGGCCGCAGGGTCGGCCAGCGCGGCGCTGATCGCGGCGCCTGCCTGCTCGACCGAATCGACGAGCCAGCCACTGACGCCGTCGGTGATCTGCGAGCGGATCCCGCCGACGTTGCCGCCGATCACCGGACGCCCCTTCCAGAGCGCCTCGCTCACGGTCAGGCCGAAGCCCTCGCGGGTGCTCTTCTGGAGCACGACGCCTGCCGCGACCTGGAAGGCGTTGACCTCCACCTCGCCGACGCCGTCGAGGTTGGTCAGCACGAACGCATCCGCGTCGTCGCCGATGTGGGCGATCGTCGCATCGAGGTACTGCTGGCCCTCCGGGTCGTCGGCCGCGAGCGAGCCGACGAGCACGAGCTGCAGGCCCGGATGGTCCGCCCGCGCAATCCGCCACGCATCGACCACGCCAAGCGGGTCCTTCCAGGGATCGAAGCGCGACACCTGCGCGATCATCGGACGCTCCGGGTCGACACCGAAGTGGCGCACGATGTAGGCCGCGTCGTGGCGCGAGAGCGCCATGTTCTTGACGTTGAGCGGGTCGATCGCCGGCGGCACGACCCACGCCGCGCCACTCGCGTAGCCCGCCGGCACGTACTCCTGGCGGTGGAAGAAGCCGACGCCGTAGGGCTCGAGCTCGGGCAGCAGCGCCGCCAACGTCCGCGGGTTCGGCGTCGACAGGTCGATGTGGCAGCGCCAGCCCCACGTCGTGTCGGCGCCGGAATGCAGCCGCGCTATTCCCGCCGGCTGCGGGTCGTGCACGAACACCACGTCGTAGTCGCTCGGCTCAAACAGCCCCGCGTTGAGCTCCTGGTAGCGGTGCCACGTCGCCCACTGCTCGTCGGTCGGCGTGCGCTCGTCACCCTGCAGCGAGTTGTGCAGCAGCTTGGTGACGTCGAAGAACTCGTCGGTGCCGTGGATGATGCCCCACTCCGGGCGCAGCCCGACGTCGTGCATCAGCGGCATCAGCGTGTGCATGATCTCCGCCACCCCACCGCCATAGGCCGTGGCCGACAGGTGCAGCACGCGGGCGCCGGCAAGCGCGCGGCCCAGCTCGACGAGCTCCTCGTACATGCCGGGAACGAGCGTGGTTCGGTACTCCGCGAGCGGGCGTGTCCCGAAGTCGACACGCGGCAACTCGCTCGGGATCGGAATCGGGTGCTTGGGCGTCATCGCCCTCGTCACCTACCCACGCAGGCGGCGTGCTATCCCGACCGCGTGGGTCAGGCGGCGGATTCGGCGACGGTTCGGTACTTGACCAGCCGCAGCGCTGCGCCGGGCTCGTCGGCGAGCGTCAGGACCTCGAACTCGTCGACGACGGCTCGGATGATCGAGATGCCGAGGCCGCCCTCGGGCAGGTCATCGGTGTTCGCACCCTCGTACTCGAAGCCGCGACCGTGGTCACGCACCTCGACGACGAGGCTGTTCTCCAGCACCTCGTACGTCACGTAGACCTTGGAGCTCTCCTGCGTCGTCTCGTCGTAGGCATGGCGGATCGAGTTCGAGCAGGCCTCGGTGATGGCCAGCTTGAGATCCGCGATGTCATCGTCGGAGAAGCGATGCTCACGGCAGATGGCGGTCAGGGCGAGGCGGCAGAGCGAGACGAACTGCGGCTTCGGCGGGATCTCCAGGCAGACTCGATCGGCAATGAGCTGATCCGACGACGTCACTTCTGGTACCACACCTTCCATTGCACTGCATGAAGCATCCACCGCACTGGTTTCCCGAGGTGCGGACTGCCGAAACTGCTTGGCCGAGGATCTGGCCGTCGTAACGAGTCCTGCACGTGCTGGGGAGGAGTGCGTCTTGAAATGCTACCGACCCGGCTGCTCCCTGCCAATGCCAATTGCGTGATCGGCCGGAATGCGGCCCGCATCGCCCGGTCCAGACGACTACGGCTCTTAGAAGAGCTGGGCCTCGGTGGGTGTCAGCGTCGCATCGTGACGCTCGCCCGCGCGCACGTAGGAGACATCGACGGCGCGGCCGGGAATCAGCAGCCCTGCGACGCGGGCCAGGTCCTCGTTCGAACGGATCTTCTGGCCGGCCAGCTCGACGATCACGTCGCCGAGCAGGACGCTGCCGGCGATCGAGTTGACCTGCCGGGTGCCGCCGCGCAGGCCGGCGGCCTGGGCCGCACCCTGCGACGTCTGCAGCACCGCGCCGACGGTGGTGCCGAGCTGTGCCTGCTTGTCGAGCTGCGGGGTGACGCTCTTGGCGGTCATGCCGGTGTAGGCGTAGGAGATGTTCGTCTTGCCGGTCTCGGCCCAGTAGTCGAGGGCGCGCTTCACGATGCTCGAGGCGACCGCGAAGGAGAGGCCGGCGCTGTCGCCGTTGGTGGTCGGGATCTGCTGCATGATGCCGATCACCTCGCCGCGGGCGTTGAAGAGCGGGCCACCGGAGCTGCCCTTGTTGATGCCGGCGCCATCCACCTGGATCGTGTCGGGGATATCCCATGCGTTGTTGATGCGTGATTCGACGGCGCGATGCACGTAGCTGACGGTGCCGGGCTGCATGCTGAACTCGTAGTTGAACGGCCCGCCGATCGCTGCGACCTCGGCGCCCGTGATGACGGCGTTGGAGTCGCCGATCGGTGCGGCGACGAGGCCGCCCTCGATCTCAGCGGGGTTGATCTTGAGGATCGCAAGGTCGTTGTTCTGGTCGATCGCGACGCGCTGGGCGCGGACCTGGTCGCCCTGCTTGAACTTGACGGTGATCGAGCTGGCCAGCGTGCCGGACTTGTAGTCCTTGATCACGTGGGAGGCGGTGACGATCAGGCCCTGCTCGGCGTCGACGACGACGCCGGTGCCGGTGATCGGCGAGCTGTTGCCCATCGCGGAGCTGATCGCGACGACGGTCCGGACGCGCTGCTCGTAGAGCTTGGCGGCGTTGAGCGCACCGGGCGCTGCGGCGGCGCTGTCGCCGGCGACGTCCAGCGGCGGCAGCGTGTTCGCGTCCGACTGGAGCGTCCAGCGGGTCAGTCCGAAGACGGCGATCGCGACGACCGCTGCCAGGACGATGAAGACGGGGAGTGAGATGGGGAGTGAGCGAGTTCGAGTCATGGGGGAAGGCCTCGAAGCCAACGTACCACCGTTTCTCCATATTGGAAAGATGCAAAAACGACGGTGTGTTGGGGGGTACTGCAAAGGTTGCCCGACCCGGTGCTGGTGAAACGGGAGGCCGCCGCCGTGGCCGCAGGCGCCCAGCTGGAGCGCCCAATGCCCCGCCGGCGGTGCGGGTTCCCGTAGAATCTGATCCCCATGGGGCGCCGACGACCCACAGATTTTGTGAGCTGGACCCTGTACCGACGCGCTTGGGCGCTGCCGGTACTGGCACTGCTTGCCCTGCTCGCGACGAGCTTCCAGCCGGAAGCCCCGGTCACGGGCACGCTGCCACCCACGCTCGCGAACGAGCAGGCGGGTGAGCTGCTGACCGCCAGCGAGGCGTTCATCGCGAAGTTCCCCGACCGCCGGCCGGGCTCCCAGGGCGGCATCGACTCCGCGCAGTGGATGAAGGACGAGTTCAGCGACCTCAAGCTCGCCGCGCGCACCGTGCCCGACACGACGATCGATCCGCGCACGGGTGAGTCAGTCGGCATCATCAACGTCGAAGCGACGCTCGTGGGCCGCACCCGTGAGCTCGTCGTGGTCATCGCGCATCGCGACACCGCAGACGCCTCAGGCCGTGGCGGCGACGCGACCGGGCAGCTCGCGCTGCTCGCCCTCGCCAAGGAGCTGGCGGCGACCCGCGACCTGCGTCGCTCCTATCTCTTCGTCTCGACCGATGCCGCCACGCTCAACGGTGGCGGTGCGCGCGCCCTCGCCGCACGCCTCGATCGTCGTGGCGCCGTCGTCGCAGCGATCGTGCTCGACCGCTTCGGTGCGGGTCGCGCGCTGCGCGTCGACGCCTCCCCCAGCGGCCGCTACGCCCCGCCGCTCGGTCTCGTCGGCGCCGCACGCGAGGCCGTCGGCCAGGAGGGTGGATCCACCACCGGTGGCTCGAGCCTGACCCAGCTTACCCGCCTCGCCGTGCCGCTGACGCTGCATGAGCACGGCCAGCTCGTCGAGCGCGGCCTGCCCTCGATCACGATCACCGCCGGCGATGACCAGCTCAGCGACGACGGGGATGCCGAAGCGACCGCTGCCACCGTCGGTTCCGGCCTGCGCTCCGTGCAGCGCCTCGTCGGCACGCTCGACCAGGTCGATCGGCTCCAGTCGGCCGGCAAGACCTGGGTCTCGAGCGAGCGCCGCGTCTACCGCGGCTGGGCGCTCAAGATCCTTGTCGCCGCCCTGCTGATCCCGGCATGGATCGCGACCGTCGACCTGCTCGTGCGCCACCGCCGTGGCTGGAACCTGCTCGCCGCGATCGGCAGCTGCGCCCGCGTGATGATCGCCGGCATGTCGAGCATCGTCGCGGCCTGGCTGCTCGGAGCGGTCGGCCTGCTGCCGCGCACCGGTGATCGACCTCCCAACCCCGGCTCGCTCGATGACGTGCACTGGTTCGGGCTCTTCCTCTGGCTCAGCATCACCGCCGGCGCATGGCTGCTCGCGCGTGGACCGGACTGGCGCCGCCAGCGCTACCAGGCGCGCGCCGTCGGCAGCGCCGACACGCCCGAGCTCGTGATCGGCCTCGTCGCGCTGATCATCGTCTCGGTGCTCGCGCTCGCGCTGTCGCCGTACGCCGTGCTCTTCGCCGCACCCGCGCTGCCGACCTGGCTGCTGCTCGCCTCGCGCCGGATCTACTCGCGGCGCGCCGTGTGGAGCGTCTGGGCGCTCGGCCTGCTCGGCCCGGTCATCGCACTGCTCGTCGTCGCCGCCCGCGCCGACACCGGCCTCGGCAGCCTCTGGTACGCGCTGCAGCTGGTCCAGACACAGACGGTGCCGCCGCTGCTCGCACTGCTGATCGGCGCCGGAGGCGGCCTCGTCGCCCTGCTGCTCGTCGCGGCGCTCGGCCAGGTCGCGCATCCCGCGCTGCCGACGCTGCGCCATCGCCTCCGTGGCCTCCTGCACCAGTCGCCGATCGAGGTCGCCCGCGGCCTCGTCCAGCAGCTGCCGCGCCCCAACACCGGTGGCCTCCGCCTGCCGGCGCGCAGCACCAAGCGTGCGGCCAAGCCGAGCGAGTTGAGCTCCCCCGGCGCGCGACTGCGAGCGCGGGAGTTGGAACGTGAACGTCGGCAGGACGCCGAACGTACGCGAAACGCGAACCGTTCACGCGTGAATTCGCGATAGTCAGGGTAGGAGGCCACGAGAAGGCCTCACGCGGCCGTCGCCGTGGCCGATGACGGCCACGGAACTTGTTCGCCAGCTTCCTGCACGTCATGGATCGCCTGACTTACCCCGACATCGCACGCATCTTCGGAACCGGCCTCATCTCGACGGGCCTGGGTCTGCTGCTGTTCGTCCTGGTCACGGTCTTCTGGGGCGATCCCTTCACGCGCCTCTCCGAGAACAGCGCCCAGGACAAGCTCGAGCGTGCCTTCGCCGAGTATGCCCCCGCAGCCGATGAGCTGCGCGCCGCCGCGGTGGATCCCGAGCTGACGCGCACCACTGCAGCCGTCTACAAGAAGCGCTCGCCGCTCGGCAGCAACGCCGGCAAGCTGGACATCCCCTCGATCAACCTGCACAAGGTGTTCGTCCACGGCGCACGCGACGAGCCCTTCGACGACCTGCAGAAGGGACCCGGTCTCTACAAGGAGGTCGCCTTCCCCGGCTCCGGTCAGCCGCTGGCGATCGCCGGCCATCGCACCACCTACGGTGCGCCGTTCCTCAACATCGACCAGCTCGATCCGGGCGAGATCATTCGCGTGACGATGCCGTACGGCGTCTTCACCTACACGGTCACGCGCCAGCAGGTCATCGCGCCGAACGACTGGTCGATCCTCGACTACGGCGCGGCCGAGCGCACCGGCGCGCTGCGCCAGCGCGTCAAGACGACGAGCCAGTGCCTCGGCGCGCCCCGCACCTGTGAGCACCTCGTGCTGACGGCCTGCCATCCCAAGTACTCGGCAGCGCGCCGCCTGGCGGTCTTCGCCAAGCTGTCGAAGGTCCAGCTCGCCAGCACTGGAGCTGCGGCAGCTTGATCGGCCCGGATCCCACGCCGTACGCGCCGCTCCCGCAGGCGCCGACAGCCGAGGCGCCGGTCGGGATGAACGCCGATGGTGCTGCCCGCTCCGCATGGGCCCCGAACGTCTTTGGCTGGGTCGTGTGGTGGCGCGCGCTCATCACGATCGAGCTGATCATCGCCGTCGCCGCTGGGCTCAGCTCGCGCGACGCTGCCACCGTCATCGCACTGGCCGCCGGCTGGACCCTGGCGAGCAGCCTGCCCGCCCTGCGCCCACCGGCCGGCATGCTGCGCCGCCTCGTGCTGCTCGGCGACCTCGCCGCCTGCCTCGCCCTGATCTGGTTCGCCCCTGACCCCGCCTCACGCGCGCTGCTCGCGGCCTACGCCTGCTCGACCGTCGTGACGTGGGCCGCCGGGCGGCCCGCTGACGCCTTCATCGCCGGCGCCGCATGCGCGGCCGCCTTCATCGCCGGCTCGATCGCCGATCCCGCCGATGCGGGCATCACCGGCACGCTCGCGCTGTTCTTCTTCTTCGCGCTCGCCACGAGCGGCTTCTTCACCGTCGCCCATCGGATCGGCGCACTCGAGATCGCGACCGAGATCAGCCGCGAGCGGGGCCGCTACCGTCGCGACCTGCACGACCGGCTCGGCCAAGCGCTCAGCGGCATGCACTTCGAGGTGCAGGCGGTGCACGCGGTCGGGCTCGACGAGCAGGCCAGCTCCCGGCTCGAGTCGCTCGCCAATGGCTACCACGACGCGCTGCGCATGCTGCGCGACCTGTTCCGCGTCGGCGATGAGCCGATGGTCGGCACCAACGTCGCCAGCGTCATCCGCCAGGAGGCGCGACGCATGGGCCAGCAGGCCGGCGTGCGCGTCGACGTGGAGACCACCGGCGACGCCTCACGGGTGCCGCCGTGGATGCGACCGCACATCGTCGCCGTCGCCGGTGAGAGCGTCAACAACGCGGTCAAGAATGGTCAGGCCAGCTCAATCGACATCTCGATCGACGTGACCGAGGAGCTGGTCGTGCTCTCGATCACCGACGACGGCATCGGCTTCGACAACCCGCCCGGCACGATCACCGAGAAGGAAGGCCACTACGGCCTGCGCGAGATGGCCGAGCGTGCGCGCATCTGCAACGGCGAGGTCGTGATCGCCTCCCAGCCGGGCTTCGGCACCCGCGTGCGGCTGCAGGCGCAGCTGCCCGACGGCGCCCAGGAAGACATCCTCGAACGTGACGCCTCACGCCTGCGCGAGAACGTCTGGTCGCTGCTCGGCGCGCTCCGCCTCGGCCTCGCCGCGGTCGCCGTCGCAGCGCTGCTCGTCGACGGGATCCGTGAATCCTTCTCCTGGCCGCTCGGCCTGCTCGGCGCGGCCGTGCTGCTCGACGTCACGCTCGTCGGCGCTCGTCGTCGTGCGACGTGGCGCCTGCTGCAGCAGCACAGCGGCGTCGGCACCGCCTACGTCGTCTTCAGCGCCGCGCTGCTGGTCGGTGCGCTGTGGTGGGACGCCCCCGCAGCCTTCCTGCTGTACGCACCACTGGTGCTGCTCGGCGCTGCAGTGACAGGTGGTCGTCGTATCGCCGCGCGACTGACATTGCTGTTCGTCCTGCTGGTCGGAGCAGCCACCGGAATCGTGCGAATTGCCGGCGAGCTGTCGAGTGGCGAGCTCGAGGCCGTGCTCGTCTATGTCACTGACATCGCGCTTGTCGGCATGGCCGCGATCCAGGGCGCGAAGCTGCTCGATCGCCTCGAGACACTCCAGATTCGCGTGCGCTACCAGGCGCTTGCCCGGCTCCGTCACGGTCTCTCCGGCCGGATGCGAGACCAGCTGACCGAACGACTCGAGGAGCTGGAGCTGCTGGCCCGCTCGCTCTCCCAGTCGGATCCGGACGCAGAAGAGTTCCGTGCAGCAACCGAGCGCATGCAGCGCGAGAGCACGGAACTGAAGCAACGGCTTCGCGAGATAGTCCACACACTGGCAGACCCCACACCATCCGGAAGGACCCCCGCCCATGTCTGAACCCACGGTCACCGTCATCGTCGTTGATGACCATCCCGTCGTCCTGGAAGGTCTGCGACGCGGCCTTGGCCAGCAGCCGGGCCTCGAGATCGTCGCAGCCTGCAGCGATCCGGCGAGCGTGCTGCGCAACGTCACGCGCCACAAGCCGCAGGTCGTCCTGACGGACCTCAAGATGCCCGATCGCGAGCAGGGCCTCAACCTGATCCGCAACGTGATGGAGGGGCACCCCAACACGCGCTGCGTCGTGCTCACCTACTCCGAGGATCCGGACGACCTCTTCGAGGCGAACCAGGCGGGTGCGGCAGCGTATGTGCTCAAGGATTCCTCGCTCGAGGAGATCGCCACGAGCGTCAAGGTCGTCGCCGCAGGTGGCCGACCGCCGCTCAAGCCCGATCTCGAGGCGATGCTCTGGTCGCGCCTGCGCGAGACCGCGGCGCAGGGTCGCCCGTACAACCTGACCGATCGCGAGTGGAACGTGCTGCGCCTGATCAGCCAGGGCTTCACGAACCAGGAGATCTGCCAGCAGCTCTACCTGTCAGGTCGAACTGTGCGTCGCGCGGCAACGGAGATCTTCCGCAAGCTCGCCGTCCGCAACCGCGCCGAGGCTGCGTCCTTTGCGACGCAGAAGGGCTGGTTCCTCAACTAGGGACCACGGAGCGAACGATCGAACTGGGATGCGGGGCTCGTCGCGATGCGGCGGGCCCTTCGTCTGTCCCGGGCAGCAGTCGGTCAGCCACTGGCGCGGCGGCTGCGTACCTGGCTGAACGGTGCCGGTCGCCGGAAGGCGCTGCGCGGCGGGTCCTCGCCGATGCCGCGAGGGGCCGCGCCGCCGACATGGGGGGCCGCAGGTCGCGCTGCGAGCGAGGGCGCAGTCGCCGCCGGATCCGGGGCACTTGGGGGGGGTGCCAACAGCGGTCGCGGCACGCGGGGCCGGGCCGGCGGTGGTTCGGCGATGCCGCGGCGCCAGGCGGCGGACGGGTTGGCACGGGCCAGCGCCTGGACCAGGCTCGGCAGGACGACGAGCGCGATGATGAGCTCCGGGACCACCGTGGCTGCGTTGTAGGCGAGGCTGTAGGCGAGCGCGTTGTCACCGACGACGGGCGCGAAGAAGACGACGCCACTGATGACCATGCAGGTCAGGTGCAGCGCCATCGCCAGCACGGTGCCGAGCGCCAGGCGCAGGCCGGTGGGCCGCCCCGCCACGGCGACGGCAGCCAGCGCGGCGTAGCTGAAGACGTAGTCGAGCAGCAGTTGGATCGGGTGCACGATCGTGCCGCCGGCCAGCGCGTGGGCGGCGCCGGCGCAGAGCCCGGCGAAGATGCCGATCCGCAGCCCGCGGCTGGCGGCCAGCGCGAGCAGCGGCAGCGTGGCGAAGGCGATCGAGCCACCATTGGGCAGCTCGATCAGGCGGAGGTTGCCCAGCAGCACGCTGAGGGCGACCGCCATCGCGGCTTCCGTCAGCGCGAGCACGCGCGCGTGGTGGGTGTCGGTGCCAAGCATCTACCTGCCTTTCGCTCGTGCGCGCGGCCACGGCGCGGCTCCAGCACGCAGCTGGCCCGCGTCGGCCAGACGCCGAACGGAGCAGGGCGCCCACACACCGTATTCCTGGTGCGGGGACGGATGCAACTTCGCCCTGCGTGGTGCTAGCGGCGCGAGGCGGGCGCCACGGGCGCCGGTGCAGGCGTCACCGGGGCTGGCGTGACGGGTGCTGGCGTGACTGGAGCAGGCGTGACGGGCGGCGTCGGCGTGACCGGAACCTCGGCCGTGCCCTCGCCAGCTGCCGCCTCATCCCCTGCCGCAGCATCATCCTCGGACGCGGCCGGCGCAGCCGAGCGGCGGACCGAGCTGGGGTCAGCGCCGGCGCGCACGTCGAAGCTCGGGTTCTTCTGCCACGAGTTGAGGCCCGGGAACGGGACCCAGACCGGCTCCTCCTTGGGAACGAACCAGTCGCGGTCCTTCGCCAGGTCGAGCGCGGGATCCATGAAGTCGCGCCAGATCGAGGCCGGCACCGCACCGCCGGTCGCGCCACCCATCGAGGTCGGGATGTTGTGGCCCATCCAGACGCAGGCGGTCAGCTCCGGGGTCATGCCGCAGAACCAGACATCCTTGGCATCATCGGTCGTGCCCGTCTTGCCGGCGACCTGCTCGTCGGAGATCTGTGCGCCGGTACCGGTACCACCGCGCACGTTGCCCTCGAGGATCTCGATGATCGACATCGCCTGCCAGTCCTTGATCACGCGACGGCCCTTGGTGTACTTGAGCTGCAGGTCAGCGCCACCGGGCGTGACGACCTTGGAGACCGCACGCGGATCCTGGCGCGCGCCACCACGGGCGATCGTCGCGTAGAAGTTCGTCTGCTCCAGCGGCGTGACGACCTGGCTGCCGAGGCCGATCGACCAGACATCCTCGAGCGGCGACTGGATGCCCATCAGGCTCGCGGTCTCGTGGACCTTCTCCGGGGAGATGTCGAGCGTCATCTGCGCGAACACGGAGTTGTCGGAGGCGATCGTCGCCGAGCGGATCGAGGTCGTGCCCGAGTAGGAGTTGGAGTACGTCTTCGGCTTCCACCAGCCGGCCTCGCCGCTGCCCTTGTAGCGCACCTGGATCGGGCGGCTGACGTAGCTCGTCGATTCGGGATTCACGCCCTCGCGCAGGAAGGCGGCGAGCACCCAGATCTTCGCCGTCGAGCCGGGCTGGCGCTTGGCCTGGGCCGGGCGGTTGAACTTCGACTGCGAGTAGCTGCCCGAGGACGCCATCGCGCGGATCTGGCCGGTCGCGGTGTCGAGCACGGCGATCGCGCCGAGCGGACCGCCGTCACGCAGGTTGTCGTTGATCGCGTTCTGCGCGAGCACCTGCATCTTCGGGTTGATCGTGGTGGTCACCTTGAGACCGCCCTGACGCACCGTCGGTGCACCGAACTGCTTGATCAGGTCCTGCTCGACGTAGTCGAAGAAGTAGGGCAGCGCGCGCTTCTTGTAGTCGCCACCCGGCGTGAGCTTGATCGGCGATGCGATGGCCGCGTCGAACTGGGTGCGGGTGATCGTCTCCTGCGCGAACATCGCGCGGAGCACGTCGTCGCGGCGCGCCTTGGCCTTGGCGGCGTTCGCCTTCTGGAAGGGGTCGAAGCGGCTCGGCTGCTGCGGCAGGCCGGCGATGAGCGCCGCCTGGGGGATCGTCAGCTTGTCGGCGGTCGTGTCGAAGTAGGTGCGCGAGGCGGCCTGGATGCCATAGGCGTTGTTGCCGTAGAAGACGAGGTTGAGGTACGTCTCGAGGATCTTCGTCTTGGTCCACTTGTCCTCGAGCTCCATCGCGAGCGTGGCTTCCTTCGCCTTGCGCGAGAGCGTCTTCTCGACGGTGATCTCCTTGTAGAGGTTACGCACGACCTGCTGGGTGATCGTGGAGGCGCCTTCCTTCGAGTCGCCGGCCTCGAGGTTGACGCTGGCGGCGCGCGCGACGCCTTCCCAGTCGACGCCGTCGTGGGTGTAGAAGCGCCGGTCCTCGATCGCGACGGTCGCCTTGGGACCCCAGTTGCCCATCTCCTTGAAGGGCAGGATCTCGCGGTTCTGGTCGCTCTTGATGTAGCCCATCGAGGAGCCGTCGGCAGCGAAGACCTGGGTGTTCTGGCCGATCAGCTCCGGCTGGAGCGTGTCGATCGATGGCCACTGCGCCTCGTCACCCTTGAGGTAGTCGTAGGCGCCGTAGCCGGCACTGGCCAGCACGAGCGCGCCGACCACGATCATGCCGAAGAAGATCGAGGCGCGGCGCTTGGACGTGCGGCGCTCGCGGATGCGGCGCTGGCGAATGGTTCGACTCATGGGGTGTCGCTTTCCGTATCGGGTCGTTCGTGGTCGGCAAGGTCGTAGCGCTCGGCGCCGGATTCGTAGTCGATGACCCCGATCACGACATTCGCATCGGAGCGGGAAGTGGTTCCTTCGATCACCCAGGCGAGCGCGGAGCCCGGGCCGACCGTGACCCGGCTGCGGGAGGTTCCGAGCGGTACCGTGAACTGGTCGTTGGCGTCGAGGTGCACGAGCTGCGCCGTGCGCGGCTCCAGCCCGGATTCAGTGTTCCAGCGACGGTGCGCGATGCGGAGTGCGGCGCCCGGAGAGGCGGCCTCGGCGGACGGGGCGGAGGTCAACACGTCGGCCAGCAGCACCCAGCCGCGATGCGGGTGGGTCAGGTAGTTGCCGGGCTGGGCGGTACCGGTGACGGCCTGGGCGACGAGCGCGGGCGCGAAGAACAGCAGCAGCGCGACGACGACCAGCAGCGGGCCGGGCATGGGCAGGCTGCGGGAACGCGCGGGGGGCGGGGCTGTCGGGGGAGTCGACATGCAGTCCAATTATACGTGCACGCGAAGAAAGGTCCTGCATGGGCCTCGCTACGACGGCCCGTTCGGGCCGCAGGGGGCCGAACCGGCGCCGCTAGTTCGAGTCGGAGAGGAAGTCCTCGGGCGACACGTCCTCGAGGAAGGTGCGGAACTTCTCCACCATCTCGTCGCTGTCGTCCATCTGGTCCTGCTCGAACTCGATGCCACTCTCGGTGACGATGTGCTCGGCCGCGAAGATCGGCGCATCCGCGCGAACGGCGACGGCCAGCGCGTCGCTGGGCCGGGAATCGAGCACCGTATCGGCGGCGACTCCCTGC
This sequence comes from Thermoleophilia bacterium, assembly GCA_025964435.1. Lineage (GTDB taxonomy): Bacteria > Actinomycetota > Thermoleophilia > Gaiellales > SKUG01 > JAGQUL01. The sequence goes on along the minus strand of JAOPYV010000046.1, from coordinate 3,735 downwards.
TGGATCGTGATCTCGGCGAAGAAGGTGTTGTCGCGCAGCTCGGTGATCGCGACCTGGCTGACCTCGCCACCGAGGTCGTCGACGACCTTCATGAACAGGTCGTGCGTGGCGGGGCGCGGCGGCTCGGCGCCCTGCAGGCGCATGAGGATCGCCGCAGCCTCCGGGTGTCCGATCCAGATCGGGAGGAAACGATTTCCGGCAAGCGTCTTGAGCAGCACGATCGGCTGTTTGCCGACCATGTCGAAGCTCACGCCATAGATGACCATCTCAAGCATGTGCTTCGCCTTCCCCCGAACACGATTCATGACACGCGACCTGCGGCACCAGATCGCGGAAAGTGGGCGTACCTGGATTCGAACCAGGGACCTCGTCCTTATCAGAGACGCGCTCTAACCAACTGAGCTATACGCCCGCGAGCCGTGGAGTATGCCATACCTCACACGGTAGTTGCGAGCGCCGCTTCAAGTCGGTCGACCAGGAGGTGCAGGTCGGCGGGTGCATCGCAGTGCAGTTCGAGCTTGCCGCCACCGGTGCCGAGCTTCACGCGGGCACGCACGCCGAGCAGCTGCTCGGAGAGGCGCTCGACGCGATCGAGCAGCTCGGTGTCGGGCTCGACGTTCCACTTGGTGCGGCGCACGGCGGTCGGGCTGGTGCCATCGCGCAGCGCCTGCTCCTGCTCACGCACGAGGGCCTCGAGCGCGCGAACCGTCAGGCTCCGGTCGAGGGTGAGACGTGCGAGCTTGAGGAGGCGAACACGGTCGCTGCAGCCCAGCAGGGCGCGGCCATGGCCTTCCGTCAGCTGGCCACGCTCGAGCATCGCAAGGGCATCATCGGGCAGCTCCAGCAGCCGGATCGTGTTCGACACGGCGGGGCGGCTGCGGCCGACGGCGCGGGCCAGGTCGGCGACCGACATCTTGAACTCGTCCTGCAGCGCGGCGTAGGCGCGAGCCGTCTCGAGCGGTGAGAGGTCCTCGCGCACGAGGTTCTCCACGAGCGCCAGGACGAGCGTCTCCTGCTCGTCGACGTCGTGCAGCACGGCGGGGATGGTGCGCAGGCCGGCGCGCTGGGCGGCGAGCCAGCGGCGCTCACCGGCGATGATCTCGTAGCCACCGGCGGGGCGGGGCCGGACCGCGATCGGCTGGATCACGCCGTTGGTCTCGATTGACGTGGCGAGCGAGTGGATCGCCTCCGAATCGAACACGGTACGAGGCTGTGACGCGTTGCGGTACACCTCGTCAAGGCGCAGGGCCAGCAGGCCGCTCTCGCCGGGGATCGGCGCGTCGACGACGACGGGCTCGTTGGTCGTGGTGGCGCCACCGATGAGCATTGCGAGGCCGGTGCGCTGAGCTGACTTGGGCTGAGGAATCTTCATGGCCGAAGTCTCTTCGACCCGTCGGACGCAGCCCTCGCACGAGCGGCGTGCGTAGCGTGCGTGGCGCGACGCGCACGCGCCCGCGACGCGTGAGGCGACTGGATTTCGATCGGGAGGTGCCGCGGAACCGTCCAGCCACCGACCAGCCACGTCCAGCGAGCCAAATCAGGCTCCGACGACGAATTCAGACCCGCACAGCGGCCGTCTGCGGGCATTCCAGCCACCCCGCGGTATGGCAGGCTGCCTAACGCAGTTGCTTGCGCTGGGCGACGCCTGGGCGCCGCGGCACCTTCTCGACGCAGGGCGCGACCTTGGCCCAGACGATCAGGATGCCACTCGAGCGCAGCTCGCTCGGTGCGGGCACCAGCTCGGGCTCGGCGGCGAGGCCGAGCAGTTCGGTCGGCACCAGCGGCACGTGCTCGGCCGCCTGCTCCCGGGTCGCCCACAGCGCGAGGTGGCCACCGACGCGCACCAGTGGGGCGAGGTACTCGCAGGTGATCCGTGGGTCGGCCACGGCGCGGCAGACGCCCGCATCCAACGTCTCACGGCCGATCGCAGCGACAGCCTCCTCCGCGCGCACACCATGAACCGTTACCCTCGACTCGAGGTCGAGCGCGCGCGCACACGTGAGGAGGAACTCGGCCTTCCACTGCTGGGACTCCACGAGATGGACCTGGGCATCGGGCATCTCGATCGCCAGCGGGATGCCGGGGACGCCGCCACCGGAGCCGATGTCGACGAGGGAGGCCACGCCGAGGCCGGACAGGATCGGGGCACCTGCGGCACCGTCGGCTGCATGCAACTCGAGCCGCTCCAGGTCGCCGCGTGAAAAGAGGCCATTGGGTCCGGAGCGGACCTCAGCGACGTAGCGGTCGAGCAGGGGTTTCACGTGAAACGGGGCGGAACCGACGCTTTCGCGTCAGTTCTGGGCCGGTTCGACGGCGAGACGGCGGTTCGGCTCACGGCCGGCGCTGATCGTGGCGATACCCTCGACGTCCTTGAGGTAATTGTGGATCACCTTGCGCTCGGAGCTCGTCATCGGCTCCAGCTCGATGCGGCGGCCCTGCTCGAGCACCTGCTGGACGGCGCGATCGGCGTCCTTCTCCAGCTGGCGGGCGCGTCGCTTGCGATAGCCCTGCGCGTCGAGCTCGATCCGGATCGGATGCTCGGAGCTGTTCTGCACGATCGCGTTGAGCAGGTACTGCACGGCGTCGAGGGTCTGGCCACGGCGGCCGATCAGCAGTGCGATGTCGTCCTCATCGCCGTCCAGGTCGCCGAATACGGTGCCCTGGTCGAAGCGCAGGTCGACCTCGGTGTCGGGATCGACGTCGAGCGCATCGAGCGTCTGCTCCATGAACTCAGCGACCAGGTCGAGGACCTCATCGATCTGCTCGGTGGTGAAATCAGACATGCGGCTGCTACTTCCTGCGCTTGTTTCGACGGGCTGGAGCGGAATGCGGGGCGGCAGCGGGCTTGGAGCCCTGGGTGCCGGACCCAGACTTGTTCGCGCCCTTGGGGGCGATGACCTTCTTCCGGCCCTTGGTATCGGCGGGAAGGATGATCTCCTTGTTCTTGTCGGTGAGCGCGACCACGAGCAGGTACTGGCCGAGCGACCAGAGGTTCGTGGTGATCCAGTACAGCATCACGCCGACCGGGAAGTTGAGGATGAAGAACGAGAACAGCAGCGGCATCGCCAGGAAGATGTACTTCTGCTGCGGGTTCGGGCTGTTCATCATCGTGACCGTCGACAGCATCTGCGACGCGATGTAGACGACCAGCAGGATCCAGCCAGAAGGTGCCCAATTGCGGGGGATTCCCAGTCCCTTGAGGTCACCCGCGAGCGTGTTGTTGATGTTGCGGCGGATGTCGTCGACGAAGCCGAACATCCACGAGAAGTCGTCGCTGGTGCCGGAGGGAGCCTTGAAGTCCTTGAGCACGAAGAAGAGCGCGAGGAAGATCGGGATCTGGATCAGCAGCGGGAAGCACGAGGCGAGCGGATTCACCTTGTTGTCCCGGTAGAACTCCATCATCGCCTGGTTCAGCTGCGTGCGATCGTCCTTGTAACGGGACTGCAGCGTCTTCATGTGCGGCTGGAGCCGCTGCATGGCCAGCGAGGACTTCGTCTGCTTCGCCGTGATCGGGAAGATCACCAGCCGCACGAGCGCGGTCAGGGCGATGATCGACCAGGCCCACGTGAAGCCGACGGAGGAGTGGAGCCAGACGAGGAGGTCCTCGAGCGGCGTTTCAATGGGACTGAGGATGCCTGCGGAAAGAATCACTCAAGGATCCTAGTGGGAGTCGGGCCCGGACGCACCCTTGGTTCGAGAACCGGGGCTCCGACGGGGCGGAACCGGGTCGATTCC
>JAOPYV010000037.1 GCA_025964435.1 Thermoleophilia bacterium | reverse complement strand
GATCTTGGCTGCCTCGGCCTCGTGCTCGGCGTAGCGGTCGGGGAAGGCGCTGACCTGCACCTTCTGTGACATGTCACCCATCGAGATGTTCGGGTTCGCCTTGTCGACGTTGATCGCTCGCTCGAAGAACTTGGTGGCGGCATGCACCGGGTCGCGGACCTGCTCGACGCTGCCCCAGCCCTGGCTCGGGCGCTGCTGGAAGAGGCCCTGGCTGTCGCGGTCGCCGTGGTTGTAGTTGTGGATCGTCGATTCCACGATCATCGTCGCGACGCCAGCCTTGAGCACCTTGTCGCTGGCACCCATCTTCTTGCCCTGGTCGAGCACGATCTCGGTCAGGCGGCGCTGCTCCGCGTCGAGCTCCTTGCCCTTCGAGGTGAGGCCGGGCTCGTTGAGCTTGCCTGCGGTCGAGGGCGCTGGCGGCGGAGTCGGCTCCTGCTTCGGCTCCTCGGCCTTCGGTGCCTGGCCCGGCTCCTTGCCTGCATCCTTGCCATCCTTGCCCTTGCCGGGCGCCGTTCCGATGGCGATGCCTGACGCCGCGGCGTCGGCGGCGGGCTGACAGCACGGCATGCCGCACGTCTCACCGGATGCCTCGCCGGGCGCCGTGCCGGGGGCGCCGCCGCCCTCGACGCCAGCCGCGCCGGCCTGTGCCTGTGCTGCTGCCTGCAGCTGCGGCAGGAGCGCCGCGAGCGCTGCGGTGACTGCCTGGATTGCGGGAACGATCTGTGCGATCTGCTCGGCGGAGAGGGCGCCAGCTGCGGGAGCGACGTCGCCGCCACCCTGGACGCCAGCGACGCTGGTGGCCGGTACTGGAGCGGGCTGCGCGCCGGGCACGGGCTGCGCCACCGGGACGGCCTGCGGCGCTGGTGCCGCCGTCGGGGCGGGCTGACCGCCGCCCTGCAGCGTGACCTGCTGCTGCGGCTCGAGGCACTGCTGTGCGCCGGCCATGACCTGCTCGACGGGAGCGACGCCGCCGCCCTGGATCGGGGCCTGCATCGGATTCTGGATCGGCACCTGCATGGGTGACGGCTGGGGCGCTGCCTGCCCACCGCCGCTGAGCGGGAGTGGTGGCGTGCTGCACGAAGAAACGGTGCTGATGGTCATGGTGGCGATTCCCCCTCTGGCGACGACCCGGGTGGCGACCCGGCGAGCATCGGTGAGACGAGTGCTCCACCCCCTCAGGTGGATTGCTGCACCGCCTCGGCGTACCGATGGCTCCAGACCAAGGTCACCCAGGTCGGTGAAACACGCAAGGGGCATCTGTCGATAGTGCGCGAGCAGCGCACGAGCAGCGAGCTACGCGGCGTCGAGATCCGCGTCGCGGTCGGCTTCTTCCTCATCGGCTGCAGCGACGCCGCCGAAGGGATTGCGCCGGACATCCTGGAGCGCGAGGCGCAGCCGCTCGAGGGCACGCTTGCTGGGATCCTGCGCGTAGAGCACCGTGTGGTCGCCGATCAACACGGCTGCAGCATCCTCGTTGACGACGCCGACGCCCTTGTCGACCGCCCAGCAGACGAGCTCTTCCTCGTTCGCGTCGGGCGCCGAGGCGAGCCGCGAGCCATCCCGTGCGTGGGCCGCGACGAGCCGAAGCTTGTCACCACGGATCTCATACATCGCGAAGCGGCGGCAGCCGACGCGGCGCGAGAGGGCCTGCAGGTCGACGGTGCCATCCTCGTCGGGCACCGGCACGGGCGTCTCGGAGAGGCGCGTCATGATCTCGCGACCGAGGTCGGGCGAGCGGGCAAGCAGGTGGTGGGCGACGTCGAGGTCGAGGTTGCCGAAGCTGGCGACGCCGAGCGCGCCGATGGCGAGGCCGTTGCCGTTCTCCAGGCCGACGAGCCCGGCGGTGCGCATGCCGAGTGACGCCAGCAGCTCGACGCCGGGATGCATCGGCAGGTCGCCGAGCGTGAAGGCGGCGCCGTGGCGGGCGACCTCACCCCAGACGGTGTCGCCGGGAACGCGCCAGGCGCGCAGCAGGCCGCCCGAACGCAGGTGCAGGCTCAGGTGCATGCCGGACTGTGCGAACAGCGCGAAGACGACTGCATCGGCGCCGAACTCACGCGACAGGCCACGGGCCAGGTCGACGCAGGGGCCGCCGCGCACGTGTGCGCCGTCGGCCATGTCCGGCGCGGCCCAGGCGGCGAGCGCCTGGCCTTCGCGGCGGGTCAGCGACGTGTCGCTCACGATCAGCACGATCGAGCCGCCACGGACGTGGCCAAGATGGATTCCAGCGTGGCGCCACTTGCGCAGGCCCATGCGCTCGCTCGTGTCGAGCAGCTCCACGGGACGACCGCTCGTCGCCACGCGACGCGCCAGTCCACGGCCGATGTCGACGAGCGCCTCGGCGCCGCCGGAGGAGGCGCAGACGACGCCCTGACCGCCGTTGTGGGGGACCTGCAGCGCCACGGCAGAGCCAAATCCGAGCGCCCGCACGTAGTCGCACGCGACTCGTGCCCGGGAGATCGGATCGGCGGGAAGCTGCTGCGGATCGGGCAGCTGGTCTGTTCGTCGGCGTCGGTTCATCGGTCGCGAGGGTTCTCGGCGTGGCGAACTCGTTGCTTGAGAGGTATTTGCAGATTGTCCGTATGATCGGCTCAGGCGCGTAGGTGAAGTGCTTTCCCCAGCGCCCGGCAGGGTAGGTCCCGCGCATGACGACGACTGCAGGTTCCTCGCTCCCCGGCCGCGACGCAGCGTGGGAGCTGCTCACCACGCACACCACCCAGCCCGGGCTGATCGGGCACGCGCTCGCCGTCGAGGCCGCGATGCGCTCCTATGCGCGCCTGCTCGGCGGCGACGAGGAGACGTGGGGCTGCACCGGGCTGCTGCACGACTTCGACTGGGAGCGGCATCCGACGCTGGAGCAGCACCCCAGCGCCGGTGCCCCGTTGCTCCGCGAGGCCGGTTGGCCCGAGGAGGTGGTGCACGCGATCCAGTCGCACGCGCCGCACACGGGCGTCGCGCGCGAGACGCCGATGGAGCGTGCACTCTTCGCCTGCGACGAGCTCTGCGGCTTCGTCGTCGCCGTCGCGCGCGTGCGCCCCGAGGGGTTCGCCGGCATGGCGCCCAAGAGCGTGAAGAAGAAGCTCAAGACGGCCAGCTTCGCCGCTGCGGTGAATCGCGAGGAGGTGCGCCAGGGCGCCGAGGAGCTGGGCGTCGACCTCGACGAGCACATCGCCACGGTCATCGCTGCGCTGGGACCGATCTCGGGCGACCTGCTGACCTGACCCGCGTCAGCGGATCAGGCGGCGGCGCATCAGTACGATCGCGCTCCACGTGCAGAGCACCGAGATGCCGAGCATGACAGCGACGTTTGCGACGGTGTGCATGCCGAAGCTCGACGTCGCCGCATCGCGGGCGACCGTCACCGCGTGGTACGCCGGCGACACCTGCTGCAGTGCGGCGAGCGTGCCGTCGAGCTCGCCCGCGTCGTAGAAGGTGCCGCTGAGCCAGTACATCGGGAAGATGCCGAAGCTGACCCAGTAGCCGAGCGTCTCGAGCATCGGGCTGACGCTCGCCGCGGTCACCGCGAGCGCGGCGACCATGAACGCCGTCACGAACGCGACGAGTGGCAGGAGCAGCGCCCACCACGAGCCGAAGAGCCCGAAGGCGCCGAAGATGATGGCGATCGCAGTGGCCGACACCGCACCGCGCACCGCACCGTAGAAGAGCTCGCCGAGCACGACGTCCTCGATCTGCACGGGCGTGGCGACCATCGCGTCGAAGGTGCGCTGCTTGTCCATCCGGTAGTAGGTGCCGTAGCTGCACTCGAAGCCGGCGCTGAACATCGCGCTGCAGGCGACGAGCCCGGGCGCGATGAACTCGGCATAGCCCGTTCCACCGAAGTCGGACACGGAGGCGCCGAGGCCGAGGCCGAGCGCCAGCATCGAGAGGCAGACATCGACGACGTTGGGAATCAGCAGCCAGGTCCAGAGCCTGGCGAACACGTCGCGGTTGCGCTGCCACACCGCGCGCGCGAGCGCGAGGTCGACGGTCCGATCGGCGGGTACGGTGTCAGTCGTCATTCGTCCTCCGCGAGTGCGTGTCCGGTGATGCGCAGGAAGACATCCTCGAGCGTGCCGCGACGCACGACGTGGGTCGTGCCGGCGGGCAGCGGGATGCGCGCGAAGGCGGCTTCCACACCTGCTGGGTCCTGCCCCGCGCCGTAGACGGTGAGCGTGCCGGATTCGTAGACGTGGTCGAGCCCGGTGCTCGCCATCGCGGCGGTCGTCACGGCGGGGAGCTGCGCGGGCGCACCATCTGCCGCAACGTCCGTCAGGTCCGCCTCGAACACGACGCCACCGGCGTGCTCGGCGATCAGCTCGGCGGGGCGACCTTCGAGGATCACGCGGCCGTGGTCGACGAGGATGAGCCGGTCACAGAGTCGCTCGGCCTCGTCCAGGTAGTGCGTGGTCAGTACGAGCGTGCGGCCCTGTCGGCGCATCTCGCGCAGCGTGCGCCACACGACGCGGCGCGCCTGTGGGTCGAGGCCCGTCGTCGGCTCGTCCAGCAGCACCAGCTCGGGGTCGCCCATCAGCGCCCGCGCCATCACCAGCCGCCGCTTCATGCCGCCACTCAGCTCGCTGATCTCCGAGTCGCGGCGATCGCCCAGCGCGAAGAGGTCGAGCGCGACCTGGGCGCGCTCGATCGCGACCTTCCGCGGCAGCCGGAAGTAGCGCGCGTAGATGAGCAGGTTCTGCCAGACGGTGTTGTCCGGGTCGAGGTTGTTGTCCTGCGGCACCACGCCGAGGCGCGCCTTGATCAATCGCGGGTTGCGGGCGACGTCCATGCCGAAGACGGTCAGCTCGCCGCTCGTGCGCGGCGTGAAGCCGTAAAGCATGCGCATGACGGTGCTCTTGCCGGCGCCGTTGGGGCCGAGGAAGCCGAGGCACTCGCCGCGACGCACGACGAAGTCGATGCCATCGACCGCGATCCGGTCGTCGTCATAGCGCTTGGTCAGGGCGCGGGCGTCGACCACGATCTCGGCGGGTGAGGACATCAGCGGAAGTGTATCCGCGTCGACACACCGTCGACACGAAGTCGTTGCAGTGCGCGCGCATCGGGTGACACCGGCCCCTGTGTGCTGCATGCATGGCATCCAGCCCCCCGATCGACGGCGAACGCGGCAGCTCCCTGGTGGAGTACGTGCTGCTCGGCGCGGCGGCCGCGACGCTGCTGGTCGCACTGTCGACGTCGCTCGGCGACGACGGCGACCAGCTCGGAGGGGCGGTCGGCGTACGGCTCGGCGACATCGTGGCTGGACGTGCGCGCGGTGCGCAGGTGGTCCGACCTGCCGAGGTCTTCCCGATGGCGCGCGGCACCGTCCGCGGCGTGCGGGAGCGGCGCACCGGCGGTGGCACAGCGCCGGCCAGGGTTGGCCGCGATGACCTGCGGCTGTCGCCGACGAAGCCCGCCCGAGCGATCTGGCAGGACGGCACGCGCCGGAGCGGAACGACCGCAGGAACGCGCTGGACGCTCGATGCGAGCGCATGCGCGCTGTGCATCGGCGTGGGCTTCGAGCAGGCGCTGACCGCGGGCGGCACGACCGGCCGCGGCCAGCGAGCTGCGACCGGACTCGACGGTGAGGCCACCGCCCAGGTACATGCTGCGCTCGCGGCCGTCGAGGCGCGTGCGGGTGCCGCCCGCGACCTCGGGTCGGCACGGGTCTCGGTCGACGCGAACGGCCGCGCGCTGGTCGGTGCCGACGCCGAGCTCACGGGCAACGCTGCGCTCTCCGCCACCAGCCAGTCGATCGACCTGCGGGCCGGCGCGATGGCGGGAGCGGTCGCGCGTGGCAAGGGCCGCGTCGGGATCGAGCTGCTCGGGGTGGCGATCGAGCAGTCGGCCGCGGCGGAGGGCTGGGCGGGAGCCGGCGCGCGCGGCACCGTCGGCGTGCACCGCACCAGCACCCGTGTCGCCTGGACCTTCGGCTGGGGCGTCGGGCTCGGCCTCGGCGGCGCAGTCGACTGGTCCGGCAGCATCGATGTCTCCCGCATGCCTGCTCGCCACCGCGCACTCGCGCGCTCGACGCTGCGGGCGGCGAGCTCCGCCGCCCTGCCACTCCCCTTCCGTTCCGTTCCCCTCCTGCTGCCCCACTGAAAGGACCACGATGCTGCACGACCACCACCCAACGCCTGCTCCACCGCATCCGTCGAACCGGAAGCACCGACCGGGCAGGTTCGAGCTCGGCACGTGGGGGCTGCCGATCGTGCTCGTCGCGCTGCTCATCGCGCTCGCCACGTGGCGATCCGCGGCTGCGGGCGGCGGCGACGACCACAGCGCAGACGCACCACGACGGGCCACGCCGCAGCTGGTGACGCGTACGTGGCAGACCGCGTCGATCGCGACGCCGCGTGGCTGGGTCGTCCTGGATCGCGGCGCGGACCACGTCACCTGGGGCAGCGCGGCGCGGACCCACACGGTGACGCTCGCCGCAACCGAATCGAGCGTCCTGCCACTGCCCGGCGTTGTCGATGCGATCGCCCGTGATGCGCCCGACGCGCTCCCCGGAGCCACGCTCCAGGGCAGGCCGGTCGAGGTCGAGCTCGGCCCGGCGCCGCGCCGTGACGCAGCGATGCTCGTGCGGTTCGCGCTGCCTGCCGAGGACGGCGGCCTGAAGCTCGCCCAGGTCTGGCGACGCGACAGCCGCGCGGGACGTGATCTCGTGGCGACATGGACCAGCAGCGATGGTCGCTGGCCCGTGTATCCCGCGCGGGCCGTCCCCTCGTCCACGGTGCGATAGGATCGCGTGCGGCCGCCCGCGCACGAGGGACACCCGGCCAACCACGCAGGCCGAACACGGGACGACGATGACGACCGCACCGCTCCAGCTCGAGACCATCGACGTCCGCGTCGAGGACGGGGTCGCCATCCTGACCCTCGATCGCCCCGAGAAGCGCAATGCGATCAATGGCCAGATGCACGGCGACCTCGCCACGGCGCTGGACGCGATCGAGGCAGATCCGAACGTCCGCGCGCTGCTCCTGACCGCGAACGGCCCCAGCTTCTGCGCCGGTCAGGACCTGACCGAGGTCGCGATGGCTCGCGCCGATGACTCCTTCCGCATCGACGAGCACGTGCGCACCACGTTCAACGTCCTCGTCCTGCGCCTGCGCGCGCTCGAGATGCCCGTCATCGCCGCCATGAATGGCATCGCCGCGGGTGCGGGCTGGAGCATCGCCCTCGCCGCCGACCTGCGCATCGCTGCCGACGATGCCAGCTTCACGCAGGCCTTCTCCAAGATCGGTCTCGTGCCCGACACGGGCAGCACGTGGTTCCTGCCGGAGCTGATCGGCACGTCGCGGACCCTGCAGCTCGCCTACAGCGGCGAAGTGCTCGACGTCGACACGGCGCTCAGCTGGGGCCTCGTCAACGAGGTCGTCCCCGCCGACGAGCTGCTCACGCGCGCGACCGCGGTCGCCCGCGAGCTGGCTGCGATGCCGACGCGCGCCCTCGCCATGACGCGCCGCGCCGTGTACGCGGCAACGACCTCCACGCTGGAGGAGGCGCTCGAGCTCGAGGCGCAGCTGCAGCACGTCGCAGCCGCCACGCACGACCATGTCGAAGGCGTCACCGCCTTCCTCGAGAAGCGAACTCCGAACTTCACGGGAAGCTGAGCATGACCGCACCTGGAACCACAGATGAACGTGGCAGCCACGAGCTGCGCGGCACCTTCACCGGCATCGCCGTCTGCACCGGCCCCGGCGGCGGGCTTGCCTCGACCTCCGGAGCGATGGCTCCCGCGACGCACTTCCATGCGGCGCGACTGCCCGAGCTCGGGGACAGCGTGCTCGCCGTGACCCGCACCTTCGACGCGGAGACCGGCGCGCCGCTCGCGCTCGAGCTGCGCTCCTTCGCGGCAGCAGCGCCCGGCCGCGGCGTGCTCGCCACGGCAACCGCCCGAGAGCTGCTCGACGCACCCGGCGCGATCGCCTTCGCAGCGATCGAGCTCGCGGCGCCCGGCGACGCTGCCGACGAGCGTCGTCCCGCGACGCTGACGCAGCTGACGCTCTCCGACGCTGCACCGACCGACTCTGCTGCACGGGTCGTTGCCGACTGGCTGCGCGCGACGTGGGAGGCCGAGCTGGCCTTCGGCTCGTGGCCCGCACTCCGCGGCTCCGTCACGGCGATCTCAGCAGGTACCGCGAGCGCAGACTGGGCCCGCACCTGGCTGACCGACGGTGAGCACCGCGTGTCCGGCGACGGCGACTTCCTCAAGGTGCTGTCCGAGGCATGGCTCGAGCCGCTCGAGGAGACGCAGGCATGACGACCAAGGCCCGACCGATCACCCCGCCTCCCGTACGAGCCGAGCAGCGCGTCCGCGGCCTGCTCGTGATCAACCCCTACTCGTCCGGCATGACCAGCCGGCGCGAGGTCAGCATCGTCTCTGCCCTGCGCGAGCGCATGGACCTCGAGGTGCGACGCACCGAGCGACCCGGCCACGCGCCGCGCATCGTCGAGGAGTTCCGGAGCCCCGACGACATCGACGTGATCATCGCCTGTGGTGGCGACGGCACGGCGAACGAGGTGCTCAACGGCATGTCACTCGCGAACGGCACTGCCCAGGAGCGTCCCGCCTTCGCGATCATCCCGGCCGGCGGCACCAACGTGCTCGCCCGCTCGGTCGGCATGCGCAACCATCCGGTGCGCGCGATCGAGCAGCTTGCCGACGCGATCGTCGAGCGACGCGCGACGTCGATCAACCTCGGCACCGTCGACGAGCGGATCTTCATGTTCTCCGCCGGCGTCGGCCTCGATGCGGAGGTCGTGAAGCGCATGTCCCAGCGTCGCACCGGCCGCCGCCCCAGCGACCTCTCGCACCTGGTCTCGATCCTCGGCCTCTACGCCTCGCAGCGCTTCGCGCTCGGCGACGTGATGACGATCGACGTCGATGGCGACGAGGAGGAGTTCCGCGCGGCGATGCTGCTCGTCGGCAACACGACGCCGTGGACCTACGTCGGGCGGATCCCGATGCACTTCACGCCTGACTGCACGCTGCAGGACGGACTCGACTTCATCGCGCCCGCGCACGCGAACGCCGCCTATGCGATGCGCAACGCGGCGCAGGCGATGGGCGTCGGGCGCCGTACCCGCATGCTCGTCGACGACGAGCGCGCGCGCCTGCACCACGACGTCGACCACTTCACGGTGACCTGCGACGAGCCGCTCGCCGTGCAGGCCGACGGCGAGTACCTCGGCGACCGCACGCACATCGAGTTCGGGCTGCTGCGCGACACCGTGCGCTTCGTCTACTGACCCGCGTTCGGGATCAGCGCCCAGTGACGGGTCGGTGCGGACGACACAGCGTGTCAGCCATGCGCACGACGTCGTCGTAGGCGAGGCCACGCGACTGCGCGAGGCCGATCGCCAGCACCTGTGCTGCGTACTCCCACAGCGCGAGCGGGCCGGAGCGGCAGAGCTGCTCCCAGGCAAACGGGATGACGTGGCGTGCGACGTCGGGCTCGCCTGCGGGATTTCCGCGATCCATCGCGAGCGTCTGGCGCACGATGCGACCCCAGAAGGCGATCGCCGTTGCGCGGTTGGCGTCGCGCACCGCGCCGCCGCCCTGGACGAGCGTGCCGCTCGACGCGACGATGCGGGCGAGCTGATGGTCGGCGCGCAGGCTGTCGTGGAGCGCCTCGAGCCACGCCTGGACCGTCTCGACCTCGCGCTGCTGGCGTGGTGAGCCGGCGCGGAACTGGGCCGAGCGGGCGAGCTTGCGCAGGCGACGCGCACCGGAGACGCTGGTGGTGCGCAGGCGCTCGACGCGGAAGGGCTGGAGCAGCGCCGGCGCGGCCGGATCAAGCGTGCCCGAGCGCAGCCGCGGGTGCTGGCTGGCGCGACGATCGTGCGCGTCGAGCGGAATGTGCTCGACCAGCTCGAAGGCATCGTGGCGCGAGATGCCATGCGCCGCACGAATGCCCTTGAGGCGCGCGCTGCGCAGCTTGCGGTTGGCGACCCATGCCGCATCGGACCAGACGAGCAGGCTGGCCAGCGAGCGAATGACATCCGGCACGATCGAGCTGGCCGGGTCGATGCCCTGCGCTGACTCGACGCGGACGACCTCCTCGACATGGTCGACGAGCTGGCGCGCCCATGCGGCATCCTGGAACTCGCAGAGCAGGAAGATCGCGTCCTGCAGGGCATTGAGGTGGTCGGGGTGCACGACCTCGGCGGCGCGCGTGACGAGCTGCTCGAAGCCGGCGCGTGAGCCGTTGTCGATCGCCGCGCGACGCTTGCGGGTGAACTGGTAGGCGGTGCGCACGCGGCGGATGCGCCCACCGGAGCGACGGCCGAGCCGCACGCCGCGGCGGAAGCCCTCGACGTGGAGGCGGGCATCGAGCCCGAGCTCGGCGATCGCCGTGCGGAAGGTCGCCTCGTCGAGACCCGTCACGCCGGTGCCGCAGACGGCGCCCAGCAGCAGGCCGGGCTGCGCGGTCGACGGCAGCCGATACCACTGCGCGACCTCGGGGCCGTCGAAGGCGTGGTACGCCAGCGAGGACGCCGTGGCGATCGCGTCGATCTCGCGTTCGGTCAGCACGTGCTGGGGCGCTGCGACGCGCTCCGCATGGGTGAAGCTGCGGCGGCACGAGGCCACGACGGTCGTCAGGTCGGGTGACACGAAGCCGGCGTCGATCGCGCGCATCAGCTCGAGGTGCTCGCCAGCGACGACCAGGTCGACGGCGCCCCACGGAAGGTCGCCGAGATGCTCCTCGACCTCCTCCGACGGCGCGACCTCGATGTACATGCCGTGCGGCGAGTCGTCGCCGGCGGCGACGGGCACGGCACTCGCCACCATGCCGGCGGCGCGGCAGGCGAGCACGATCCAGTCGACGAGCAGCAGCGTGCGGTCATCGGGCAGGCCGCAGACCAGTGCGGACCACGGGCGAATCGTGGCGTGGCTGCGCTGAACGACGAGGTCGTCGCTGCGCAGGCCGGCTGCCGGTGCCGCCGAGGTCGTGGGCAGGGTGCCTGTCACAGGTCCACCCCCGCGAAGGCCTTCGTGGCGCGACGGCGGAGCATCCAGGCGAAGCTGGCGCCGCGGCCCGGGCGCGTGGATGGACGATAGAGATCCCAGGTCGCCGGCGACAGCTCGCGCAGCGGATCAGCTGCTGCGCGAGCTGCGGGGTGGTCGAGCACGAGCTCGCTCGGTCCGCCGATCAGCTCCTCGCCCAGCTCGACCAGGACGGTCGCGGAGGCGGGGACTGCCGACGTTGCCAGGCGCTCGGTGCCGATCAGCTCCGGATCGATCCCGAAGACGCCGCGGGCTGCTGGCGCCACACGCTGCACGTCGGCAACGATGACCACGTGCGGCACGGTGCGCGGCGCGGCGCAGGCGGCGCCGATGGCGCGGCCGATGCTGCGCGGCGAGCTGCCGTCGACGTACTCGACGCTGGCGCCCATGCGACCGGCTGCCTCGGCGATGCCGGCGGCTGCGCCGGTGACGAGATAGACGCCGGGCATCGCGGTGACCGCACCGCTCGCGGCGCCGTGCTCGACGAAGATCGCTGCGGGCGCGATGGTCAGCGCCACGCCGGTATCGGTCTGGTACGTCGGGTGCGCATCGTCGACGCGACTGGGGACGCCGATCACGCCCTGCGCGAGCGTGAGGCCCGCGGCGACGATTGGCGAAACGCCGCGATGCAGGACCTCGCCACGACGCGGAACGCGGGCGGCATGTGCGGCGCGGCGGTTGGAGCCTGCGGCGGCACACGTCTCCAGCACCGTTCGCGTCACGTCGTCCAGCTCCTCGCTCGATGCGAGGAGCCAGCCGGCGATCGCAGCTTCCAGCTGCTCGCCGCGTGCCGTGCCGGGATCCAGCGTGAGCGCGACGGCATCATCGAAGCGGCGACGCAGCGGGCTGCCGGGGCCGGCCAGCAGACCGATCGACGGTGCGGCGGCACACAGCTCGGCGATGCCACCGACGCAGGGATCGAGGCCCGGCGCCGAGGTCAC
Source organism: Thermoleophilia bacterium (assembly GCA_025964435.1). Lineage (GTDB taxonomy): Bacteria > Actinomycetota > Thermoleophilia > Gaiellales > SKUG01 > JAGQUL01. Next base: position 2,040 of record JAOPYV010000037.1, on the reverse strand, counting down.
GACCAGGGCGACGTCATCGGCGAGCGGACGCGCTCCCGCAGCCTGCAGGTGCGCAGCGAGGTGGGCCAGCGCGCGTTCGGCGCCATGCGCCAGCGGCTCGACGGTGACGAGCACGGGCTGCGCGACGGTCGTCGACGGGCCACGCCGCGCATGGACGAGGCCGGTGACCCGGGCCGCGTCGGCGAGTGACATGCCGCGCGGCATTGCCGCGTCGCGGTCGGCAGCATCGTTGGGAAGCAGGTCCGGGCGCATCCGCAGGGTGCCGCGCATGCCGAGCAGCCGCTCGCGCACGAGCACCAGGGCGGGGCGATTCGTCGCGACGCTCGCAGCGAAGGCGACATCCAGGGCGCGGCTCAGGCCGCGCGCCGTCGGCGCAGGATCGATGACGATCGCGTCGGCGATCAGCACGGCTTCCTCGTCGAAGCAGATGCCGACCACGCCGCCGGGAACCTGCAGCCGGACGAATGTCTCGAGCGTCGGGCGCAGGCCGCGGCGACCTGCGAAGACCACGGCGCCGCGATGTGCGGCACCCGCCACGCCACCAACGCCACCGCTCGGCGACGTCACCAGCGGCTGCAGGCCGGCCAGCGAACGCAGGCGTCGCAGCACCACGCCGCGTCGCTCCAGGATGCTCGCGCGTGCGTCATCGATGGCAGCATCGATCGGCGTCGGGCGCTCCTGCCAGGAGCTGACCACGTAGCCGACGCCGTTCTCGAGCAGGCTGCGCAGCACGACCATTCCGAGGTCGCCCGTCAGCAGGCCACCCGACGGATCGGGTTCCTGCGTCACGATGATTGGCTCCGTGGGGAGCACGCTGCCTCCTGTTGCCCTGTCGCCCCGTGCGGACGAGACCTTCCGGCCCGCACGAATCCTCACCGGTCTATCGCCGCAGTGCGCCAGTCCCGTTGCAGATGCGGCCACGACATGGCCCCGACCCGCGTTTCCTCCCATCATCGCGTCAGTTCTGCCAGATCACAGTTGGCTGTTTGCAGAACTGGAGTTCCGTCGTACGGTGGATGCAGGAACACGTTCGACCACTGGGACCACGCCAGCCCTGGACAGGCTGGCCTCGACGGTCGTTCGACGGGACATCACGGACGAAGGAATGGCGATGCGCACGCGTCTCATCACCCTTGCTACGGTCATCGTTGCCACCATGGCGCTCATCGCGCCCGGCACCGCAGCCGCAGCCGAGGAGTACGGATCTACCAGCAAGTGGCCCTGGTCGGGCTACTGGTGGCCAATGCTCGACAACGGCTACAACCTGTACGCCAACAACGGGCCGCTGCAGAAGTACGACCAGTACGCATCCACGACGGGCGCCACGACGAGTGCCCAGTCCTGGGAGCGCACGAACCACTACACGAACGCTGCCGCGAACTCCTGGTGGGGCCACTGCCACGCCTGGGCTTCCGCCGCGATCCTGGCTCCCGAGCCGAGTGCGGTCACCCGCAACGGAGTCTCCTTCAACGTCAACGACGTGAAGGGCCTGACGACGGCGCTCTACTACGAGCCCACGTTCAACTGGCTGTCGGGCAACCGCGTCGACGACGTGAACGACACCTCGTCGGCCGCGTACGCAGACATCGCTCCTGCCTGGATGGACTACCTGCTGCGCTACTACGTGCGGTACTACAAGTACCCGTTCATCATGGACGTGAATGCGAACTCGCAGGTCTGGAACTATCCGGTCTTCGCGTACAACCGATCGAGCACCGTCACCGGGAACACCGAGTCGGTCCGCACGACGGTCTGGTACTCGAGCCCGGACTGGAACGCCACCGGCACGCGCTACTTCTCCAAGACCTACACGTACACGCTGCAGGCGGGCACGCTGGGATCCTGGACCGGAGCGAGCGTCAACGAGCACCCCGACTTCGCGTGGGTCCCGACCGGCAAGCGCGCCGGTGCTGGAACCAATCCGCACGTCACCGAGCGCAACGTGGAAGCCATCACCGGCCTCGACGTCTAGTCCGCACCACTTCGAACCACGAATCGGGTCCCGTCCACGCTCAAGCGCGGGCGGGACCCGAGCCGATA
>JAOPYV010000199.1 GCA_025964435.1 Thermoleophilia bacterium | reverse complement strand
TACCCCAACCGCGCCGCGATCTTGGAAGCGCGCTACGGCAGCTAGAAGTCATGCGAGGTGACGCACGATGCCGCGCGGGATGTGTGCCAAGCGTGCTGGCGGCAAGGCTGGGGACCGGAGCTTCCGGTCAACCGAGCACGCCAGGAACAGGTGACGTCCATGCAGGCGATCGTCCGCGACAAGTACGGAGAAGCGGACCGCGTGCTGCGGCTCGAACAGGTCGACATGCCGTGGCCGAGTCCTGACGAGGTGCTCGTTCGCGTGCATGCCGCTGGCGTCGATCGCGGCGCCTGGCATGTCATGGCGGGTCTCCCATATCCCATCCGGCTCGCCGGCTTCGGTGTGCGCGCTCCGAAGCAGCGGATCCTCGGTACTGACTTCGCAGGTACGGTCGAGGCGATCGGCGAAGATGTCACCGACCTGCTGCCAGGCGACGAGGTCTTCGGCGTCGCCGACGGTGCCTACGCCGAGCATGCGCTCGCCCGCGCCGACCAGCTCGCCCTCAAGCCGGTCAGCCTCAGCTTCGAGCAGGCGGCAGCCGTCCCGACGTCGGCCTGCGCCGCATTGCAGGCCGTGCGCGACCACGGCCACGTCAAGCCGGGCGACTCCGTGCTGGTGATCGGCGCCTCCGGTGGGGTCGGCTCGTTCGCCGTACAGATCGCGAAGGCATTCGGCGCGACCGTCACCGGGGTCTGCAGCGGCGCCAAGTTCGACATGGTGCGCGCGCTCGGCGCCGATCACGTCATCGACTATCGAGCACACGAGATCGATGACGACGGTCGTATCTACGACGTGATCCTCGACATCGCCGGCAACCGCCCGCTGGCGACGCTCCGCCGCGCGCTCACGCCCAAGGGCACGCTCGTGATCGTCGGCGGCGAGACGAGTGGCCGCTGGCTCGGCGGCTCGGACCGTCAGCTCCGCGCGATGGCGCTCTCGCCGTTCGTCGGACAGCACCTCGGCACCTTCATCGCGTCCGAGACACGCGACGACCTGCGAACGCTCGCCGACATGATCGACGGCGGGCGGCTCATCCCCGTGGTGGATCGAATCTTCCCACTCGCCCACGTGGCGCAGGCGATCGACGACCTGCAGGCGGGGAAGGTCCGCGGCAAGGCCGTGATCACCATCCCCTGAATTGCCACGAGGGAACTGGAGATCCAGTTCCCTCGCTGCACTTCATGGTCTGTACTGGGCTCGAACCAGTGACCCCCTGCTTGTCGAGCAGGTGCTCTCCCAACTGAGCTAACAGACCTCTCGAACGCTCGGTCGTTGAACCCGGCGGACGTAGGGAATCGTAGCAGGCGCGCCAACCGGCTGTCGAGCGGTGATTGCTCGGAGCTGGTCCTTTCGGGCATCGAAGGACGTCGCGATTGCCCCCCGGCACCGTGCCATCGCGATCGTCACGTGCTCGCACCTACGCTGCATGGATGCGCCCAACCGAGACAGCCCTTGCCCGTCAGCACATGACGCCCAGTCGGCATCGCTGTTTCGCAAGTCGACGCTCGATCGTCGGCTCGGCCACGGTACGGTACGGTCGAGGGTGCACACAACGACCTCTCGACCTGCTGCAGGGTGTGCCCGTGGAAGGGGTTCCGGCGCGGCTCGCCGCGACGATCCTCACCGAGCAGCGCCACGCCGCGAACGAATCAGGCGGCGTCGAACGAGCCCAGACGTATCTGGATTCGCTCGCCACCGCCTGATCCGTCGCCACCCGTCCTCGATCAATCCATGCGACTGCTGCGACGCGCGCTCGCGTCCTCGTCCGAGGCAACCACCTGATCGCTCGGCGCATCCGAGACCGGCACCACGTCGAGCATCGCGCGGTCGGCGCGACGGTGCCATCCCTCACCCAGCGCGCCACCGATGGCGCCACCGAGCAGCATCAGGCCCAGGGCGATCAGTGCGCCGATCGCGCCTGCGACTGCCCAATCGTCGTTGCTGAACTGCGGCAGGTTGGTCGCCGCGAGCACGTCGTACTCGCTGCCGAGCCATGCGGTCAGTCCACCGAGCGCGAGCGCGATCAGCAGGAACCAGACGGTGACGAGCATGCCGTTGGCGGGGCCGTCGAAGCGGGAGCTGCGACCTGCTGCCCAGCCGCCGAGCAGGAACGCAGTGAAGAGCGTCACGGCACCGATGATCGTGGCCTCGTTGAAGACGTCCCCGAAGCTGTCGATGCTCGTGTCGAACACCGCTCCGTCAGCGCCGAAGATCGCGGCCAGCACGCCGCCGATCAGCACCAGCGATGCGATCGCGACGAGTGCGCCGAAGAGGCTGCCGATCACGTCGACACCGCCGAAGCGGCCACGGGCACCTTCACGCCCGGAGAGCAGCATCGGCATGCCCGCCGCCCTGGCCGGGGCGACACGCGAGCGCTCATGCTGCGTGGGCTGCGGGACCGCGGAACGAGGCACGACGATCTCGCCGTCCTCCATGCGCATCCCCGAGGCAGGGATCGTGCGGCTCGAGCCGAGCATCCAGCGGCCCCGGACCTCCAGGTCGGTGATCCGGCCGTCGTCAGCGGACACGACATCGCGCACGACGCCGAGGCGTTCACCATCTTCGTCGACGACGACTCGCCCGTGCAACTCACTGACCGACATCACGACGTTCGCGTCGTTGGAATCCTTCAACGTAGCCATTTCGATGACCTCCTGGTTGGCGCTGGTACACCGAATTGGTGCCCGGCACGGACGCCAAGAAACTCAACGACGTGCGCGAACCTGCTCGAGAGCGATGCGCATGTCGTCGAGGTCACGCTTGAGCATGCGCCGCGTCGTGGCAGTGGCGATGCGATCGGTCCAGGCCATGCAGCGCGCGGTGCGGGTGAGCGGGATCCCGCGCAGGGTCATCGTCACGTGGGTCGTCGGTGCGGCAGCATCCGGAACATCTTCGAACTCGAGGTCACTGATGTAGTGGGTGCCGCCGCTCTCGCCCTCGACGCGGAAGGTGCGCCCGTGCACGAGGCGCGTGACCCACAGCTCCTCGGCGACGGTCCGGCCGAGCACGCGGCGCGTCTCACGCCAGCGAGTGCCGAGATCGAACGGCCCGGGCGTGATCAAATCGACCCGCTCGAGCCCGTGCATGCAGCGACACGCCTGCTCCAGGTCGCAGAACGCGGAGAAGACATCCTTCCGGGGCTGTTCGATGGTGGTGTCGACCGAGACCTGCACCCCTCTCTGGTACCCCGGCGATGGACGGTGAACCCAGTTGTGATCACCGATCGAACGATCCCTCAAGCGCCCCGAGCCAGCTGCCGATGCGTGCCGGGAACCGCGTCCCACGGAGGAACTGCGTGGCGCTGCCCGCACACCAGCCATCGATCGATACCTGCAACGCCTGTGGAAAGCTCTTCCCTCGCGTCACGATGCGCCTCTGCTCGGCCTGCTCGCTGGTGCCCGAGAACCGCTTCGAGATCGTGCGCGACTTCGTCATCGAGCATGATGGTGCCAATGTCATGGAGATCGCCGAGAGCACGGGTGTCTCCGGCTCCGACGTGCGGAAGTTCCTCGATGGCGGGCGTCTCGTCGAGGTCTCGATCGGTAACTCGTGCACCTGCGGCGGCGTCGGTGTCGGAACGCGGTGCAGGTTCTGCCGCTCCCTGCTCTCGTCGCAGCTGCGCGGGCTCGAAGAGACGATGACGCGCGACATGCAGTCGTCCCCGTCGCCCGACGAGCGCTCCGGTGCGTCCTACGTCCGGCGCATCCGTCGCCTCAACGACCAGTGACGGCTGAGCCGATGCCGCGGGACCTTGCGCCCAAGATGATCCACGTCGCCGAGCTGGCGCGCGCCAATGGCTGGCGCGCCGAGCCGTACGGCAGCTCCGCACAGGGCGTCCCGCTGCTGGCGTGGTGGCCGACGACGCCGAACCCGACACGCATTGTGTGGGCCGCGATCCACGGCGAGGAGGTCGTGACGCTGCAGGCGCTGCACCAGGCGCTGCGCACGATCCATGCCGACGACGCCTGCGCGGTGGTCGTGCCGGTCGTCAATCCCGACGGGGTGCTACTCGGCACGCGCCAAAACGCGCGCGGCGTCGACCTCAACCGCAACTTCGCTTCGGCCGCATGGCGCCCGGATCCCTCCCCCACCTTCTGGCCGACCGCGAACACGCGACGCGCCGAGTTCCGAACGCAGATCTCGTCACCGGGCGCGACCGCCGGCTCCGAGCCCGAGACGCAGGCGCTGTGCCGGCTGATCGAAGCGATCCAGCCCGAGCTGGCGATCGACTTCCACACCCCGCTCGAGTGCGTGATCGCGCTGTCGGAACCCGCACTCCCCTTCGCCGAGCACCTGGCCGAGGTCGCGTCGCTCAAGATCGTGCGCGCGCTCGATGACCCGACCCCGGGTGATTCGGCAAGCTGGTGCGCAGAGCACGGCGTCGTGCCGGTCACCTACGAGTTCGAGCTCGCGCCGCTGCCGATCGTGTGGTCACGTCATCGCGACGCCGTGACGCGGGCGATCGTCGAGCGACGCCCCGACCGCAGCTAAGCGGCGCGCTCGTCCGACGACCGTGTCGCCTCGAGCTGGATGGCAGCCGCCGCAGCATCTTCCTCGGCGTCGCGCGAGGCGGCATCGAAGCGGGCATCGAGCCACGCCGAGCCGCGTGCGCGGATGAAGCGGCGGGCGGGCGACTCCCAGAGCTTGTGCGTCGCGACGGCCAGCGCGAAGCTGAGGACGAAGGCGACGACGCCGGCCAGCCACGCCGACTGGGCGTAGATACCGGCGCTGCTGAGCGCCTGCATCACGACGACGTGGAGCATCAGGAACGGGAAGGAGATGCGGCCGAGCCAGACGAGCGGCGCGGTGCCGAGCGCGGCCGAGAGCAGGCCCCCGCCGCGGGCGAAGGCGTAGACCATCGCGGCGAGCGGCAGCACGTACCACGAGGAGTAGCGCACGGCGAGCGGCGCGATCTCGTGGCCGAACGCCATCACGACGAGCAGCAGCACGGTGGCGGATTCGATCAGCGTGGCGCCGAGGCGTCCGCCCGGTAGCGCGGCGGGGAGGCCGGCGCGGGCGCTGCGCAGCAGCACGAGGCACGCGCAGATGCCGACCACGAAGTCGACGAGGCGGAGCGGCGGATAGGTGTGGAACAGCCACGAGGCGTAGGGATCGCCGGCCCAGGCCCAGGCGAGCAGCGCAGTGCCGGCGACGGCGGCGACCGGCAGGGCGATCGTCAGGCGCGGGCGGGCACGCTCCATGCGACCGAGCAACGCGATCAGCACGGGGAACAGCGCGTAGAAGAAGAGCAGCGCCGAGAGGCTCCAGCTCGGCCCGTTGAAGCCGAGCGTCCAGGTGTCGGGACCGGCGAGCGGGATCCACGCCTGCAGCAGCAGGATCGCCGGCAGCGCGACGGTCAGCACCTGCGCCGGGTTGGCGAGCAGGTCGTCGACGAAGAAGATCGAGAACATGCCGAAGGCGAGCAGGTGGATCGGCCAGATCGAGGCGATCCGGTTGACGTAGAAGCGGGTGACGCCGCGCGCCTGGAGCGTGCGGAACTTGGCGGCGTAGTTCCACGTGAGCGTGAAGCCCGAGAGCAGGAAAAAGAAGGCGACCGCGGCGGTGCCCTGGTGCAGCAGCTGCTGCCAGCTGAGGTCGTCGGGCGACCAGTCGGCGCCGCGCGTGGCGAACAGGTGGTAGTTCACCGCGTGGTGCAGGAAGAGGGCGAGCCCGATCACCCACCGGAAGCCGGTGAGCGGGCGGATCTCGCGCTGGCGTACGGGTGCGGTCGGGGTGCGGGTCGGGTCCACGCGCACGCCATCGGCACTGGCGCCCGCCGACCTGAGCCTCCACACGCCGAATCCGGCAGGTGTCGGGCATGTAGGTTCTGACCCATGAGCATCGACGCGGCAATTTCCCGGGCACAGGCAGCACACGACCAGGTCGAGCAGGAGCTGTTCGAGCTCCTGCGCATCCCCAGCGTCTCGACGCAGGCGGAGCACGATGGTGACTGCCGCGCTGCCGCCGAGTGGCTGCGCGCGAAGCTCGAGGAGGCCGGCCTGCACGGCGCGGCGGTGCTCGAGACGGGCGGCCACCCTGCGGTCTATGCGGAGTGGCTGGATGCGCCCGAGGGCGCGCCGACGGCGCTCGTCTACGGCCACTACGACGTGCAGCCGCCCGATCCGCTCGAGCTGTGGGAGACGCCGCCCTTCGAGCCGACGGTGCGCGATGGCAACGTCGTGGCGCGCGGCGCGGCCGACGACAAGGGCCAGCTGTGGATCCACATCGCGGCGCTGCGCGCGATGCTCGCCGATGGTGGCACGTTGCCCGTCAACATCAAGGTGATCCTCGAGGGCGAGGAGGAGACGGGCTCCGAGCACCTCGGCCCGTTCGTGGCACGCGAGGCCGAGCGGCTTGCCTGCGACGTGGTGATCGTCTCCGATTCGAGCATGCTCGCGGCCGACAAGCCATCGATCGTGGCCAGCCTGCGCGGCATGTCGTACTGCGAAGTCGCGGTGCATGGACCTGCACATGACCTGCACTCGGGCGTCTTCGGTGGCGCCGTGCGCAACCCGGCCGAGGCGCTCGTCCACCTGATCGCGGCCTGCAAGGACCCGGCCACGGGGCGCATCCTCATTCCCGGCTTCTACGACGGCGTGATCGAACCGTCGGAGGCCGAGCGCGCAGCATTCGTCGACATCGGTTTCGACGATGACGAGTTCCGCCGCGACGCAGGCGTGACCCAGACGTGGGGTGAGACGGGCTGGACAATCTACGAGCAGGTCGGCGTGCGGCCGACCTTCGAAGTCAACGGCATGTGGTCCGGCTACACCCAGCCTGGCGCGAAGACGGTGCTGCCGGCGAGTGCTCACGCGAAGATCTCGATGCGGCTCGTCGCCGACCAGGATTGGCGCCGCATCTCCGAGCTGCTCGAGCAGCACCTCCGCGACGTCGCGGCAGGCATGCCGGGCATCGAGCGCATCGACGTCGTTCGGCTGCACGGGGGCCAGCCGTCGCTGGTCGATACGACGCATCCGGCGATGCAGGCCGCCTCGCGTGCGCTCGCCACGACCTTCGGCCGCGAGCCCGTCTACACGCGAGAGGGCGGATCGATCCCCGTCGTCGCGACGTTCGCCGCGGAGCTCGACGCGCCGACCGTCCTGATGGGCTTCGGCCTGCCGGACGATCGCCTGCACTCACCCAACGAGAAGTTCGCGCTCAGCCAGCTGCACCTCGGCATCGAGACCGCGATCCGCTTCTGGCACGAGTACGCGGCCAGCTGACATGCGGGTCGCGTCACTGACCCTGCGGTGCGCGGGCGCGCGCACTGACATCGACGCAGACTTCGTGGACGTCTCCGCGAGGAAACGCCCACGCTGTGTGCAGCCGCGCTAGTTCGTGCCGAAGCGACCTTCGAGGTAGCGCACGAGCGGCGCGACATCGACGGGACCACCGGTGATGCGCTCGACGAACTGGCGACCGGTGAAGGCCTGACCGTGGCGGTAGATGTGCTCGTCGTACCAGGCGACGATCGGGGCGTACTCGCCGGTCCGCAGCAGCTCGTCCCAGTTCGGCAGGTCGCGACGTGCGGCCTCCGTGAACTGGGCGGCGTAGACGTTGCCGAGCGTGTAGGTCGGGAAGTAGCCGAACGAGCCGCTCGACCAGTGCACGTCCTGCAGCACGCCTTCGGTGTCGTTCTTCGGGCGGATGCCGAACCACTTCTCGAAGGTGTCGCCCCAGGCGCCGGGCAGGTCCTTGACGGCGAGGTCGCCGTTCATGAGCGCGCGCTCGAGCTCGAAGCGCACCGCGAGGTGCAGGTTGTAGCTGAGCTCGTCGGCCTCGACGCGGATCAGCGAGCGCTTGGCGGTGTTGACCTGGCGTACGAAGGCGTCGAGGTCGACGCCGGCGGTCGCCTCCGGGAAGGTCTCCTGCAGCGTCGGATACCAGTGCTCCCAGAACTCGCGGGAGCGACCGATGATGTTCTCGTAGCCGCGGCTCTGGCTCTCGTGCATGCCGAGGCCGGGTGCGTCGGCGAGCGTTGCCGGCAGGCCGAGGCG
>JAOPYV010000186.1 GCA_025964435.1 Thermoleophilia bacterium | reverse complement strand
GAATTCCGTTGCACACGTGGCTGAGACGCTTGCTGCCGTGACGCGGTACGGCTGCCAGCTTGCTGCTCACGTGCGAGTGCACTGACGGCCATTGCCGCCCGATCCGGGAATTCCCATTGCATGCGTTCGCACCGCCCCCGAGGGGACGAGCGAGGGAAGCTATCAAGTATCCCGACCCTGTGCAAATCTCGGCCGACGGGGTGGACGCGGCCTGCGCGGCCTGCGCGTGGCGCCCCGGAATTGGATGCTTCGATTTCCTCGCCACGCCCGAGGGGTCCTCGAATCATTCTGTATTACGGAGTGTCGCACCACGGCATGCGGTCTCCTCATGTCAAGGCCAGCGACTGGCCCGAAAACGCTGCACCGAAATGTGCCAAAACCTTGACGAATCGGAGTGAGCTTCACACTGTGGAGCCCGTCGGCCAGACCGGCCACACCTGTCACTCATCCGAAGGGAACGTCACACAATGACTTCAGCTACCAAGACCGCTCGTAAGGGCTCCAAGCTCCGCAAGAGCGTGCTCACCCTCGCCACCGTCGGCGCACTCGGCGTCGTCGGCGCCTTTGCATCGACGGCTGCACTCAGCGACGAGGCGACGTTCGACGTCACCGCCGCTCACGGTGCCACCCTCGACATCAACGAGACCGCACCCGGCACCTTCAAGATTGGCAGCGTCGAGAACACGGTTCCTTATACGGTGGCGAACGGCGTCGAGGGTTGGCAGACCGGCGTCTTGACCGTCAAGAACGACGGCTCGACCAGCGGCGTCGGCAAGCTCGACATCAGCGGCACCGACGGCTACAACTGCTTCGAGCACTATATCGCGGTCTCGAACCCCGCCAACGGCTGGCACGGTGTCACGGGCAACCAGTGGGGCGGCCCGTCGCCTGCGACTGCATCGTCGATCGATCTCGGCACCTTGGCAGCCGGAGCAACTCGCTCCTACAAGTTCGCGCTCCGCATGAAGGGCTCATGCACCCAGGGAAGCGGACTCGACAGCGGCGGCACGGCAGCCATCGGCTCACGTCATGCCAACCACGCGCAAGCCAGCCTGTTCGTCAAGGCCACCATCAAGCAGTCCTGATTCCTCAGGACAGCTGAGCTGACAATCGTGAGGGTCCCGTCGTCCGGCTTCCGCCGCACGACGGGACCCCGCGACGTCGGTGGAGCCTCTGTCGGGCTCCACGTCTCAAAGGACACATGACTTCCTCTACACCGCAGGCACAGCGCAGCCGTCGCCGCTCGCGCATCACGCTCAGCGTCGTCGTGTTCATCGCGATAGCAGCAGCAGCGCTGTCGGTCTACGGTGGCGTGTTCGATGATGACGTCGTCATGGCGCGATTCGACTCCGTCACCGGTGACTTTGCGGTCACGCCCACCAGTGACGGCGAGCCCACTGCAGAATCAATCGCTCCGGCAGCCCCGGCGAGTACGCCGGCAGCGACGGGCACCTCAGCCGCCGTGACGAAGCCAGGATCCCGCGACGCCGGACACGATGCCAGTGGAGACGGCGACGATGACGCCGATGGCTCGGGTACCGATGGCGATGCCGGTACGGACGGGGATGCAACCGGTCCCGGTGCCGCGAACACGCCTCCTCCGGCACCCGTTGTTGCCCCGCTGTTGAGCATCGACGGCTTCAGGATCTCCACGGCCGACAACATGCGCCCTGGGGACACGCGCATCGGCGGCGTCAACGTGCAGAACGTTTCCGAAGGCGACATCGACCTCACCCTTCGCGTGTCCGGCACCGACCGGGATGACTGCTTCGCGTTCATGGTCGCCCCGCACCAGCCGGATGCAGCCGGCTCTTGGATACCACTCGGCCAGTCGCTCGGCGACGGTGCATCACCCGCCCGCGGAGCGACGGCCGCCCTCGGCACGTGGCCCGCCGGCGAACTGCGTCGCTTTGCCATCGCCCTGACCATGCGCGAGACGTGCGCGGTCGGGAGCGGACTCTCCAGCAATGGATCCGCAGCGCTCACCGACCGCCACCCCGACCACGCCAAGGCGACATTGGCAGTCACCTTCGCAGCCGCAGGAGGCGCCCGATGAGCCGTCCTCGACATCGCTTGACCCGCTCGCGATTCGGCCGCACCATGGAGACCGGCCAGCCAGTGGCCGCTCCTCCCCTCCCCAAGGAATCCATGTCCAAGCAGTCACACAATCGCCGTCTGGCACCGGTCCTGCTGACCTTGCTGACCGTGGCGATGCTCGGACTCGTCGGTGCCTATGCCTCTGCGGCGGTACTCTCGGATGAGGTGGCCCTCGTCGGCGTCGAGGCGCACGGCGGCACGCTGGACCTGACGGTCGCCACGGACGCCGGCACGGATTCGGTGCTCACCTTCGGCGGCACCGGCGCAAAGATGATCTTGCCCGGAAGCTCACGCTCGTCGAACTTCACCATCACCAACACCGGATCAATTCCCGCCACCTTCAGGTTCGTCTCCGATGCCAGCGACGCCAGTGACCTGTCGCAGTGCTTCGAGTATGCGTTGAGCGACAGCGAGGGAGCGCCCGTCGTGGCGCCCGGACCGTTCACACGAAATGTGGTCGCAAAGCTCGGCGTGTTCGAGCCCGGCACACCTCAGCAACTGACGCTCACGGTGACGGCGTTGGATACGTGCTCCACGAACGCAGCACAGGGCACCCTCGTCGCGAAGATCACCGCCGTCCAGTGGAGCGGAGCCAACTCATGACCGCCACAGCCACACCACCTCGCGGTTCCGGGAAGCTTGGACCACGCACTGCCGCGCCGCGCGCGACGCGGCGACGGGCCGGCAGTGGCATCACAGCCGGCCGCGTCGCGCGTGTGCTGGCCATGAGCGCCTGGATACTCCTCCGCGTCATGGTCATCGCTACCTGCCTCGCCATCGTGGTCGCATGGCGCGGATTCGACGTGACTCCGCTCGGCATCGTGTCGGGTTCGATGTCACCTACGGTTCCGACCCATTCCCTCATCTTCGTCGAGCAGGTGAGTCCCAGCTCGATTCGGAAGGGCGACGTCATCACCTTCGACCCACCGGGCGAGACACCGCGCGTGACCCACCGCGTCGTGCAGCGAGAGAAGATCTCAGGGAACTGGTACTTCGAGACCAAGGGCGATGCGAACAAGAACGTCGACGACTGGCGGACCACGACGGGAAGCGCGGCGGAGCGCCAGTCGCGCGGCGTCACCTACCTGGGCGACGATGCGCTTCGCATGGTGTGGGACGTCCCCCAGCTCGGCCGCATCGTGCAACTCACCGAGCACACCACCCTGCGGAAATTCCTGGTGTTCGGATCTCTCGCCGGCATCCTCGTCATTCTCCTCGTCCGTATCTGGCGTGACGACAGCTCGGACGACGAGACGCCGGACGGGACTTCGACACGAACGGCGGCAGCACTGTGAGCGCCCGACGCATCCAGCGTGACCGAGCGTCAAGCGAGCGCCAGCCGCGCGTACGACGACGCCGTCCTGCGGCGCCTTGGGTCCTTGGCGCGGTGGCACTCGCCGCCGTGGTGGGCCCCGGCATGACGAGCCAAGCGGCACTCACGGCTGAGCGGCCGCTGGGACTCGTCCACGTGAGTGGCGCATCCGTGCTCATGCCAACCGGTCCGCTGGCACTTGCGTCAGTCAACCGCCCGGCATCGTCGTCGTTCCCGATCGACGTGCAGCCTGTGCATGGCAGCTGGTTAGCCCCCGTTGCGGGGAGTGCCGCACCCGACGCGTACGAGGTCTACCGCCGGGCCGCCGAGAGTGCGAGCGACGAGTGGACGTCGCTGCAGCGCGTGGACACGCCTTCCGGCGGCCTTCTGGCCCCGACGAGCTTCCGCGACACGACCGCAGTTCATTGTGCCGCGTACGACTACCGTGTCATCTCGGCCTTCAAGGCGCTGCGCAGCAGCGGCGCGATCGAGGGCTCGATCGTCAACGACATGGCAGCACCGGCGCTCGAAGCCTCATACGTCGAGGCGCAGCCGAACGGGGTGACAGCACTGGGTGGATACATCCGCCCCGGTCACGCCGTCTACGTGTACGCCAACGTGAGTGACGACTGCGGCTCCGTCGACCTGTCGAAGTTGACGGCCGACGTTTCGGCCCTCGGCGGAGGAGCCGCGATGCCGCTCGTAGCGGGCGCCTGGACCCCGAACGGCAGCGCGACGACCTTCGGGTTCCGCGCCGGACCGTTCACCGCAGCCTCAGGCTTGGCAGACGGCGCGACCGCTGTCGGCACATGGCACGTGAACGTCGATGACGGGCGCGGCAACGCGACCCAGCGCCCTGGCGCGAGCGCGATCGTCGACGGCACAGGGCCGAGCATCGCCAGTGCCCGTGCGATCAACGCCGACGCGTGGTATCCGAACGGCCAGCGACCAACGCTTGGGTCGGGCAGTCAGTTCCGCGTCTTCGCGAACATCGCCGAGGCGGGTTCCGGACTCGCCGTCTCCGGGCCGAGCGTGGATTCCTCCATGGTCGGCACGCACGGTCAGGGAGATGTACAACTGCAGGCGGGCGCGTGGAGCGCCGGGCCTGAAGGCCCTTGGGCGTATCGATCGAACCCGCGAACGGTACGTGACCTCACACACGGTTCCACCCCGACATTCAGCATCACCGCCACGGACAGGCTCGGCAACGTCACGACGAAGGAGTTCCCCGCGTACGTCGACAACGTGGGCCCGAGGCTCCGCTCGTGCACGATGTCCAGCAGTGACATCTACTGGAACGCCGGCGACAGCACGACACTCGTCTTCGACGAGGCGATCGCACCCGCATTCGTCAACGGCGCGGCGATTACAGCAACCGTCATGAAGGACGGCACGATTCGCTACGGAGGCAACCTCGTCGACACCCATGCAGTCGGCGTGTTGCCGTGGGTGACGGGCAATGCCCCGGTCAACGTGGATGCGACGACAACTGCCACCTCGGACCATGCGACGTGGGCGCTGAGCTACCTCGGCGGCGGCGAAGCAGTGGCACTGCCGATCGAGCGATCGTCCACGATGCGGATGTCGGACAAGCTCACCGACTCCGCAGGCAACTCGCTGCAGCAGACCGACGCCCGGTGCGCCATCGTCGCGCCGCCGACTCCGCCCGTGGTGGTCGAGCCTCCGTCCACCGGCCCGCCGCATGGCGGTGGCCCGAAGCCAGGGAACGGTCCGGGCAGCGGCGGCAGCAACTCCGGCAGTGGGCATTCGATTGAGCCTGTCGAGCCAGCAGCTGTGGTGATCGAGCCGATTGCGACGGAGCCACCACTCGACGACTCCAGCGAGGACGCTTCCGAATCCGGGGCGGTCACCACGCCCTCGTGAACGCCGACTGTCGCTAGCCGGTGACCTTGACCGTCGCGTTGCCCGCACGGTCGAAGACGGTCAGGCGGAACTGCCACTTCCCGACGAGGCCGGTGACGAGCTCCTTGGTCGCGAAGCGGCCGCGCGCGCTCGTCCAGCAGGCGGCGCACTCGCCGTAGGTGCCGGGCGTCCAGGCGGAGGTTCCGGTGCGGCGCTTCTCGATCGTGTACTCGACGGCTCGGTCGGTGTCGACCGGGCGCGACCAGGCGAAGCTCCAGCTGCCACCGGCGAGCGCGCGGGCGGCGAACTTGGCGACGATCGGGCCACGGCGGTCGACGCGCGTCTTCACGGTGCGGACCGGGGACGAGGCGGATTCATCACCGCGGGCGTCGATCGCGCGCACGTGGACCTTGATCAGGCCGGTGCGGGAGGCGGGCAGGTCGATCGAGCCACCGGCGGGTGGGACCATGCCGAGCTCGAGTGATGCGTTGCCGCCCTGGTTGACGAGGACGCGGGTCTTGACCGAGCCGCGCGTCGGCGCGACCTTGATCGCGGCGCGCGAGCCGACCAGCGTGACGCGCGTGACCTTCGGCGCGACGAGGCCGCTCGGGGCGCCGACGGGGACGGCGAGGAAGCCGTCGAGCCAGCTGGCGAAGTTCGCGATGCGGACGAAGCGGCCGTAGCTGTCGCCGCACGCCTCGGTCTCGTTGTAGGAGGTGACGCCGATCAGCGTGCGCGCGGCGGTCGGGGTCGCATCTGCCGCGCCGTCGTTCGGGTCGGTCGCGACGAGCGGACCGCCGCTGTCGCCGTAGCAGGCGGCGCGCACGGGCGAGGTCGCGCGACCGGTGCCGGCGCACAGGTAGCTCCTGGTGACGGCCGGCTCCTGCGCGGTCGCGAGGCAGTCGGCGGGCGCGAGCACCGGCAGCTCGACCGAGCGCAGCGCGTCGGCGTAGCCGCCGGCCTCGGTGCCGCGTGTCAGGTTGGCGTCGATCGTCGCGCCCCAGCCGAGCGCCGTGACCCCGACCTCGCGGCCGAAGTCGTCGCCCCACAGCACCGACTGCTCGGGCCGCGCGTAGGCGATCGGCGCTGCGCCGGGCACCGGCGTCGCGAGGCGCAGGACGGCGATGTCGGCGCCGCGTCGATAGGCAGCGGCGAAGGTCCCGGCAGCGCGGTGGATCGAGACGACCCGCACGCGCGTCACGCCCGTCCATCCCCTGCGCGGCAGGGAGAAGCCGGTGCCGGCGCCGCGCACGACGTCGATCGTGCCGGCATCGTAGGCGAAGGGTGCGGTCTCGATGCAGTGGCGCGCGGTCACGACGATCTTGGGCGCGACGAGCGTGCCGCCGCAGCTGACTGCGTCCCACGCGTTCGCTGCCGTGCGGTCGGCGATGCCGACGATCGCGCCGGTCGCATGCTCGGTCGAGCTGACCGGTCGGCCGCTGATGATGCGTCCCTGCGGCGCGGCAAGCGCGACGGCGCTGGTCACGAGCCACGCGGCAGCGGCCAGCACGGCGCCCGCGCGCAGGAGGCGCGGGGCGATGCGGATGGGTCGAACTGGTGGCATGCCGTGGAGCCTCATGGACGTAGGACGGTCAGGGCACCTGTCGGCAGGAGCCCCACACCCATGATTCGATTCCACGAAGCTCCATGGATTCCCTGCCGGACAGCGTGAGATGGCAGATCTGCAGCAGCGGCCGCCGCGCGCAGCCCTGGGTAACGACGACGGGCCCCGATCCAGCTGGATCGGAGCCCGTTCGTGCAGTGGAAGCCCGGTTTCCCGGACCTCCAATGGGTCACTTGACGGTGACGGTGGCGCCAGCCTCTTCGAGCGTCGCGACGAGCTTGTCGGCTTCGTCCTTGTTGACGCCCTCCTTGACGTTCTTCGGCGCGCCGTCGACGAGCTCCTTGGCCTCCTTGAGACCGAGGCCCGTGATCTCGCGCACGGCCTTGATGACCTGGATCTTCTTGTCGCCAGCTGCGGTCAGCTCGACGTCGAAGTCGGTCTTCTCGGCAGCTGCGCCGCCAGCGTCGCCGCCAGCCGGGCCGGCCATCATGGCGACGGGTGCTGCTGCGGAGACGTCCCAGCGCTCTTCGAGCATCTTGCGGAGCTCGACGGCCTCGAGGACGGTCAGCTTGTCGAGGGATTCGGCGATGGTTTCGATGGTGGTGCTCATGGTGGGTATCTCCTGTTGATTGGTGGTGCGGGGCTCAGGCCTCGCGGCTTCGTTCGAACTGACGGGCGGGGAGGGCTACTCCTCCTCGCCAGCTTCCTTGCGCTTGTCGATCCAGTTGCCGAGCAGCGACACGATGTCGCGAACCGGTGCGTTGATGGCACCGACGATGTCGACTGCAGGAGCGTTGACCGTGCTGAGCAGCATGGCGAGGATGACCTCGCGTGCTGGCAGCTCGGCAATCTCCTTGACCTGGGCGGCATCCACGAGGGCGCCGTCCATGAGACCACCACGGAGCTCGAGGATGCCTTCGCGCGTCTTGCCGAAGTCCTTGAGCGCCTTGGCTACCGCGGCTGCGTCGCCATGGACGAAGGCGACGGCGGTGGGGCCGACGAACAGGTCAGCCACCTCCTCCAGGCCTGCATCCTTGGCGGCACGCCGCGCAAGGGTGTTCTTCACGACGCTGAACGTTGCGTCAGCGTCTCGAAGCTTCGAGCGGAGCTCCGTGATGTCGGGCATGTCGAGCCCGCGGTAGTCGGCGACGAACATCGTCGACGTGTCACCAAACTGCTTGGTGAGCGTCGTGACGACGGCTGCCTTCTGTTCCTTGTTCACGGTCTACCTCGCGGTCGTTTTCACCGGAGGGACAGAGGAGGGAAAGCTCAACGCGCACGAGCCGAGGAGTGCGCGGAGCGGGAGGCGATCCGCGCCCAGGGGCAACGGTTCGGTCCGGTCTACATCACGGCCTCGGCTGGCGGTCGGTCTCTCCGACACTTCTGACCCGCAGGTCACCAGCTGTCTTCAGCGGCTCGAGGATGGTAGCAGAATCGCGGCGAGGGCCGCTTCGTTGCCATTGGCCGACGCGCCGACAGCATGTGTCGCACATGAGCATCCAATACGCGACATGAGGTTCGTCACGTCTGTCGAGCGACTGCGACTGCCGCGGAGAGCCGATTCGCCCATTGACGGATGGCCGCTTTCGTCGCACGGTGGAACAATGGATTTCCCCCGTCCGACCCTCGCCGTACGTTCTCGCCTCAACCTGGGCCTCGCGCTGGCCGCTTCGCTGCTCGCGCTCGTGCTGTTGCCGGGCGCTGCGCAGGCCGCCGATGGCTTCGAGCTGCGCGGCTACGGCGACAAGTGCGTGAGCGGGCAGGCCGATGAGCGCGAGTACACGTACCTGATCTGCCACGACGAGCGCCTCGAGAACTACCTGCGCGTGCTGGATCCCGCCGGCAACATCGTGAGCAAGCTGCGCATGCCCGGCGCCAACGATGTCGCCCCGGCACCCGACGGCTCCTACGTCTACGTCTCCGGCGGCGGCACCACCGAGCTGCGCCGATTCGATCGCAAGGCCGACGGCAGCTACGCCCAGAACAACGCCTGGAAGGCACCGAAGTTCACGATGTGGGGTGTCGAGTACGCCTCCCGCGCCCGGCAGATCGCCACCGACGGCTACGGCAACCTGTATGTCGCCAACGGCGCCTGGACCACCGAGATGCTGCACACCGTGGTCAAGTACTCCCCCGACGGACGCGTCCTCGCCCGCTTCGGCGACTTCACCAACACGTGGCGCACCGGCGATTTCTACACGCTGGCGGGCATCGCGGTTTCGCGTGACGGACGGCACATCTACACGACGGAAGTGCACAACAGCCGCGTCCAGCGCTTCGACCAGCAGGCCAACGGCAGCTACGCCTTCTCCAAGACGTGGGGCAATGACGTCGCGACGGATCCGCTGCGCGTCGGCATCTGCGTGCCGACCAAGCTGGCCGCCCCGTACGACCTCGCGGTCGACGCCTGGGGCGACGTCTGGGTGACGAGCACGACCTGCACCTACGTCCAGCAGTTCACCAAGGACGGCATCTTCAAGTACGGCAGCTTCGTCGGTAATCGCGGCACCGCCGGCCCGGGCATGCTGGCCAACGGCGACCAGCAGCGCTCGCACAACATTGCGGTCGATGCCCGCGGCAACGTGATCAGTGGCGAGACGGCAACGTGGCTCGTGCGCACCACGCCGGCTCCGGCCTGGCCCGCGCTGCCCGCCGAGATGGTGACGAACCCGGCAGCCCCCGTGCCCGCCCCGGCTCCCGCCCCTGCCCCGGCTCCGGCTCCCGCGCCGCAGCCCGAGCCCGCACCGAATCCTGTCCCGGCACCGAATCCCGCACCCAACCCGGCGCCGGCACCGGCCCCGCAGCCCGCGCCGGGCCCCGACGTTGCCGCACCCGTGCTGCGCGAGGTGACGATTCCCGCCGTGACGCCGACTAGCCTCATCGACGTGATCATCGACGCCACCGATGATCGTGCCGTCACCCAGGTCCGCATGGCGACCGACGCTGGCGACGACTGGACCGGCTGGCTCGCCTACACGCCGACGATGCGCTTCACGCTCCGGGCAGGCACCGGCGCCCGCGGCGTCTACGTCCAGGTTCGCGATGGCGCCGGCAAGACCAGCGCGATGCTGTACCGCCGCACCAAGGTCGACGCTGCAGCACCCGCTCCGGCACCGGCCCCGAATCCGGCGCCTGCACCGAACCCCGCTCCCGCTCCGAACCCGGCGCCCGCACCTGCCCCGAACCCGGCACCCGCACCCGGCGTCAACGCCGCACCCGTGCTGCGCGCCGTCACGCTTCCGGCACAGACGACGACCCGAGCAATCACCTTCGCGATCGACGCCGCCGATGACGTCGCCGTCACGCAGGTGCGCTTCGCCAACGAGGACGGGAACTGGAGCGCCTGGCGCGCCTTCACGCCCGAGGCCACCTGGACGCTCACCGCAGTCGCGAAGAAGAAGGGCGTCTACGTCCAGGTTCGCGACGCGGCAGGCCGTGAGAGCGCCTCGCTCTACCGCACGCTCATGTGCGTCGCGCCCTGCGCCTGAGGCCTCGCGTCAGTCGTCAGCAAGGACGTCGACCAACACCCCACGCGGACCGATCGCACCATCCTCGGCAGCCTCGTGGCACGCCTGCCGCACCGACTTGTTCGGCCAGTTCGCCGCGGCGTAGTACTCGAGCAGATCAGCTTCGCGATCGGTCGCCCGATCGCGGTTACGATCGACGCACGCATCGATGCGCGGGAATGATGCACGACGGTCCTCGCGCCGGTCGAGCACCGATCGGCCTTCAGCGACGACGCCGCCGCCGAGCACGAGCAGTGCCAACGCGACGGCGAGGACATTGGCCCGACGCTTGGCGCGAGCACCGTGCAGTGCGACTGCGTCGAGTATCGACCCAAAGGCGCAGCCAACGGCGGTGGCGCACACCACGACGACGACCACGACGGGAAGGAGCAATCCTGTCTGCCCATCGGGAATGGCGGCTGTCCAGTTCGCCGCGAGCAGGTTCTCGATCGCGAACAGGGCGACTGATGCCGTTGCGCCGACAAGCATGCCGAGGCGCGCGAGCGGGCCGATCCCCGCCATACGGGACAGCGCGATACCCGCGAGCGCCGTGACCCCTGCGATGACGGTGCAGACGGCGTAGAAGCCTGCGTCCATTTCGGCGCGTTCAGTCCCGATCACCGACGCCGCAACCATGCCGACGATGAGCACGACGGCGACGCTGACCTGCCAGTGCCCACGGACATCAGCCACGTGCGTGCACGTCAGCGGTGACGTACGGGACCATGAGAACGGCGCGAGGAGGGTGGAGCATGGAATGTTCCTGCCCGGAGCCGTCCGTCGCGAAGCGGCCTGCCGCGTCATCGGCTGCATTCACGTGCTATCGCACGACTGACGTGAGGAACTTGAAGGCGCACATTGGGTGGCGGCTTCAACTGATCACTGCAACGCAGTGCCTGATTGAGCTTGTTTCGACAAGCAGTTCAGGAGGTGGT
>JAOPYV010000177.1 GCA_025964435.1 Thermoleophilia bacterium | reverse complement strand
GTGGCGCTCATCGACACCGCGTCCGTCGAGGGCACGTCGACCGCACCGATCGTCGAATCCTTCGCGGAGCTGCTGCCGGACATGGGCCTGATCATGTTCACGCGGTCGCACGATCGCACCGACGTCTTCCGCGCCATCCGCGCGGGCGCACGTGGCTACGTCTTCAAGGGCGCTCCGGTCGAGGACGTCGCCGCGGCGATCGAGGCAGTGCGCCGAGGCTCGGCGTGGATGCAGCCCGAGGTACAGGTCACCGTGGCCGACTTCGTGCGCACGGGCAACCTGCCGATCCAGCCCCGCATCGACATGAGCGAGCGCGAGATCGAGGTGCTGCGACACGTCGCCGAGGGCCTCGACAACAACGAGATCGCCGCGCGGCTAGGCATCAGCGGCAAGACGGTGAAGAACCACGTCTCGAGCATCCTCATGAAGCTCGAGCTCACCAATCGCGTCCAGGCGGCCGTGTTCGCCGTTCGAACGGGAATTGCATGACGAGCCGAACGACCCTGCCGCGCCTGCTTGCGGCGCTGCTGCTGACATCGCTGGTCTGGGCAGGCGCCGCACCCGCGGCCTCCGCAGCACCACTCGCGACACGCATCGCGCGCGAGGTCCAGGCGAGCCCCGTGCGAGGGACCACCTCCGTCATCGCGTGGGACCAGCAGACCCGTGAGGTCATCTACACGCGCAACGCGGACCGACCGGTTACGCCGGCATCGACGATGAAGCTCCTGACGAGCGCGGCCGTCCTCGCGCACTTCGGTGGCGACCACCGGTTCGAGACGAGCATCTGGACGACGGGCACGATCGATCCCGCCGACCCCACGCGATGGCTCGGCAGCCTGTACGTCGTGGGAGGCGGCGACCCGAGCCTCTCGACGGCCGGCTTCGCGCGCGACAACTACGGGTCCGTGACCTCCGGCACGAACATCGCCGGCCTCATCGCCCCGCTGCAGAAGCTCGGCGTGACGACCGTCGCGGGCCGCATCTTCGTCGTCGACGACTACCTCGACTCCGAGCGCTACGTGCGCGAGTGGCCGAGCCACTTCCGCTTCGAGGAGACCGGCGCCCTGGGCGCACTGACCGTCAACCAGTCGCAGGTGGGACGCTGGATCGGGTCCGGTTCCACGCGAACCCCCGACGTCCGTGCGGGCGCCATCCTGCACGGACTCTTCGAACGTGCGGGCATCGAGGTCATCGGCGCGCCACGTGCTGGCAGCCTGCCGACGTTCGCGGTCGAGGCGGGCACGATCGAGAGCCCGCCGCTGCGCGTGCTGCTGCGCCACCTCAATCGCTCCAGCGACAACTTCTACGCCGAGATGCTGCTCAAGGACCTGGGCCGCAGCGTCTACGGGCCCGGCAAGGGAACCACCGCCGACGGTCGGCGCGCTGGTCGCGTCGTGCTCGACGACCTCGGAGTCGACGTCACGCGACTGACATGGGTCGACGGCTCGGGACTTGCCTACGGCAACCGGGTCACCGGTCGGCTCCTGAGCCACGTGCTCGGCATCGGCGCGCAAGCCAGCTGGAGCTCCGAGTGGATCGATTCGCTCAGCCGCTCCGGCGTGGCCGGCACGATCCGTCGCCGCATGTCGACCTGGCCCTACCGCAACCGCATCTCAGCGAAGACCGGCACGCTGCGCCACGTGTCGGCACTGGCCGGATTCTCCACGCGACTCGGCGGCACCAACCGGTATGGCTTCGTCGTCGTGACGAGCAACCCGATCGGCTCGCAGGTCTCCTACACCGCTGCTCGGCGGCTCCAGGATCGCGTCGCGATGACGCTCGTGCGCTAGAAGGCGCGGTCAATCGGGAGCACGCCCCCGCGCGCCTGGCTCGCGCTCCCGGTCCTCTGCGGGGACGTGAGGAACCTGAAGGCGCACATTGGGTCTTCAGGTTCGTCACGTGCCCAGTATTTGCGGATGCGCGGCCCGGCGGATGCGCGGCCCGGCGGATGCGCGGCGGGTGTCAGGCGAGCGCTTCGGCCGGCGCGTCCTGGCCCACGGTCTCGTAGAGCTCGCGCTCGCTCAGCACGCGGATTCCGAGCGTCTGCGCCTTCGTCAGCTTCGAGCCCGCCTTTTCGCCTGCCACGAGGTAGTCGGTGCTCTTGGAGACGCTGCCGGTGACCCGCCCGCCGGCTGACTCGATGAGCGACTGTGCATCCGTCCGACTCAGCGTCGCGAGCGTTCCCGTCACGACGAGCGTCGCGCCCGAGAGCGGTCCGTCGGTCGCGGGGCCGGCGAGCGTGCCTTCCGGCAGCTCCGTGCTGACACCCAGCTCCTGCAGCTCGGCCACGAGCCGAATGTTCTCCGGATCCTGGGCCCACGCGTGCACGCTCTCGGCGATCACCTGTCCGATGCCGGGCACTGCGGCGATCTCGTCGACCGCGGCCGCGAGCAGCGCATCGAGGCTGCGGAAACGTCGAGCGAGATCGACCGCGACCTGCTCACCGACGTGGCGGATGCCGAGCCCGAAGAGGAGCCGGTCGAGCGTCTGCGTGCGCGACGCGTCGATGGCGGCGATGAGCTTCGCCGCACTCGTGGCGCCGTAGCGCTCGAGGCTCGCCACCTGCTCCGCCTGCAGCCGGTAGATATCAGGGATGCGCTGCACCCAACCCTCGGCGGCGAAGCGCCGGTTGGCCTTCTCGCCATAGCCGTCGATGTCCATCGCGGTGCGGCCCGAGAAGTGCTCGATCAGGCGCAGGTTGCGCTCCGGACAGGCGGCGTTCGGACAGCGCAGGATCGCTTCCTCCGCCTCGTACTGCACGGGCGAGCCACAGCTGGGACAGGTCAATGGCAGGACGTACTCGCGCTCGGTGCCGTCGCGCGCGTCGACCACCGGACCGACGACCTGTGGGATGACGTCACCCGCGCGCTGCACGATCACGACGTCACCGGCGCGAATGTCCTTGCGGGCGATGTCGTAGGCGTTGTGCAGGTTCGCCTGGCTCACCGTGACACCACCGACCTCGACCGGTTCGAGCACTGCGTAGGGCGTGAGCGAACCGGTGCGGCCGACGGCGACGCGGATCTCGTTGAGCCGGGTCGTGGCGGTGGTCGGCGGGAACTTGAATGCGATCGCCCAGCGCGGGTCGCGGCCGACGGTGCCGAGCTCCTCCTGCACGTCGACGTCGTCGACCTTCACGACGACGCCGTCGATGTCGTAGTCGAGCGTGGGGCGGCGTCGCTCCCAGTCGAGGCAGCGCGCGTGCACCTCGGCGATCGTCGCGTGGACCTGGTGCTCGGGGCTGGTCCGGAAGCCGACCTCTGCCAGCCAGGCCATCGCTGCGGAGTGCGACGGCAGCAGCGCGTCGGCGCCACCGGCTGCGAGCGAGTAGGCGAAGAAGCCGAGCGGCCGCTCGGCGGCGAGTGCCGGGTCGAGCTGGCGGATCGAACCCGCTGCCGCATTGCGCGGGTTCATGAAGACAGGCTGGCCGGCCTCCACGCGCTGCTCGTTGAGGCGCTCGAAGCCGGAGCGCGACAGGTACACCTCGCCGCGAACCTCCACCAGGGCGGGGATCGCGGCGCCGTCCGCCGGGGGCCGCAGGCGCATCGGCACGGCGCGGATCGTGCGGACGTTGTGCGTGACGTCCTCACCAGTGACGCCGTCGCCCCGCGTGACGGCGCGCACGAAGCGCCCATCCTCATAGGTCAGCGACATGGCGAGGCCATCGATCTTGGGCTCGGTCACGTAGCGGATGCCGGCCGTCTGCGCGGCCTCGGCCACCGTCTCGGCGTCGGCCGTCACGCCGAGCAGGCGCACGTTGCGCAGCTCCCATGCGGCGAGCTCGTCGGCGTCGCGGGCATTCGCCAGCGAGAGCATCGGCGCGCGGTGCGCCACGGATTCGTAGTCGCCAGCGATCCGGTCACCGACGCGCTGCGTCGGCGAATCCTCGCGCACGAACTCGGGGTGCTCGCCCTCGAGCTGCTGGAGCTCACGGAAGAGCCGGTCGTACGTCGCGTCGTCGACGATCGGCCTATCGAGCACGTGGTACCGGTACGAGTGCTCGTTGAGCTCCTCGACGAGTGCGTCGATCCGTTCCTGTCCGCCCGTACCTGCCATGCCGTGGTTCCTACCCCGGATTGACGACGGACAGGCCCCACGTGCTGAGCGCCGCGATCTCCGCGGGATCATGCGCGTTGAAGCGCAGCGGAGTCACCGCGATGTTGCCGCGGCCGATGGCTGCGATGTCGGTGCCGACCTCGTCGGCGTGATGCTCGGGGTCGTCCCCGTACAGGTCGTAGCGACGACGCCCGTCGACATCGGGACGCCGCTCCAGCTTGTCGCGATAGATCCGGCGGCCGAGGCCACCGATCTCGACGCCGGGGATCTCCGACGACTGACATCCGGGCACGTTGACGTTGACGACGAGTCCCGACGGATGCTCGGCGCGTCGTTCCCACACCTCGCGCACGAGGCCAGGAATGAATGCCTGCATCGCCCGGTAGTCGAAGTCGGCATGGCGCGGGTAGCCCATCTCGCGCAGCAGGCTCTGCTGGGAGATGGCGACCGCGGGAATGCCGTTCATCGCGGCATCGAAGGCCGCGGAGACGGTGCCGGAGTAGGCGACGTCGTCGCCGACGTTCAGCCCGAGGTTGGCGCCGCTGACGACGAGGTCGGGCGGCGTGCCGGCCAGGCCGAGGATGGCGAGGCGCACGCAGTCGGTCGGCGTCCCGTCGGTGGCGAAGGCGACCTCGGCGTGCTCGATCTCATGCTCCACGACCTGGAGCATCTGGCCGAGCGTGATGCTCCGGCTGACGCCGCTGCGGTTGCGGTCCGGGGCGATGACGGTGATGCGCCCGAGCGGCGCGAGCGCCTCGACCACTGCACGGAGCCCGAGCGACTCGATGCCATCGTCGTTGGTGACGAGGATCGTGGGGCGGTCATCTGCGCGGGTGGTGGAATTCTGGGCGTCGTTCACCCGTCGAGCCTACCCACTCCGCGCTCAGGCGACGCTGGTCCAGCTCCGTCGAAACGTGAGCAGGTCGTCGAGGTTCTCGACCGGCACCTCGCCGCGCACTGCGAGCGCACGGACTCGGCGGAGCTCGCGCGGGTCGAGCACGCGCTCCAGCTCCGCGAAGACCGCTTCCGGCTGTTCGGCGCGCTCGAGGCTGCGGCGACGCTCCTCGCGCACCCATTGGTCCCAGCGCGCCGGGTCGACCTCGACCGGTCGATCCAGGGGCCGCCGCTGCAGCGCCAGTGCCGAGCCCAGGACGAGATGCAGGCTCGATGCCACCAGCACCGGGCCGAAGAGTGCTGCGCCGACGATGCCCGGCAGTGCGGCGAGGACGAAGAACCCGCCACTCACGCCCAGCTGGGCGACGACGCCGAGGTACAGGACGAGCAGCACGGTCGAGGCGGCGAGGCGGCGCGGGAAGGCCCCGGTGCCGCGGTCGTCGAGGAAGCGGTCGATGCGGTCGTCGACGCGGCGCGGTGGGCGGCGGCGGTCGGCCTGCCGGACGACACGGTCCTGGTCGATGCGGACCTGGATCGGGCGCTCACAGCTCGTGCAGCGGGCGACGTAGTCGCGCAGTCCCGTCCATGGAACGGGCGGCTCGGTCCACGTCGGTGCCTCACACATGGGGCAGGCGTGAGGTCCGCGCGCGAGCGCCGCAGCACGACTGATTTCACTGGGCGTCGTCAGGGCAGTGACGGCGGACATGGTGGCTCCTTGGGGCATCGAAACGATCGGGCCCGCAGTCGCTACCCCGTCGTTGGAAAAGCATGCGGTCGGCCCGGACGCTCCAGGCGCCAATTCGGCGGAAGTGGCAGGCCCGCGAAGGGCTCCCACGTCACGTCGACGAGGCAGAGCGCATGCGGCAGCGCCGTCGTGATCGCCTCGCTGCGCGGATCACCCTCGAGCAGCGGAATGAATTCCTCGAGGGTCAGCTCGCCCCGCCCGACCGCGAGCATCGTGCCGACGAGCATCCGCACCATCCGCCGCAGGAAGGCGTTGGCACGCACCTCGTAGATCAGCTCGTCGCCGCGGTCGATGAAGCGGCTCGTCACGATCGTGCGCTCGAAGTAGGTGTGCTCGGAGCGCGCCGGCGTGAAGGTGCTGAAGGTGTGCTGGCCGATGACCGCAGCCGCGGCAGCGTCGAGCAGGTCGCGATCCAGCGGCCGCGGATGGTGCAGCACGCGCGTCGCCCGGACCGGGCTGTGGATGCTGCGCGTGAGGATGCGGTACTCGTAGGCCCGCGACGTCGCATCGGACCGCGCGTTGAAGCCGAGCGGAGCCGTCATCGCAGCGACGATCGCCAGCTCGTCCGGCAGGACCCGCGCCAGGGCACGCGGCAGCCGTTCGGGCGGAACCGCGCCCACGTACTTGGCATCGGCGACCTGCGCCGTCGCATGCACGCCGGCGTCGGTGCGCCCGGCACAGCGCAGCTCGACCTGGGTGCAGCCGAGCGCGGCGAATGCGGCGAGCAGCTCGCCCTCGATCGTGCTGCGGTCGGGCTGGCGCACCCAGCCGCTGAACGGGGTGC
This sequence comes from Thermoleophilia bacterium, assembly GCA_025964435.1. Lineage (GTDB taxonomy): Bacteria > Actinomycetota > Thermoleophilia > Gaiellales > SKUG01 > JAGQUL01. The sequence goes on along the minus strand of JAOPYV010000177.1, from coordinate 29,215 downwards.
CGTCGTACTCGATGCGGAGCACGGCATGGTGCTGCTGCTGGTTGTTGCGTGAAGGTACGTGCATGCGTCAGGCGGTGCCGCACGTCAGAGGATCGACGCGGCACCCAGCAACAGCATGCCAGAGCAGAGCAGCACCACGTCGAGGGAGGGCGTGCCACGCTCGCGCCACTCGGTCCTGGCACGCCGCGGATCGTAGCCGCGGACGGTCAGCGCCTCCGCCAGCTGCTGCGCGCGACGGAAGGCGAGCACGAAGAGCGGAACGAGCAACATCGCGCTCGCACGTAAACGAGTGAGCGGTCCGCGCACGCCGAGGCCGATGCCGCGCGCCGCCTGTGCGAGCCGGAGCCGATCCAGTTCGTCCGCGAGCACCGGCACGAAGCCCAGGCCGATCGAGGTGACCAGCGCCAGCTCATCAACCGGCACCCGGAGGAGTCGCAGCGGCGCGCCGAGCCGCGCGATCGCCGCCGCGAGGTCGACCGTCGACGTGCGGACCGTCAGCACCAGCGTCGCGACGACGATGGCCAGCACCTGGAGGATGCGCACCACGGCGGCCAGCACCCCGGACGTGACCGCATGACCGGGCCAGAGTTCGACCTCGGTGGCCTGACCGAAGAGCAGCTGGAGCAGCACGAGCGCGACACCCAGGGCGACCACCGGGCGTGTCGCGGCGCGGATCCGGCGCCCCTCGACCCGCGCCCCGGCGAGGACCACGCACGTTGCGACCACGATCGCCCCGACGACGAGGACCGAATCGGCGACGAGCGCCGCGACGACCACGGCAGCTGTCGCCAGCAGTCGAACGCGTGCATCGATCGCCGGCGGGAGGGGTTCGACGGCGGGCTGCTGCGCGCGCGCTGCCGGTCGTGCCGAGCCGACCGCAGCGCTGCCCGGCCGCGCGCGTGTCGGGGAGACGATCGGCACGGAGGTGAGCAGCTCGGCCAGGGCCGCGAGCGCTGCCGCAGGGTCGGCCGGCGCCGAGCCGCCGAGGTCGACGCCGCGCGCATCTGCCGCTGCGTGTAGCGCCCGCACCTCGGGCGTCACTCGCAGCCCGAGCTCGGCGGCACGCTCGGGGTCGCCGAGGATCGGTGCCGGCGCGCCGTCCCAGGCGATGCGCCCAGCCTCGAGCACGACCAGTCGGGAGGCGAGCAGCGCCGCCTCGGCCGGATCATGCGTGACGAGCAACACCGTTCGCCCCGCCGCCAGCAGGTCGCGGATCGCAGCGTGCAGGTCCTGTCGCGCTGCAGCATCGAGCCCCGCCGATGGCTCATCGAGCACGATCACCCGCGGGTCGGAGGCGAGCACCGCGGCGATCGCGACGCGGCGCTGCTCACCGCCGCTCAGCGCAAGTGGATCGACCGGTCCGATGCCGTCGGGCAGGCCCAGCCGCTGGAGCGCTGCGCCGGCGGCGGCGTTGGCTGCGGACTCCGACGCACCGCGATGACGCGCCGCGAGCGCGACCTCCTCCACCACGGTCGCCTCGAGGAAGCTCGCCTCCGGGCGCTGCAGCACCATGCGCACCGAGCCGGCGGCCGAGCCGCTGACCTGCCCCGATGTCAGTGGCACGAGCCCGCCGAGCGCCAGCACCAGGGTCGTCTTGCCCGAGCCGCTGGCACCCATGATCGCCGTGCAGCCGCCCGCCTCGATGCGGAGGTCGATCCCGTGCAGCACCCGCACGGGCGCGCGGCCGTCGCCCGAGCGCCGGTCCACGACCAGCTGTCGCGCGTCAAGCTCCATGGGCACCGGCGATGGCGGCATCGAGCTCCGCCACATCGAGCGGGATGGCCACGCCGGAGGGCCACGCGCCACGGCCCGCGAGCTCATGTGCGATGCGCGCGGCAGCGGGGAGCGCGAGGCCGAAGCTGCGTGCGACGTGCGGGGCCGCGATGTACGCACGCACCGTGCCGGTCCATGCGACGACGCCGGCCTCGAGCACCAGGACGCGATCACATGTGGCGACCTCATCGGCGTCCTGCGTGATCCAGATCGCGCCACGCCCACCGATCAGGGCGCGCGCCTGGTCTCGGAACGCTGCACGTCCGGCGGCATCCAGCATTGCCGTCGGCTCGTCGAGCACGAGCACGTCGACATCGCAGGCGAGGATCGCCGCGATCGCTGCGCGCTGCTGCTGGCCACCCGAGAGGAATGCCGGGTCGCGTGCCGCCTGCGCCGCGAGGCCGACCTCTTCGACGAGCGCCGGGACGACCTGCCGAATGACGGCCGGGTCGATGCCCGCGCCCTCCGGCCCGAAGGCCACGTCGTCGGCGACCGTTGCCGCGACGAACTGGGATGCGGGGTCCTGGAGCACGAGCCCGACGCGGGGCGCGCCACCCGCAGCCGTGCGACCTCCGACCGTTCCCGCTTCGAGCGACACGAGGCCAGTGAGGGCGCGCGCCAACGTCGACTTGCCGCTGCCGTTCGCGCCGACGACCGCCAGCAGCTCGCCGGCGGCGAGCTCGAGCGACACGCCCGCCAGCACGGGGGGGTGGGATTCGTGGTGACGCACACGGATATCGGTGGCCTGCAGGAGCACAGGCCGTACCTTCCCGTGCAACGCCCGACTGCCCCGCCCAATCAATCAAGCTGGATGATTCGCAAAACCTCTATGCAGATACTGGATTCCGGGCTACGGTGGAGCCACGATGAGCTCCTTCTCCCCCAGCCCCCAGAATCCGTACGTTCCCACGCCGATGCGCACCCGCGTGAAGTGGGAGAACATCTCGATCATCCTGGTCGGTGTCGCGATGGCTGCCGGTGCCGTCATGTTCATCATGTCCGGCGAGACGACCAAGCCGCCCGCGGAGCCCGCAGCCGCGCCGGCCACCCTGGATGCCGCGCCACCGGCGGAATCGGAAGCGCTGACCGATGACCTGTCGCTCGAGGATTCCCTCGGCCTGGTGGACGAGGCCCGTTCACTCATGCTCGACGCACGCTGGGACGACGCCGCCGACCGGCTGGCATCGGTTCCCGACCAGTTCCGCGTCGAGACCGGTGCCGACACGATCGCGACCGACCTCGCCGCGACGAAGGTTCGCTGGGACGGCCTGACGGCCAAGCTCGAGACCCAGGTCGAGCAGGAAGCGTGGACCGGCGCAGCCGAATCGCTGCGATCGCTGGCCGCCATGGCACGCCTGGACAATGAGCTGACGGCCACGAAGGTGCTCGTGGACGAGCAGCTCGCGCCCGGCGCGAAGGCCCCCGCGAAGCCGGCAGCCACGCCCGCGGTCACGGGCGGCGGCGCAGCAGCCACGGCCACCACGCCCGCCACGAAGCCTGCAGCTGCGAAGCCGGTGGGAACGAAGCCCGCCACGGCGAAGCCCGCAACCGCCAAGCCGACGGCCGCGAAGCCGACGGCCACTGCCACCCCTGCCGCGACCGGCGGCGGAGCGGCCGCGAATGGCACGGGAACGAACACTGCCGCAGCAGCCGCCGCGGCAGGGATCGACTCAACGATGATTGACCAGCAGCTGCTGGACCAGATCAACCTGGCGCTCGAAGGCGCCCTGGCCGAAGCCGGCTAGCAGCTCCCGGCAGGCTAGCCCTCGTCGAGGGCGAGTCCACCGAGCAGCTGGCGGAACTGCATCTCGAAGCGCTCGAACTGCGTCGAAGGCGTGGTCGCCGTGGCCGTGTAGCCGCGACCTTCCTCGGCGTAGTAGAGCTGGATCTGCGTGACCGCGACGCCGTCCGGCGGGGTCCACTCGAAGCGGCGGATGTAGCCGTTCTTGCCACCCAGCATGCGGGCGGGCTCGAAGGCGAACTCGCGGTAGCCCGGGAACTCCTTGCGCAGCAGGTCACCCTGCACCTGCGCGTACTGGTTCGTATCGATCGTGGGGTCGAGCGGCTCGCTCGACGCGATCACGTTCGCCTGGCCATCGGGCGCCAGCAGCGTGATCGACTCCTTGGCGAACCAGCCTTCGGGCAACGGGGCCGTGAGCTGGGGCTTGAACCTCTGCATCGTGGATTCTCCTTCGGTGGCGCCATGTGCAACGGGCTGACATGGCAGCCGTACTCGACGCACGCCTCATACCCCACCCGCGCTCGCGAGCAAACGCATCCGAGTGCGTCAGCCTGTCGCAGCAACCTCTGCGGCGTGCCAGCGCACGACGCCCTGCGTGATGGCAGCGGCCACGAGTTCCTGCTGGCGCGTCGAGCGCAGCAGTCGTGCATCGGTGGGATGGCGCATGTTGCCGACCTCCACGAAGACCTTGGGCACGTTGCTGAGCACCAGCCCGCCGAGGTCGCCACGGGCGATCATGCCGCGTCGGCCGATGTAGGTGCTGGGTGTCAGGCGCGCGGTGCCGACGAGCGCGTCACGCAGCTGGGTCGCGAGCGTGCCGGAGCGACGCACGATGTCACCGGTGTAGCCACGGACGAAGGTCGGTCGAATCACGTGGAAGCCTCGCGCGCGCGAGGAGAGGTTGCCGTCGGCGTGCAGGCTGACCGCGACATCGGCGCGATTGCCGAGGCGCGCACGCTCGGTGATGCACGGACCCCACGCCGGTGCCCGCGCCGTGCGCGTGAACAGGACGACCGCACCCTGCGCGCGCAGCCGACGCGCCACGCGCGTCGCGAGCTCCTGGGTGAACCTCCACTCGGGCCAGCCGTCGCGGGTCGCGGCGCCGGTCGTGTCACACGCCTTGCGGATCGGTCCCGCCTGGATCGTGCGATTGACCTGGGTGGCGTGGCGCGCATTGCCGGCGTTGTGGCCCGGGTCGAGGCTGACCGTGATGCCGGCGAGTGGCTTCGCAGGCGTGGGCGTGGCAGGAGGCATCGGTGTGGTCGCGCGCGGAGCGGAGGTCGTCGCGGCCGCGGCGACGTCGATCGGCGGCTCCCCACAGCCGGCGCAGAACGCACCGACGAGCACGAGCAGCAGGGAGGAGCGCATCAGGCGGCGGAGCGATGACATCACGTCAGGGTATCGCTCCGTGAGACGAAGACGTGCCACGGACCGACAGACGGGTGGACGAGGCGACGCACCGGGGACAGTGCGGCGCCGCTGGAAGCACTTCGGGACAACGGGACGACCCACCATGACTGCAATCGCACCCTCGGGGCCTGCAACGCATGAGAGCTGGAAGAGCGGCGTCGCCGGCGCCGGGATCGGCACCATCGTGTCGTTCCAGAAGACGCTGATGAAGCGGCCACCGCTGCATCAGGCGATCATCACGGTGGCGGCTGCCGGCATCGGCTTCGGAGCCGGCGTCGGCGCCGATGCGAGCGCCAAGGCGCTCGAGCGCGGCACTGGATTGGGCGAGATGGCATCCCGCCTGACGATGGCTGGAGTCGCCGGCGCAGGCGCGGTCGGCATCGGCGTGGCGCTGAAGGGCCGCTCGAACCTGCTGGCGTCGAGCGCACGCACCGGCCTGGGCCTCGCCGGAGCCGGAGCGCTGGCTGGCGCCGGGCTCGTCGGGGAGCAGAAGCTCGTCGACCAGGTCAAGGATTCGGTGCCGGGCGGCGCACTCACCGCGCACGCCGCATTGCTCGGCGGCACCGCGCTGGCGGGCGCCGCGCTCGCACTCAAGATGCCCCGCTCCAGCGCCATGTCCAAGTCCGCCGACGAGGCGTACCACGCGATGCTCGCCGGCATTCCCAAGGCCCCCGACGTGCCGCCCGTCTTCGACGCTGCCCGCGCCGCGCGCATCGATGCACAACGCGCGCTCATGACCACCGTGTCAGGCAAGCGCGCCGACTCGGTACTGCCATACGCCAAGCTCGACGCGCAGGGCGTGCGCTTCCTGTCGGAGATCACGACACCGCAGGAGATCTCGCGCGTCATGGGCGGCGACGCGAAGTCGCCGTTCCGCATCTACACCGGCCTCCACCACGCGCCATCGAACACGACCACGAACACCAACGCGGACAAGGTCCGGGGAACGGTGCACGAGGCCGGCAAGCTCAAGGAGGGGAGCAGCGATCGCACGGCGCTCGACAGCGCCGTCCACAAGATCGTGATCACCTCCGGGACGGGCTACAACCCACCTGCGGCGACGAGCGCTGCCGAGTTCCTGACCAAGGGCGACATCACCACCTACGCCTTCCAGTACGGCAACAAGCCGTCGATCGTCTCGCCACACAAGGTGCCGGAGGCCGCGAAGCTGGTGGAGGAGGTCCTCAGCCAGCTCGTGCCTGCCATCCGGGCACGCCCCGGCGGCGCCGACAAGAAGATCGTCCTCTACGCCGAGAGCCTCGGCGCATGGGCGACGCAGGACGCGCTGCGCGGCGCGGGCGCAGACGCGGCCAAGAAGTACGGCGTCGACATCGTCTTCAACGCCGGCACCCCACGCTTCTCCAAGTTCCGGACCGACCTGCTCGGCTTCGCGGGCCACTCGGTCGACCGCACGAAGCAGGTCGCGGAGTTCGACAACGTCCTGGACCTCAAGGCGCTCAGGGCTGCGAACCCGAAGCTCAACACGTACCTCTTCTCGCACTACAACGACCCGGTGACGCGCTGGACCCCGAGCCAGCTCGTCGAGGCGCCGCCGTACCTGACGAACGGCGACAACGCGATCGGCATCCCGCGCACGCAGAAGTGGTACCCGCTCATCTCGGGCATCCAGGGCGTCTTCGACAGCGCGAACGGAGCGTCGCTCCCCCGCGGCGTGCTCGGCTCGACCGGCCACGACTACCGCGGCGACATCGCACCGGTGCTCGGGGAGGTGCTCGACGTGTCGACGACGGCGAAGCAGATGTCCGGCATCATCGAATCCTCGAACCAGAGCGAGCTCGCCTTCCTCGCCCGCATGGAGCGCGAGGCACGCGACGCAGCCATCGCGGCGGCTCCGACGAGCGCCGCCGCCGACATGGCCGCAGTGGGTGCCACGCCCAACTAGCCCACGCAGCCCCGCGCCGTCGTCGGTGGCGGACGTTCGCAGTACCGCCAGCAAGCTGCCGTGCCACGGTGCGAGTGCTCCGTGGCGGACGCGGCATGGGGTACCCTTCCTGCGCAATGCTCGGCTCCCCTCCCCACGCCACACAGTCCCCCAGCCGACTACGACGCCTGCGAAGCACGCACCTCGTTGCCGGCCTGCTCCTGCTGCTCCTGCTCCTGCTCCTGCGCGGCCCGAGCCTCGCCGATCCACTCGGGATCGATGAAGGTGGCATGACCACGATCGGCGTGGAGTGGGTGGAGGATGTCTTCACCGGTGAGAGCGGCTCCAGCCTCTATGGCGACCATTGGATCGATCGACCGCCGCTCATCCTCGCGCTCTACGGCCTTGCCGACCTGGCCGGCGGCGAGTTCGGCGTGCGCCTCCTCGGCCTCGCCGCCGCGCTCGTCTCGGCGCTGCTCGCCGGCGTGATCGCCGAACGTATCGCGGGGCGCCGCGCCTGGATTCCCGCCGCCTTCGTGACCGGCTGCCTGCTGTCATCACCAGTGCTCGATGGTGACCGCACCCCGGGCGAGCTGCTCGCCTCCGTCCCCGCCACCGCTGCCATCGCGCTGCTCGTGGGCGTTGCCGTCCACGACGCCTCGACCCGACCGCCGCTGACCCAGCGGCGCCGCGTCGCGTTGCTGGTCGGTGCCGGCATCGCCATCGCCTGCGCACCGCTCGTGAAGCAGTCCGCGCTCGATGCCGGCGTCGCCGCCGCCGCCTGGCTCGCATGGCGTGCATGGAGCGCCCGCCGTGATGCCGCCGGCCGCCACCTGGTGCTGCGGGATGCCGGCGCCCTCGCCGCCGGGTTCGTCGGCACGGCCAGCGCCGCCGTGCTCCTCGCACTGCGCGCCGGTGCATCGATCGACAGCCTGGCCTACGCCCTGATCGGCTTTCGCGTCGACGTGCTCGGTGCGCTGCAGAGCCAGACCGAGACGCCGCTCGATCGCGTCGGGCGCCTGCTCGACCCCGCCGCCGTCTCCGGCCTCCTCTTCCTGCTGCTGCTCGCGCCCGTCGGCATCCTCATCGCACGCCGCGGCGCCGCCGGCTCGGCTGGGCTCGTGCTGCTCGGCGGGTGGCTGCTCGGGGCCGTCATCGGCATCTCCGGCGGCGGCTACTTCTGGGCGCACTACCTGCTGCAGCTCGCGGTGCCGGTCGGCGTCGCGCTCGGCGTGCTGCTCGCGCGGCGCAGCCTCAGGCCGACCGTTGCCGTCGTCGGCGTGCTCGCCATCGTCGCGCTCTCCGGGCAGCTGATCCGCGCCGACGACACGCCGTCAGCGCGCCTCGTCGACGCGGGCTATCGCCCCCAGTCGCAGCAGTCGGTGCTCGTGATCGCCGACTTCCTGCGCCGCAACTCGTCGCCCGACGAGCAGGTGATGGTGATGTACGCGCGCGCCAACATCGCGTACCACGCCGAGCGTACGCCGGCCACGCCCTACGCCTGGAGCAGCATGTACCGCGCGTTGCCGGAGGCGCGCGACGAGCTCCTGCGCGCACTGTCCGGGCCCGAGCGTGCTGCGTGGCTCGTCGAGTGGCACCGCCCGACCGCCTTCCGGATGGATCGCGATGGCCGCGTGCGCGCAGCGATCAAGGTCGGCTACCGCAAGGTCGGCGTGCTGTGCGGGACGCCCGTGCTCGTGCGCAACGACCGCGCGACGCCGAGCGTCGTGCTGCCCGTCGAGCGCTGCAACACGGCAGGCCCGGAGCGGGTCTACGGGAAGCAGCCCGTCATCCGCGGCTTCGAGCGCCCGGGCGACCGCCGCATGCGCACCTGACGGACACGCGGGTTCGCGCTAGCGCCAGGCGAAGCCGGCGAGCGTCATCTCGAAGGCCGGCTCGAAGCCGTCCCAGTCGCGCACCAGCGCGCTGAGCGTGATCGTGAAGAGCGTGTTGTTGCGGATCGCCACGACCTGCAGCTGGTGGATGCGCTCGCCCGGCTGGTTCGGCAGCTCCCACTCGTAGGCGTGGAAGTTGGCGGGCTCGCCACCGAGCCGGCGCTCACCATGCCCGAGCAGCTTGAAGCCGGCGAGGCTCGCGAGCTCCAGGCGCTGGGCCTGGAGGAACTCCGCCAACGGCAGGTCGGGGAGCGTCTCGCGGTGCACCTGGACGTTCGGCGTGAAGACGGGACGCTCGGGCCCGATCAGCACGACCTGCGAGTCATCGCGCCATCCGTCGAGGAAGCCGAGCTCGAAATCATTTGCCTGCAGCTTGCGCATGCGCCCCCGTGAGGTTCAGTGGTTCGGAGCCACTGCTACCCGCACTGGGGGGCATTGGAATCCCGCATCCAGCCGTCGATTCCCCGGGTGTCGGGAATCTGTCGGCAGACCGACCGAAAGACATGTGCACATACCCCCTTGCCAATGTCGGGAATCCGTCGTTCACTGATGGAGTACACCGCACGGACGAGCCGAGCGGGGCATGAGCGATCGACACGCCGAACCGTCGACTTCTCACTACGTGCCTCGTTCCCAGCTCGCTTTGGAACAAAGGGAACCACGCCGCATGAGCATCTCGCCGAACACCCAGCCGATCGCTGACGCCATTTCCACCGCTGCACCCGAGGCCGCAGAGCCCGTGAAGCGCAAGCGTGGACAGAAGGAAATCTTCCGCCTCGAGCCGTGGCAGGCCCGCCTCGTCGAGGAGAACCTCGAGCTCGTGGACAAGATCGTCCGCGGCATGCTCCGCCGCCTGCCGTCGCACATCGACAAGGCCGACCTCGTCCAGCAGGGCCGCATCGGCCTGATGGAAGCCGCCCGCCGCTACGACCCGACGAGCGCCGCCTCCTTCAAGACCTTCGCCACCTACCGCATCCGCGGCGAGATCATCGACGGCCTGCGAGCCCACTCGCAGGGTCGACCCGCCGAGGCAGGCTGGAACGAGAGCGTCGAGAGCATCGGCGAGAACGCATCCTCGGGCTCCAACGACGACGTCAGCGGCTTCATGTCGAGCGTCCGTGCCCTGTCGACCGCCTTCGACCTGGCTACCTCCACGAGCGAGAACCCGCTCGAGGACAGCCTCGAGAAGACGACGCTCTGGGGCGCGGTTTCCCGCCTTCCCGACCGTGAGCGACACGTCTGCGAGCTGCTCTACAAGATGGACATGACCATGCAGGACATCGCGAACCTCATGGGTACCTCCAAGGCCAGCGTGTCGCGGCTCCACAAGCGGGCACTCGAGCGCATGCGGCTCGACAGCCAGCTCAACGACGGCGAAGGCTTCCTCACGGCGTAGGAGCTGCAGTCGACATTCCGTGCACCACCCCGCCGCGGGCCCTCGGGTCCGCGGCGGTATTCGTTACGGGGGGGGGGCGCGACGCGACGCGGCCGCGGGCCGGTGCGCGGAGCACGGCCGTCCAGCGACGGGGTTCTTCGACTTACTCACGCATATCGTGAGGAACGTGCGACACCGCGCCGGATCCGGCGGCGGAGGACCACGCGAGATCCGAGACCCATCCAGCTCGGCGCGGCCACGAGCCCCATGGGGTGTCGCACGAAACTCACGACATGCGTGAGGAAGTCGCACAACCCCCGCGATGCCGTGTCAGCAGGCTCCCCGTGCCGGCGCCTCGCATAGTTCCTGGGGACGCGGGAACGATTGGGGCATGGCTCGAACCATCCATGTCCATGCCGACGAGGTCAGCACCGCGCCCGACGCCGTCAGCGGCTACGCGCGCGGCATCGTCATCGCGCTCGCAGTGGCGGCGATCCTGCTCAGCGCATGGATCGCGATGAACCCGGCCGAAACGTCGGTCCTGGAGCAGGTCGCGCCCAACGTGCAGGCCACACCGCCCGAGCCGCTGCTGCCGGCGCAGCCCGAGTGGCTCACCGGGGGCGTGCGGGACGCGACCACGCCCCAGTCGCCGGTCTTCGTTCCGGCGCCCGCCCAGACGCCGGCCCCGCCCGTCGAGATCGGTTAGCGACCCGCTCCGAGGTGTGGCGGGTGAGTCGCTCCATACGCGACTGATCCGCCACACCTCGTGAAACAAGTGCTTGCCAGATCACGTTGGACGTCGTACAACGGAATCGTAGGACCATGAGTCCGTGCCTCCCCAGGCACACCCGGCTCCCCTGCGAACCCCCCGGAAGGCCCCCCACGATGTTCTCCACCGACGGCATACTAGGACGCAACTTTGCGGTCTCCAGTGCTGCGCTCGACGGCCTGGCCAAGCGCCAGCAGCTGCACGCGGAGAATCTCGCGAACGTCGACACCAAGGGCTACCGGGCCAAGACGATCGATTTCGAATCCGTCCTCGGCGGCGTCCTGAAGGATCCCAACCCCGGCGTGCGCTGGTCCAACCCGCTCGCCACCTCGAACGCGCTGCGTGACGCCCACGGCGGCGGCACGCTCAGCTCCATGTTCAACACGACCACCCGCTCCGGCAAGGTCGGCGTCGATCGAACGAAGGAAGTCGCCCTCATGGCGAACGACAACATTCGCTTCCGCGTCCTGACGCAGCAGGTGACCAACCAGATCAGCGCTGTCCGCAGCGTGATCGCAGAGATGGGCCGAGGTTGATCTGAATGGGACTCTTCGACGCAATCGGAACCGCAGAGAGCGCCATGTCCGTGCATCGCTTCCGCTCGGAAGTCGCTGCCGACAACGTGGCCAACGTCTACACCCCCGGCTACCGCCGCAAGGAAGTCGACCTGCAGGCCACCAACTTCAGCACCGCGCTCCAGAACGCCACGAGCGGCAGCGGTCGCACCGGCAGCACCGACGCCGAGCGTGGCGCGGTCCGCGTCGGCAGCGTTCGCACGGCAGGTGCGGGCCCGTTCAACGAGCGCCAGGAAGCGCTGCTCGCAACGACGCAGCTCATGTCCGCCAAGAGCGCGTACGAGCTCAATGTCCGCTCGGCGACGCTGCTCAAGTCGATGGCGCTGAGCTCACTCGAGATCGGACGAGGTAGCTGATCATGGCAGGAATCTCCGGAATCCCAGGTGGCATGCCCGGCGGCAATCCGCTCGCCGGTCTCGCTGGTGCAGCAGGTGGCGGCGCCGGCGGCGTCGACCTCAGCGGTGGCGGCGGCTCGGCAGGCAACCCGCTCTCGGGCGGCATCCAGCCGACCTCGCAGGCATCCGGCGCGCAGGCCGCCTCCTTCGGCGACTCGCTGCGCGACATGCTCATCGTCAACCCGAGCGCCAGCAAGGCGAAGGCCGGCGAGCTCGCCTCGCGCTTCGCGGCCGGCGACACCACGATCGACCCCCACACACTCTCCATCGCCTCGGCGAAGGCGGGCGTGGAGATCCAGATGTCCACACGCACCATCTCGTCGGCGGTCAGCGCCGTGCGAACGCTCTTCCAGATGCAGGTCTGACGCTCCACCCAATATCCATGCGAGTTCCCTCCCCCCACGAGGCCCCCCACACATGAACGCCTACACCAAGCTCCCCGCTCCCCTCCGCTTCGGCATCCCCGTCGTGCTGGTCTTCGTCCTCGGCCTCGTGCTGTGGATGACGATGTTCAAGCCGCCGGTACCGGTGAGCGTCATGAACACGCAGGACTTCGGCACCTACGACGTCGCCAAGCAGCTGCTGGACACCGAGGGCATCAACTACAAGGAGGCCAGCGACAAGGGTCGCTTCGAGCTGCTCGTCGCCCCGGACGAGAAGTCGGCCGCCGACCAGCTGCTCGCCAAGAACGGCCTGCAGGATCGTACCGGCCTGGCCAAGAAGATCAGCTGCCCCGCAGCCCCGGGCTTCACCGCCAACAAGGCGAAGACGACGGAGTACAACAACTGCGAGGATTCCAAGAAGGTGCAGAACATGCTGCTCCAGGCGGGCGCACTCGCCGCGAGCGTCACCGTCTCGCAGGAGGAGAACGGCACGCTGATCGGCCCGGAGACCTCCAAGAACGTCTCGGCCATGGTCTTCCTGCCGCCGTCGATGGAGAACGGTGGCTGGGACGCCACGAACGCCGCGCAGCAGATCAAGGGCGCCGTCGGCACCTCGATCGACCGCATCTACATCGGCGACGACAAGATGCAGCCGCTGTTCGACGGCGCCAAGGGCGAGGCCGCTGCGACCAGCGCGGTGGCGTCCGGCAACGGATGCGCCGACATGGCCAACGCGGCGGAGATCGCCACCAAGGAAGCGGCAGTGCGCTCCTGCTACGAGGGCACGATCGCCACGAAGCTGAGCACGCTGCTCGGCGGCAGTGACCGCTTCGTCCTGGTGGTCGACGCCAAGGTCGACGCCGTGTCGACGTCGACGCAGGCCGAGTCGAGCACGGCAGGCCCGATCGTCTCCTCGAGCAGCCAGACGGGAGCGGGCAGCACCGTCAAGGACGTGACGACGCCGCCGAACACGAAGGTGACGAGCTCCTCCAAGGCAGCCGGCGACATCGGCAAGCTGGCGATCAGCGTCTCGCTCGACAAGAACAACGTGAACGCCAACCAGGAGCTGGCCGTGAAGCGGATGCTCCAGACCTACGTCAATGCGAGCCGCAAGGATCCGTCGCCGGTCGTCACCCGCTTCGCCTTCCCCAAGGGCACGGGCATCGCACCGAAGGCGACCGCTGCTCCGCAGCTCGCCACGGGTGGCTCCGAGAACGAGGCCCCGATCCTGGCGGCGACCAAGACCGAAACGCCCAAGCCCGTGCTGGCGCTGCTCGCAGTGCTCGCGATCGGCCTGGCCGCCGCGATGATCATCATGTGGCGCAAGTCGGTCGCGATGAAGCAGGAGCGAGCCCGCATGGAGCAGGCCTTCCAGAACGACCAGCGCCTCTTCGAGAACTTCGCCCAGCAGAATCCCGAGGCGCTCGCCCAGGACCTCGAAGCACTGTTCGGCGCCCCCGCCGCACAGCGCTGACACCACATTCGTACCCGCCCCCCCGACGTACACCGGAAGCTCATGACCAACTCCCCCACAGACGCCAGCCAGGCACCCGCACCCGACGCAGCCGTCGTCGGCGGAGGACCCGCCGCGACCGGCACCGACAGCCCGGTGCGCCGCGCCGCAGCGCAGCTCGAGCTGCTCTCCGAAGAGGCTCGCGAGCTCGTGCTCGGCCGCATGGACCCGGCGATCGCCGACCAGATCCGCATGCACATCGCATCGCTGCCCGACCGCCCGCACGGCGAGTTCTCCGGTGACATCGCGGCGCGTCGCCAGATGCTCCACGCCACCGCCCAGCGCGTCAGCGCCCGCAAGGTCGAGGCCGCGGATCGCGCCGTCGCCGAGGCACCGGCGCCGCGTGGCCAGCGCAACGAGGTTCCCGCAACCCAGCTGATGGGCGGCCCGGCGTACTCGATGCCGAACCAGCCCGCCGCGACTCCGGCGCCCGCCGGCGACGCACTGGTGCAGCTCCGCACGCTCCACCCGGCAGCGATCGCGCGCGCCATGCAGGGCGAGCGCGCAGAGGCCTGGGCGATCGTGCTCGATCGCCTCGACGTCAACGCGCACGCCGCGCTGCAGCTCTACCTGGACGCCTCGGCACGCATCGCGATCGAGGACGCCCGCGCACGGCAGAAGGAGCTCGGGGCGACCGCACCGGCACTCATCGCCACGATCGAGGCGGCCATCGCCCGTACCGTCGTGCCCCGCGCCATGCGCGAGCACCACCAGCTGCTCTCGACCACGCCGCTGGCGTGGACGGGCATCACCGCGTGACAACAAGCCCCCGCACGGGTACGAGGTAGGCATGGCAGCACGAGTAATCAAGGGTGGAGCGATCAACGACGGGCAGTTTCCGATGCCCCCGGATCCGCGCGGCGCGCAGGCGCAGGGCGGTCAGGGCGGGCACGGCGGCGATCCGGCGTTCGCTGGCGTCGAGCCGGCCGAGCTCCAGCATGCGCTGAGCGAGCTGCAGCAGATGGTCGGCATGGTCACCGGGATGCGTCCCGCGGTCCAGGAGCTGGCCGAGACGTTGCGCGCCGGCGGACGCGAGCAGGGCTACCAGGAGGGCGTCGCACGCGCCCAGGCCGAAGTGCAGAACCAGCTGATCGAGGCGCTGTCTGCGCTCACCGCGGCGCAGAACGAGCGGCATCGACTCGCCCAGCAGCACGAGGGCGCGCTTGCCGACCTCGCACTGCAGATCGCGCGCAAGGTGATCGGCGCGAGCCTCGATGCCGATCCCGCGCTCGTCGCCAAGATCGTTGCCGACACGATTCGCGACCTAGAGCCGACCACGTCGCTCGAGGTGCGCGTCAACCACGGCGATCTCGCCACCGTCGAGGCCTCGCGCCGCGAGCTGGAGCGACTCGTCCAGGGCAATGGCCGCGTGGAGATCATCGCTGATGACACCGTCGATGTCGGTGGCGTCGTGCTGGTGTCGCCCGTCGGCGAGGTCGATGCGCGCATCACCACCAAGCTGATGGTGCTCGAGACTGCGTTCAAGGCGCAGCGCCGTGCGCTCGTCGACGAGCCACAGGCCTGATTTCGAGCCACTCCACCGTGCACGGTTGATCCGGCACCGAAGCTAGGCTGCACCGCATGGGCCGGATGTTGATCTCACGCGATACAGCGCGCTACGCCGAGATCGATGCTGCCAAGGTTCGCTCCGGCCGCTTCCTGACGCGCCGTGGCGACTGGCTTGCCGAGCCCGTGCTGGAGTTCCTGCGCACGTGCGGAGCCACCGAGTTCGTCGACCCGTTCGCGGGCGAGGGGCACCTGTTCACGCAGCTCGCGGCGGCTGGCTTCGACCTGCCGACCGTCGGCTATGACATCGCCCCCGAGGGCGCGCAGGTCGCCAACGACAGCCTACGCTCGATCCCTGCGCATCCGACCGCCGCGATCGTGACCAACCCGCCCTACCTGGCCCGCCACAGCGCGAGTCGCAAGGGCGTGCTGCGCGGCCTGCGCCGCTACTACACGGCCGGCGGTCACGCTGACCTGTACCAGGTCGCGATCCGGCGGGCGCTCGACTCGGCGCCGTGCGTCATCGCGATCGTGCCCGAGACGTTCCTCCATGCGAACGTGCTGCGCGAGCGACTGACACGCGCGGTCGTCATCGGCGCGCAGGTGTTCGACGATACGACGACGCCGGTGTGCGTGGCGTGCTTCGGCCCTGACCCGCGCGACCTCGCTGACATCGACGTCTTCCTCGACGACCACCGCCTCGGATCGATGGCCGATCTCGACGCGCTGCGACGCGTGGCGTACGGCGACGCTGACATCCGCTTCAACGCGGCGACCGGCAGGATCGCCCTCCAGGCCGTGGATGGGGTCACGCCGGGGCTCCGGATCGGTTTCCTGCCGCGATCCAAGCGCGACTACGACGCCGCCGGCATCAAGCACAGCTCGCGGCTCGTCACCTTCCTCGACGTGCCCGGCGTGAAGAGCTCCGCACAGGTCGCACGCCTCTGCGAGCTGGCGAACGACCGCATCGCGACGCTGCGCACGGGCATCGGCGAGCTCGCGCTGTCACCCTTCAAGGGCAATGACAACACCGGCGCACGGCGACGCCGACTCGACTATCGCCAGGCACGCGCCGTGCTGTCGCAGGCGCGCCTCGACCTCGCGCTCGAGGACGACTGACATTCAGCCGTCGAGCGACGCGACACGCTCGTGCTCGAGCAGCCATGCCTTGCGCTCGATCCCGCCGACGTAGCCACCGAGCGCGCCGCCGGTGCGCACCACGCGATGGCATGGAACGATGATCGGCACGGGGTTCGTCGCGCAGCCACTGCCCGCCGCACGGACGGCATTCGGACGGCCGGCCGCGGCGGCAAGCTCCGCGTAGGTATGCACCACGCCGGTCGGGATGCGCCGCAGCTCCGCGAGCACGAGCTGGCGGAATGGTCCGCGCACGAGTCGCAGGTCGACCTGGATCCCCGCGAGGCTGCGTGCGTGCGCGAAGTAGGCATCGAGCGCCGTGCGCACGCCATCGAGCTGCCGCGCGTCCTCGACCACGCGCGGCGAGATCGACGTCGCGAGCTGGTCGAGCACGTCGTCGCGCTGCTCCGTGTCGAACGCCACCCGCACCAATCCCTGGTCGGTGGCTGCCAGCAGCAGTCGCCCGAGCGGCGTGTCGAGCTCGGCAACGGACACGTCCACGAGCCCGGCCACGGACGCTGCGTGCGTGAAGCCCGCACTGGATCGCTCCAGCAGTGCATCGAACCCAGTCATCGCGTCACCTCCAACGTTCCATCGCCAACCTGTCGTCGTATCGCGGCGAGCCCGTCCGCATAGCTGCGTCGGGCCGCCTCCTCACTGCAGTCGAGCGTCGCCGCCACCTGCGCATGCGACTGGTCCAGCACGAGCCGCAGCACGACGGCGCCACGCTGCTTCGGCGGCAGCCGACGAACGGCTTCCCAGAGCTCGTCGGGGGCCAGCTCCGGCGTCGGCGGCGCGGTCGGCTCGGCGGCGACCTCGAGCGGCACGGAGGCGTGCTGCCGCAGCCGATCGATCGCCACGCGATGCGCGATCGTCAGCATCCAGCCGCCGAGCCGCTCGCCAGCGTCGGCCGGCGGCCAGCTGCGCAGCGCACGCAGGAATGCCTCCTGGAAGCAGTCCTCCGCCTCCTGCGGCCCGACCATGCCCACGAGCAGGCGCAGCACGGCGACGCGCTCGCGCTCGAAGAACGCCTGGAAGGGTGGAGGAGCCGTGGGCATGGCATCGTTCATACCAGTTCAACGCGCCCGACCTCGATTTCGTGAGGTCGGCGGACGGAGGTGCGCGCAGCCCCCGGGACCCAACGCCGTCGTCGCCCGTCGTCGCGCGTCGTCGATTCTTCCAGCGCGGCATCCACACCCCGCTCACGGAATCGACGAGCAATCCTCGTCGTCGATTCTCCCAGCGCAGGATCCATGCCGCGCTCACGGAATCGAGGCGGGCATGAGGGCCGCCTGCGGCGCTGCGATGCCGCGATTGCCAGCTGGGGATTTCCGACGCACACTGGAGGAGCGGACCCCTTCCGCCGATAGTCCTGCACGCGGCCCGCACGGGCGCGAGCCCCCACCACACGATCTGAGAATCCACCTCGTGACGCAGCCCCCCATCGATGCCCCGTCGCTCGACAGCTACGCGATGCTCACCGACGAGCTGTCGCTGACGCGCATCACCGGTCGGCTGGTCGGCGTCGCCGGCCAGGTGCTCGAAGCGGAAATGCCTCGCGCGATCGTCGGCAGCCTCGTCTCGATCGAGACGCGCAGTGGCAAGAAGCTCCAAGCCGAGGTCGTCGGCTTCCGCGAATCCAAGGCGATCCTCGCGCCGCTCGGCGACATCCAGACCGTGCCGCAGCGCGCGCTCGTCGTCACGGAGCCGACCCCGCTCTCGGTCAAGGTCGGCCCGAAGATCCTCGGCCGCGTGCTCGACGGTCTCGGCAATCCGATCGACGGGCTCGGCCCGCTCGAGGCGGAGGCGCTCTATCCGGTCAACCAGGTTCCCGCGGATCCGCTGCACCGTCAAGGTATCCACGAGCCATTCTTCACCGGTGTTCGCGCGATCGACGGCGTGCACCCGATCGGCAAGGGCCAGCGCATCGGGCTCTTCGCCGGCTCCGGCGTCGGCAAGTCGACGCTCATGTCGATGATCGTCAAGAAGTCGAGCGCCGACGTCGTCGTCTGCGCCCTCGTCGGCGAGCGAAATCGCGAGGTCCGCGACTTCGTCAAGGACACGATGGGCCCGGAGGGCATGGCCAAGTCCGTCGTGATCGCCGCGACCTCCGACAACCCCGCGATGGTCCGCGTGAAGGCGGCCTTCGTCGCCACCGCGATCGCCGAGTACTTCCGCGACCAGGGGCTCAACGTCGTGCTGCTGCTCGACTCCGTGACGCGCCTCGCGATGGCGCAGCGCGAGATCGGCCTGTCCGCCGGCGAGCCGCCGTCCGAGCGTGGCTACACGCCGAGCTGCTTCGCCATCATGCCCAAGATCATGGAGCGCGCCGGCGCCGGGGTGATCGGCACGATCACGGCCATGTACACCGTGCTCGTCACGGGCGACGACATGAACGAGCCGATCGCCGACACCGCGCGAGGCATCCTCGATGGCCATATGGTGCTGAGCCGCAAGCTCGCGCACAACGGCCACTATCCGGCGATCGACATCCTGCAGTCGATCAGCCGACTGCGCGGCGACATCGCCGAGCGCGACCACGTCGATGCCGCGATCAAGCTGAGCTCGGCCTGGTCGGCATACGAGGACGCGAAGGACCTGATCGACGTCGGCGCCTACGTGCCCGGCTCGAACCCCGACATCGACTACGCGATCCAGATGCGCAAGCCGATCCAGGAGTTCCTGCGCCAGCGCGGCGAGGAGCCGGTCAGTTGGGATGACACGCTCGCCAAGGTGAAGGCGCTCATGGGCGGCACGCCGCCACCCGTCGCGATCCAGAACACGCCACCGCCCGCGCAGCCCGCCGCGCCGGCCGAGGACGCCGCGAACGACGCGATGGACTGGAACTGGTAGCGAGTTCGCTCGGCCTCAGGGGCGTGTGCGCTGAGAGCGCCGTCCATGGCGTCCTCAGCGCATACATGCCGGGGGTGTGCTCCCAGCGGGTCATCTGCGCCCCGCTCAGCGCACACGTCCCGACCGCTCGCCAACGTGTGCGCCCAGCGGGTCATTTGCGCCTCGCTCAGCGCACACGTCGACGGCGCCGCACCGCGGCGCGGCCATTGACACGCACTCGATCCGTCGTACGCTGGAGGTAGGGCGCTCCCCGGCGCTCGTCCACCCCTGCGCCGCTCACACCACTGGCCCCACTTCCCCCATGGCTCGAACCACCTTCAAATTCCGGCTCCAGCGCCTGCTCGACGTGCGCATCATGCGCGAGCAGCTCGCGCAGCAGGAGCTCGTGCGCCTGCGCCAGGTCGTGCTGGCCGAGGAGCAGCGCCTGCGCGACATGCAGCAGGCCGAGACCGACCTGCGTGCAGAGCAGCGCGTCCCGTTCGGCCGCGGCGACGACCTCCACCAGTTCCAGATGCGCCGCCACTTCCTCGAGCAGGCGATCAAGGACAACGTCCAGGGCCAGACCGAGCAGCACTCCGTGATCGGCCGCGCGCAGCAGGCCGTGCGCGACCAGCAGGACGTGCTCAAGCAGCGCGGCATCGAGGTCAAGGCGCTCGAGAAGATGCGTGAGAAGCAGCGCGAGGAGCACCGCCTCGACCAGCTGCGCGAGGAGGGCCTCTTCATGGACGACCTCGCCGGCCAGGGCTTCCTGCGCCGCCGCACGATCGCCACGATGGTGCACGCCGAGGAGCAGCTCGCCCGTGACATGGCGGCCGCAGATGCGCCGCCCCCACCTTCCGCCGCCCCGCGGCCGCCAGACCGACCCCAGACGAGCGAGGCAGCATCATGAGGACCGAGAAGCCCGAAGGCCCGCAGGAGCCCGGCAACAACCGGCAGCCGCGCAGCGGCAAGACCAAGCCGCGCCGTGGCGCCGCCAACGGCCCGCTCGGCTTCGGCACCGTCATGCGCGACGTGCGCGGCACGACCTCGGGCGCCTCGCGCACGACTCCGGGCTCCGCAGGATTCGACCCCGCCGCTGCGCTGGCAGCCCAGCTCAACGCCGGCGCACAGGCCGCCGCCGCCCAGGGCGCGATACCGAGCACCGAGCAGGTGCTCGCCGAGCACGCGGGCGGCGTCGAGAATGCCGTCGACGCGCTCGCCAAGCAGGACGCCTCGATCTCCCACGCATCGCGCCAGGAGGCAGCGATCCCGACGCAGCTCGGCAGGATGAGCCCGTCGGTGCTGCTCGAGCGCGTCGTCGACGAGGCGACCCGCCTCGAGATCGACGAGGCATCGAAGGAGCTGCACGTCGAGCTGGAGCCCGAGGACCTCGGCCCGCTCATCATCAAGCTCAAGCGCGACCCGAACGGGCGGCTCGAGATCGCCTTCCGCGCGCGGCAGGGCGATGCCGCCCGCGTGCTCGACGCCGGCCTCGGCATGCTGCACGAGCGGCTTGCCGACGCCGGATTCCACGGCGCGACGGTCACCGTCGAGCACGACGACACGCTCACGCTCGGGCGCTGAACACGCTGCTCGTCGCAGTTCCCGAATTGCCACTTGCAACAATTCAGTTTTGATCGTACGTTGGAGGCGGACACGGCGTGGACCCCACCTCGCCGACCGCTCCACACGAGATCCCCTGCATGACCCCCACCCCCCCACACCGAACCCTGATGCTGCTCCACCGGCTCGTTGACCGGAAGCTCAAGCACCTGCTCGAGCCGATGCAGCTCACGCACGCCACCGAGGGCTACGTCACGGTGTCGCGCAGCGACCTCGACGGCCTCGTCGCGGCGCACGGTGATCCCCAGGCAGTGCGCGCCGGCTTCGGCCCCCGCGCAGCCTCCAGCGGCCTCCTCATCGCCGAGCCCGCGCTCACGAGCACCATCCTCTCCCGCATCTGGCGCAGCGACCGCAATGCGGGCGCGCCCCTCACCCAGGTCGAAGGCGAGATCCTGCGCCAGTTCCTCGCGCGGCTCGTCGACGCCTGGGGCGACGCATGGCAGGCAGAGGGCATCCGCATGCTCCCCGAGTTCTCCATGGCCGGCTCGCTCTCGATGCTCCAGCCCCAGCTCGACCAGGGTCGCTGGCACGTCGCACGCACCGTCGTCCGCGATGCCACCAGCCCGGACCCCGTCGGCGTGCTGCTGTTCTGCTACCCCGAGGCCCTGCTGCCGCAGCTCGAGGTCGAGGCACGCTCGACGATGTGGCGCTCCCGCATCGATCGCGGCCTCAGCGACACCGAGCGCACGCGCCTTCAAGAGCGCCTGGCCGGCCCGCTGCACCACGTGAGCATCACCGCGCCGGTCCGCGTTCGCCAGCACATGACGCTCGGCATGCTCAACGCGCTCGAGCGCGGCGACATCATCGCCTTCGACGAGAACCTCGCCGGTGAGATCACGCTCGACGTGCTCGGCCGCGAGGTCACCGCCCGGCTCGCGCGCTGCGGTGAGAACCTGGCGCTCGCGATCGGTGGCCCCGCGGAGGAGATCCCCGACTTCGCCGGCCTCGGCGCCCACGACCAGACGCAGGAGCCTCCCAACCCCTGGGAGCAGGCAGCCGACATTCCCTTGGGCGACGCCAGCGTGGCGTGATCCGCATCCAGACCCGACGATCTCCCCGAAGACCCTCCCACACACGACAGGTGAACGACCATGAGTGACTGGCTCGCAATGGATGACAGCGGCAACGACGGCTACCTCGGCCTCGATGATCCCGCCATGCCCGACGGCGCACCGACGCCACCCACCGCACCGATGGCATCGAACGACGGCGCATGGTCGACCGGCGGCGATGTCGGCGGCGGCGACTGGCTCGGCGGCGATGCCGTGGCAGCCCCGGCACACGGCCAGCAGGCCGCCGGCGCGCCCGTGATGGACAGCCAGGGCGACTGGTTCGGTGATTCGGCAGCAACCATGCAGCCCGCCGTCGTCGCACCCGGTGTCGCACCGCAGAACGACTACTACGGCACGCAGCAGACCGCGGCGCCGATGGCGATGAGCATGGGTGGCGACGTGAGCGTGATGGCACCGAACCTCGAGGACGTCCGCCCGAGCCCGCGCTCCGCTGCCGGCTCCCGTGGTGAGCTGAGCAACCTGGTGCTCGACGTCGAGGTGCAGGTCGAAGTCGGACTCGGGAATGCCGCCCTGACGGTCGAAGAGTTCCTCGAGATGGGTCGCGGCTCGATCGTCGAGCTGGATACGCCCGTCGATGCGCCGATCGAGCTGACCGTGCGCGGCAAGCTGATCGCCCGCGGCCAGCTCGTGTCGATCAACGGCAGCTACGGCATGCGCATCATCGAGATGCTCAACGAGGAGAACTGACCAACCATGGGTGACGCACTGCTCCCAACACTCATCCTCGTCGTCATGTGTGGCGGCATGTGGATGCTCGCCCGTGTCGCCAAGCGACGCATGGGCGTGGGTTCCGGCACCATCGCCGGCAACGCGCTCAAGGTCGTGGGCAAGCGCCCGCTCGACCAGAAGCACGCGCTCTGGGTCATCGAGATCGCGGGCGGCCGCCACATCCTGGTCGGCACCGGCACCGATGGCGCCGTCACCAAGCTCGACGACATCTCGACCGACGAGTACGCACTCATGGTGGAGGACGAGGCCCAGGCGGCGACGCCGAAGCTGCGGCTCGCCCGCCCGAAGGCGACGGCAACGACAGAGCCCGCAGCGGCCGACGCCGACGGCGCCAACGACCGCGACGCCATCCAGGTCGAGGAAGGACCGCGCTTCGCGACGGTCGGCGAGAGCTTCCAGCACTTCCTCGGCAAGGCGAAGAACAAGCGCGCCTCGGGTGAGTAGCCCGAGCGACTGACACGATTTCGACGCAGAAACGACCCGGCATGGCTGCTCGGGGGTTTTTGCAAAAGTTCCTGTTTACAAGCTCCTGGTTCCGTCGTACGTTGGAGCCACGGTCACGCGGATGACGACGCCCCCACTGCTCCCCACGCAGGTCGGCTTCCGCACCAGACCCCGCCCCCCAGCGTTTCAGGAGCCCCACCCGCATGACCTCGGTCACCACCAGCAGCCTCGGCAGGATCCTCCGCCAGCGCAGCGCCGCTCGCCTCGAGCGCCTCGCCCCGGAAGAGATCGCCAAGCGACGTGCCACGACGCGCAAGCGCATGCGCGGCACGATCATCATGTTCGCCATCTCGCTGGCGTACCTCATCGTCTTCCCGATCGCCGCCTGGAGCGCCGACGACGCGCAGGTCGACTCGCTCATCCAGCTCGCGCTCTACCTCGGCGGCCTGTCGCTGCTGCCGTTCGCGATCATGACGCTGACCAGCTTCCTGCGCATCGTCGTCGTGCTCAGCTTCCTGCGCTCCGGCATCGGCGCCCAGAACGTGCCGCCGAACATCGTGATCATCGCCCTCGCGCTGTTCCTCTCGATGTTCGTCATGGGCCCGACGATCGACGAGATCAACAAGAACGCGCTCCAGCCCTACCAGGCGAACAAGATCGAGTTCGCCGAGGCCGTGACCGCCGCCAAGACGCCGCTCAAGGGCTTCATGACCAAGCAGATCTCCGGCTCCAACAGCCGCAAGGAGATCGGGACCTTCTACAAGCTGGCGCTCGACCAGAAGCCGCAGATGTGCACCGCCAGCCAGGTCAACATGGAGAACGGCGAGACCAAGAGCTGCCTCGTCACCCAGGAGCAGTTCAAGGAGCTCGGCGACAAGGCCGCCAACTCGCTGCCGCTCCGCGTGATCATCCCGTCCTTCATCATCTCGGAGCTCAAGAAGGCCTTCATCATGGGCTTCGCGGTGCTCCTGCCGTTCCTCGTCATCGACATGGTGATCTCGAACATCCTGCTCTCGCTCGGCATGTTCATGCTCCCGCCGGTCGTGATCTCCCTCCCCTTCAAGATCCTGCTGTTCGTCCTCTCGGGGGGCTGGACGCTGGTCGTCAAGTTCCTCGTCATGGGCTTCAACTACTAAGGCACCCACCATGGAATCCGCTCTCACCGAACTCGCAGCATTGAGCCTCATGAAGGTCCTGGTCTGGAGCGCGCCCGCCGTGCTCGCCGGCCTGACCGTCGGCTTCATGGTCTCGCTCTTCCAGGCAGTCACGCAGATCCAGGAGCAGACGCTCACCTTCGTCCCGAAGATCATCACCGTGTTCGTCGTCGTGCTCGTCACCGGCGGCTGGGTGATCGGCGAGATGCGCGCCTTCACCGAGGACACGTACGCCACCGTCGCCCACCTGGTCACCAACTAGGAACCGTTCGCCATCTCCCTCCTCGCCAACATCCCTTCCGTCGACCCGGCCGCCGCGCTCGACACGCTCGGCACCGTGCTCGGCGACAGCGACCCCCAGGTCTTCATGGTCCTGTTCCTGGTCGTGCTGGCCCGGATCCTCGGCTTCATGATCGTGGCGCCGTTCTTCGGCTCGATGAACATCCCGATGACGGCCCGCGTCGGCTTCAGCCTCGTCCTCACCGCCGCCACAGTGCCGTTCGTGAAGCACGACATCTCCGCCTCGCTCGCACTCGAGCTCAAGAGCGGCGGCGCGTTCGACCTGCTGCTGCTGCTCGTCAACCAGGTGCTGATCGGCCTGATGCTCGGCTTCTGCGCCAGCTTCATCTTCTACGCCATCGAGAGCGCCGGCCGCATCATCGACACGCAGCGCGGCTCGAACATCACCGACATCATCGCCCCGCAGACCGGCGAGCGAACCAGCCCGACGGGCCAGTGGCTGATGATGGTCGCGCTGATGATCCTGCTCGTGAGCGGCCTGCACATGGAGATGATCAGCGGCCTGCTCAACACCTTCAAGATCTTCCCGCCCACCGCCAGCCTCGGCTGGATCGGCGATCCGCTCCAGTCGGGCGCCGCGCACCCGTCGCAGGAATCGGTCATCAGCGCGTTCGCCCAGATGAGCGGCGATTCGCTCCTGCTCACGCTGCAGATCGCAGCACCGGCGATGATGACGCTGCTGCTCACCGACGTGTTGCTGGGCATCATCAACCGCGGTGCGCCGCAGGTGAACGTGTTCGCGCTGAGCCAGGTCGTGAAGGGCCCGATCGGCATCGCGGCCATCATGGTCGCGCTGCTGCCGACCTGGGGCTACCTGCGCGACCACGCCATCCCGTCGATCGTCGACGGCGACCGCTCGATCAGCACGCTCGCCGAGAAGATGCACGAATCAGACGTAGACGCCAAGCGCATCGCCCGCGCGAACTCGACCGACACGGGGAGGTGAGGGCATGGCAGGCGAGGACAAGCATTCAAAGAAGCACCCAGCGTCTGCGAAGAAGAAGCAGGACCTGAAGAAGAAGGGCACCGTCGCCAAGTCGCAGGACGTGCCCATGGCGCTCGGCCTGATCGCCGCCTTCGGTGCCATCCTCACCACGAAGACCATGTTCATGGAGCGCATGAACAGCATCATGAAGCGCAACTTTTCCTCCATCAAGGACATCGGCACGCCCGAGGGCATCGACATCACGCAGCTGCTGATGGACACGCTGATGGACATCGCCATCCTCTCGGCGCCGGTGCTCTTCGCGGTGGTCGTGGTCGCCGTGATCGCCAACGTCGCGCAGACCGGCCTGATCCTCACCGGCGAGCAGCTCAAGCCGGACCTCAAGAAGCTCAACCCGATGAGCAAGCTCAAGCAGTGGTTCTCGATCAAGAGCGCCCAGGAGCTCGCCAAGTCGCTTGCCAAGATCCTCGTCGCGTCATTCCTCGGCTACACGGTGTTCATGAGCTCGATCGACGACATCGCCGGCGCGGTCACGATCGACGACCCACTGGCGCTCATGATGCTCGCCGCCGGCATCATCAAGAAGCTGTTCATCTACATCATCATCCTGTACGTCGTGGTTGCAGCGGTCGACTTCGGCTTCCAGAAGAAGAACTTCTCCACCGAGCACAAGATGACCGACAAGGAAGTCAAGGACGAGTACAAGAACTCGGAAGGCGACCCGTACCAGAAGGGCAAGCGACGCCAGATGGCGCAGCAGATCGCCATGTCGGGCGCCCAGGACCACGTGCCGCAGTCGGACGTCGTCGTCATCAACCCGAC
Source organism: Thermoleophilia bacterium (assembly GCA_025964435.1). Lineage (GTDB taxonomy): Bacteria > Actinomycetota > Thermoleophilia > Gaiellales > SKUG01 > JAGQUL01. The sequence continues at coordinate 2,938 of JAOPYV010000177.1, read as the reverse complement.
CGAGATCGCCGTCGCCCTGAAGTACGACCCGGACGTCTCCCCGGTGCCGTGGGTCGTCGCGCTCGGCGAGATCGGCGATGCCGACGAGATCCGCGCCTCGGCGCGCAAGGCGGGCATTCCCGTCGTCCGCAACAAGCCGCTGGCCCGTGCGCTGTTCGAGCTGTGCGAGATCGGCGACATCGTGCCGGAGGACCTCTACCGCCCCGTGGCCGAGATCCTCGCCTACGTCTTCCAGCTCAAGGAGCAGACCCGCGCCGACGCCAACGATGCCGCGGCCGCGAGCCCGACCGCGATCCACGCGAGCGATGCAGCCGCCGCGGCGCAGCGCCTCGAGGGCGACGCCGAGGGCGTGCACGACCTGGCAGCAGTGAGCGTGCCGGCGATCAGCGATCCGTTGCCCGCCGGCGTCCAGACGCCCGCCCACGCCGGTGCGGCGGCGCACCAGCAGGCACAGGCGCAGGCACCGCAGGATGACCGCTTCAGCTGGACCTGAGCTCGCGCCGGGAGCGGCGCGCAAGTAGAGCAAACACGACGCTTTACAAGAACCGGGTCCCGTCGTACCTTGGAGTGGAACCCGTGCGCGTGGACCCCACCCCGTGCGCACGACCCCACCTCGATGCCGGAGACCGTCACCCCATGACTCAGGGCGGACTACTGCGAAAGATCCAGGGCCTCGGCCAGTACAAGGAAGTGTGGCTTGCCGCGCTCCTGTGCGTCGTGCTCACCCTCATCATCATTCCGCTCGAGACGTGGATGATCGACTTCTTCGTCGGCGTGAACCTGCTGATGAGCATCCTGATCATGGTTACGGCCATGTACATCAAGCGCGTGCTCGACTTCGCGGTGTTCCCGGCCATGCTGCTCGTGACGACGCTGTTCCGCATCGCGATCTCCATCGCCACGGCGCGCCTGATCCTCTCGAAGACCGCCCCGATGTATCACGAGGGTGGCGTCGAGCACGCCAAGGAATCTGCCGGCCACGTGGTCAAGACGTTCGGTGAGCTCGTCGCCGCCGGCAACGCGGTCATCGGAATCGTCATGTTCGTCATCATCATGGTGGTGCAGTTCGTGATCGTCGCACAGGGTGCTGGTCGCGTCGCGGAAGTCGCGGCACGATTCACCCTCGACGCCATGCCGGGCAAGCAGATGGCGATCGACGCCGAGATGCAGAACCGCGTGATCACGCCCGAGGAGGCGAAGCAGAAGCGCGAGGACCTCGAGCGCGAGAGCGCCTTCTTCGGTGCCATGGACGGTGCCATGAAGTTCGTGAAGGGCGACGCGATCGCCGGCATGGTCATCGTGGTGGTCAACATCATCGGTGGCCTCGTCATCGGTGGCGTGATGGGTGGCATGCCGCTCGCGGAAGCCGCCTCGACCTTCACCGTGCTGACCATCGGCCAGGGCCTGCTCGAGCAGATCCCGTCCCTGCTCGTCGCCATGTCTGCTGGTTTCCTCGTCACCCGAGGCGGCACGTCGAACAACCTCGGCGCCGAGATCGGTGGACAGCTGCTGCAGAACACGCGTGCGATGGGCATCTCCGCCGCGATCCTCGCGTTCATGGGCCTCGCGCCCGGCATGCCGAAGCTGGTCCTGTTCTCGCTCGCCGCGACGCTCGCCGGAACGGCATGGTGGCTGGCCCGCCAGAAGAAGGCAGCGCTCATCGCCGAGACCGGCGAGGACATCGCAGCCGACAGCGGCCAGGCGGACGAGATCTCGCAGGCGATGCTGCGCACCGATGCGATCGCGCTGGAAGTCGGACCGGAGCTGGCCCGCCTTGCGGACCCCGAGGTGAGCGGCGAGCTGCTCGAGCGCCTCAAGCACGTGCGACGTCGCATCGCGATGGAGTTCGGGGTCATCGCACCGGGCGTGCGCGTTCGCCCGCATCCGAACCTGGCTCCCGGCCAGTACCAGATCCGCATCAAGGGCGACCTCGTCGCAGAGGGCGAGGTGCAGGTCACGCACGTGATGGGCATCGGCGCCGACCTCGAGGTGCCCGGCGTCGACGTCGAGCACACGATGGACCCGATCTACGGCACCCCCGCAGTGTGGCTGCCCGCGCAGTACCAGGGTCTCGCCGAGCAGCACGGCCTGCAGGTGTTCGACGCGCAGGACGTGGTCTCCACGCACGTGAACGAGGTCGTGAAGCAGCACCTCGCCGAGCTCCTCACCCGTGAGGAGGTCGCGGAGCTGCTGAACATGGCGCGCCAGGATGCGCCGATGGTGGTGCAGGAGCTCGTGCCGAACATGCTCGCGCTCGGCCAGCTGCGCCAGGTGCTGCAGAACCTCGTCAAGGAACAGGTGCCGATCAAGGACCTCTCCACGATCCTCAATGCACTCGCCGACAACGCGGTGTACACCAAGGACCCACACGCGCTCACCGAGCACGTGCGCCAGGCACTCGGCCGCAAGATCTGCGCCCGCTACCAGAGCCCCGACGGCCTGCTGCGCGCCTTCATGCTCAGCCCCGACGCCGAACGCGCGATCCAGAACGCCATCCAGCTCAACGAGACCGGCCAGGTGCTCATGCTCGACCCGGCGACCAGCCAGGCGATCCAGAACAACCTCGCCGAGGTGCTCGCGCAGAACCGCGGGCTGATCCTCGACCCGGTGCTCATCACGCCGCCGAAGATCCGCCGGCACGTGAAGGCACTGGTGGAGCGCAACTTCTCGAAGATGGTCGTGCTCAGCTACGCGGAGATCGTGCCCGGCGTGCAGGTCGACAACATCGGCACCGTCGAAGCCCACGCGATGGCGTAGCGCGGCGACGCAGTGATGCAGGTGTGGCGGGTGAGTCGCGTATGCAACGACTGAGCCGCCACACCTCGCGACGCATTCAGACGGAGCTCTTATGTTCGTCGTCGATGATTGGGAAGAGCGGTGCGCATGGAGCGCGCCACGACCTTCCGAGGAACCGACATGACGGACGACACCACGCCCA
>JAOPYV010000175.1 GCA_025964435.1 Thermoleophilia bacterium | reverse complement strand
GTCGCAGCGGCCCAGACCGTCGGCGTGGCATCGGTGCCGGTCCAGTCGGGCAGCGCGCCGCCGCAGACGCAGCTCGCCGCAGAGGCGTTGGAGCCGTCGGTCGCGGTCAGCTGGTAGCCGTTGCGTGAGTTCGTGTCGACGGTGACGTTGAAGGAGGCGACGATGTCGGTCGCCGCCAGCACCGTGCCGAGAGGAATGGTTGCCGCGGAGACGCCGACGGTGAGCGTCGGTGCGCCAACGGTGAAGAGCCGTGTGGCTGTCCAGGCGCTCGTATTTCCAGCGCCATCCTGGGACTGGGCGCACCAGTAGTAGGTCCCATCGGCGAGCGCCGGGGAGGTCCACGTCGCGTTCGTCCCCGACGCGACGCTGCCGCTGAGTCCGGTCTGCACGACGGCCGTGCCACAGGTCGAGCTGGTACCGACGCGTACGCGGATCCCTCCGCTGATCGCCGGCGCCGAGTCCGTGTAGGAGGCTGTGAAGTCGGGGGTCGAATCAGCCGCGGCAGCACCAACCGCAGGTGACACGAGCGTCGGCAGCAGCGGCGCGTTGTTCTCGATGCTGAAGTCGGGCGTGTTGCCGTACGCCGTCCACGAGCTCCGATAGTCCACGATGTCCGATGTACATGCACGCCATCGATACGCGGATCCGCTCGTGAGACCGGTGGCGGTGACCGTCAGGATGACCGGGACGTTGGCAGTCGCAGCGGTCACTGCCGTACCGGAGAACATGTTTGCACCTGCCTGGCCGCAGGTGCCGGCGAACGCACCGGTCGTCACCTCGACCCACGGGGTGAGCAGCTCGTCCCAGTCCGAATCCGACGCGCTGAACTTGAACACGACGCTCGTCTGGTTCGTCCAGCCACTCGCGATGATCACGGTCGTGCCGTCAGAGCGGTACTGGTCGATGACCGACGGAGCCGCCGGCTCCTCGCAGCCGGAGGAGACGAACGCTGGAACGTTGCTGTCAGTGGTGGTGCCGTTGCCCATCTGACCGTGGGTATTGCTGCCCCATGTCCGGAAGACGCCGCCACTGTCGAGCGTGATCGAGTTGTAGCCACCGAGTGACATGTCCCGAGACAGGCCGACCGCGACGACGGCGGTGTAGGTCGTGCGATCGGTGTTGTCCCCGACGCCGAGCTGGCCAAAGGAGTTGTAGCCGACCCCCCGCACCGTACCGTCTCCCATCGTGACCAGATAGTGGTAGCGGCCGGCCGCCAGCGAGCGCGCGCCTGCAGCTCCTGCGATCGTGATGAAGGAGTGCGAATCCACGACGGTGCCATTGCCGAGCTGACCCTCGTTGTTGCGGCCCGAGGCCCGATAGGTGCCGTCGGCGAGGATGACCGCAGCCCCTTGGGCGCCGGAAGCGATTTCACGTGCGCCGTCGATGCCAGCGACCTGGGTCGGGCTGAGCTTGTCCAGCTGGTCGCCGTGTCCCAGACCGCCCTCGTTGCCTTCTCCCCACGAGCGAACGGTGCCGTTCGTCATCGACGCGTAGTAGGTGTAGCGCCCCGCAACGACCTGACGAGCGTAGTCGGCGCCAGTGACGGCGACGGGCGACGTGCGCCGCGTCGTTCCGCCGTCTCCGACCTTGCCGTTCAGGCCTTCGCCCATGCCCCAGACGGTGCCGTCGGCCATCAGGGCGTGGCTGTTGTAGTAGCTGAGTGACAGCTCGCGCGCACCGGTCAACGCCGCAACCTGGACCGGCACGTTCTGGTCAGCTGTCGAGCCGATGCCGAGCTGCCCCTCGGAGTTGTCACCCCACCCCCAGACGGTGCCGTCATCCATCACTGCCATCGCGTGATAGCTGCCGAGGAAGAGCGTGTGGGCGAGTCGGCCGCCAGGGAAGTCGAGCCGTCGCGGCGTCGTGACCTGCTCGCCGGGCAGGATCGGCAGTCCGAGTCCAAGCTGTCCCTGATTGTTCCAGCCCCAGATCCAGGTCGTACCGTCGGCCTTGATGCCGGCCGAGAAGTAGCCGCCGGCGATCACCTTGACGAAGCTCCCGCAGCCGCAGGTAAAGTTCGACGTGACGAAGGTCGAGCGGTTGGTGAAGCTGCCGTCGCCGAGCTGCCCGAACTGGTTGTCGCCGGCCGCCAGGACCTGGCCGGTCCTGCTGATCGCGAAGGACTGGTCGAAGCCGAGCGACAGGTAACGCGCGCCGGCCAGGGCGGGAATGGCGGTCGGGCTACTGCGCGAGACCATGTCGCCGAGGCCGAGCTGGCCCGAGAAGTTCGCGCCCCAGCCGACGACGGTCCCGTTCGCGAGGATCGCCATCGAGAACATGTCTGCAGTCGACAGGAATCGAGCACCGGCCAAGGCCGGTACGGCGGTCGGCGTGATCGTTCCGCCAGCGGCTCCGTTGGCAAGCTGCCCGTCGCTGTCATCACCCCAGGTCTTCACCGTGCCGTTCGCCATGATCGCCATGGTGTGCATGCTGCCAGCGACGATCTGGCGCGCACCTGCCAGCGACGCGATCGTCGTAGGCGTGGTGAGGTCCGTCGTCAGGCCGTTCCCGAGCTGGCCGCTGCTGTTCTCGCCCCACGCCATGACGGAACCGTCGGCCATGATCGCGAAGGAGTTGTCCTCGCCCAGCTCAAGCGCACGGGCACCGGTCAACGCCGCGATCTGCACCGGCGTCTTGCGCAGCGTCTTCGTGCCGTCACCGAGCTGTCCTGAACCGTTGCCGCCCCACGCCCAGACCGTGCCGTCGGCCTTGATCGCCATCGAGTGGCCATTGCCGACGGAGACGAACCGGGCGTTGGTCATTCCGACCGCCTGCACCGGCGTCGTCCTCGAGATGAGGGTGCCGTCGCCCAGCGAGCCCTGCCAGTTGTCACCGAAGGAGAGCACGCGGCCGTCGGGCATGAGGGCAATCGTGAAGTCGCCGCCGGGGAGCACGGCGCTGGCTCCTTGCAACGCGGGCATCTCCACAGGGACGTTCCGGTTGGTCGTGGTTCCATCTCCGACCTGGCTGACGTCGTTGAGGCCCCACAGCCAGACCGAACCGTCGGTGCGCTGCCCGGCGACGTGGCCGTAGTTGCCGGTGTTGACCATCTCGAAGCCCATCGAGGGCTCGGCCAAGCCGGTCAGCATCGTGGCGCGGCTGGTGTTGGCCTGCGCCGTGGAAATCGTGCAGAGCGCCAGCAGGATGGCGCCCAACAGCACGGCTGCGCGGAGGCGCGCTCGCGTGTATGAGGGAAGGGGGCTCCGCACCCACGAAGAATCGGCATCTGGCCTGCGAATCCTGAGAGCTACGCTACGATTGGTGAACAATGCGTCGAATTGCGTAGTGGACCGGATTGGGGGTGTCGTACACGTGCCCGCAAGCCGGTGGGAGGGGTGTCGTGATTCCGGCGAGGAAGTGACGAATGCCGAACAGCCGTTCGATACACTGTCGTCATGGGATCGGGGACCGGCAAAGGGCGCATCACGCCAGGAAGCATCGAGCGCGTGCTCGAGCGTTCCGACCTGGTCGACATTGCTTCCGCGTACACCGAACTGCACCGCCGTGGCGCCGAGCATCTCGGTCGCTGCCCGTTCCATGAGGAGCGCTCGCCGTCCTTCTGGGTGAACGGCACGAAGGGCGTCTACCACTGCTTCGGCTGCGGTGCCAGCGGCGACGTGATCACCTTCCTGCAGGCGAAGCAGGGGCTCGACTTCGTCGAGTCGATCGAGGTGCTCGCCGATCGCTATCGCGTCCAGCTCGAGTACGAGGAGGGGACAGGCGGCGGCAAGCCGCGCCAGTCGAAGCGACGCCTCTACGAGCTGACCAGCGCCGCGACATCGTTCTATGAGGCGTACCTGCAGCGCTCCGATGAGGCCGCGCCAGTGCGCGCCTATCTGGCCGAGCGCCACGTCACCGAGGAGTCGATCCTCGCCTTCCGCCTCGGCTACTCGCCGGAGGCCGGGTCGGTGCTGATCGACAAGGCGCGCTCGAAGGGATTCACGCAGGAGGAGCTGCTCGAATCACGGCTGGCGACCTCCAACGGACGCGACTTCTTCCGTGGCCGGCTGATGGTTCCGATCATCGATCGCGCCGACCGCACGCTCGGCTTTGGCGCACGCAAGCTGCGCGAGGAGCAGTACGGCGGCAAGTACGTCAACAGCGCCGACGGCCCGCTCTTCCACAAGAAGCGCACGATGTTCCTCGCGCCCGGCATCGCGAAGGCGGCCAAGGATGCCGGTGCGGTCGTCGTGGTCGAGGGCTACATGGACGTCATCGCCCTGTGGCAGGCCGGATTCCGCAACGTCTGCGCCGTCATGGGCACGGCGCTGACGGAGGAGCAGGTGCTCGAGCTCAAGCGGCTCGCGCCGCGTGCGCTGTTTGCCTTCGACCCCGATGCAGCCGGCCAGGTCGCGACGCTTCGCGCGCTCGACCAGGCGCGCGCGAGCGACCTCGACGTGCGTGTCGTGCTGTTGCCGGAGGGGGAGGACCCTGCCGACGTGCTGCACGGCCCGAACGGGCGCGAGCGCATGGAGGAGCTGCTCGAGGACGGCGTGACGCTGCTGCATTACCGCACGAGCGCGCTGCTGGGCAGTGGCGACCTCGGGGACTCGAGTGACCGCGACCGGATCTACAACGAGGCAGTGGAGCTCTTTCGCGCCACGCCGGACGGCCCCGCGCGGCGCGAGCAGATCGTCCGCGTGGCGAACGCGCTGCAGCTCGACAGTGCGGCGGCCCAGTCGCTCTATGACGTGACCGGTGCCAAGAAGCCGATGCAGCTGAGCCGCATGGACAGCTGGGAGCCGAAGTATCGCGGCGCAGCCGCCGTCGCCAAGCGCATCGCCGCACGCCCTGAATCGACGGCGGTCGCCCTCGAGAAGCGGCTCCTGGCCGAGGCGCTGCGCCTCGCCGAGACCGATGCGACGACGCTGCTCTCGGAGCTGCTGCCGCCGGAGGAGTCCTTCGCGTTGTCGGTGCACAAGCGTGCGCGCAACGTGCTCGTCGACGCGGGCGTTGCTGCCTTCACGCCCGCGCGCGTGCGCGACGACCAGGAGCTTTTTGCCCTCGTCGCCGAGCTGTCGAGCCTGACCACACGCGAGACACCCACCTTCCAGGGCCGTGAAGGGCAGGGCGACATCGCCTCGCCCGCCGACAACGTGGCCGACCTTGCGCGACGCGTCGAGCTCCAGGGCATCGACCGCCGCCTCGGCGAGATCCGCGCACAGCTCGGTCGCGACAGCGACACCGACGAGCTGCTGATGCTCGAGAACGCGACGCTCAAGCGTCGCATGCGCGAGCTCAACCCGCGTCTCTAAGCCCTGCTCGGGAGCCACCGTGCCCCGCAATCTGGTGTGCAATCCAGCCTGACTGGCATTGCTTTGCAAAAAGTGCTTGACGATATGGAAATGTCGTTGCACATTGGGGGAGCCGGTTCCCGTGGTCAGCCTCCTGTCCCGGCACTCAAGTCCCACACCGCGCGTGCCGATCCCCACCCGGCACTGCCACCAGGAGCGTGACCCCCGTGAGCGACAACACCGCCCGTAACGACGTCGACAAGCCCAAGTCCGACGACGCCGAGACCTTCACCATTGCCGAGGCCAAGGCCGCCGCGACGCCCCGTGCGCCGCGCCGCAGCCGCCCGGTCAACAACGATTCCGGCCCCGTCGGCTTCGACGATGCCACCGAGGCTGACCTCGACATGTCCGAGGGCAAGGGTGGACCGTCGATCGGCGACGACCCCGTGCGCATGTACCTCAAGGAGATCGGCAAGGTGCCGCTCCTGACCGGTGAGCAGGAGGTCTCGCTCGCCAAGCGCATCGAGCGCGGTGACATGGCCGCCAAGCGCGCCCTCATCGAAGCGAACCTGCGACTCGTCGTCTCGATCGCCAAGCGCTACCAGAACCGTGGCCTGCTCTTCCTCGACCTGATCCAGGAGGGCAACCTCGGCCTGATGCGCGGCGTCGACAAGTTCGACTACACCAAGGGCTACAAGTTCTCGACCTATGCGACGTGGTGGATCCGCCAGGCGATCACCCGCGCCATCGCCGACCAGGCGCGCACGATCCGCGTTCCCGTCCACATGGTCGAGACGATCAACAAGCTCATTCGCACGCAGCGCTCGCTGTCCCAGACGCTCGGCCGCGAGCCCACCCACGTGGAACTCGGCGCCGCGCTCGAGATCACGCCCGAGAAGGTCGGCGAGATCCTCAAGCTCAACCAGGACCCGGTGTCCCTCGAGACGCCCGTCGGTGGCGAGGACGACTCCTCGCTCGCTGACTTCGTCGAGGACAACGTCTCGCCCGTGCCGGATGCTGCCGTCACCGGCAAGATGCGCCGACAGGAAGTTGCCGAGATCCTCGAGACGCTCTCGCACCGCGAGCGCAAGGTGCTCGAGCTGCGCTTCGGCCTGCGAGGCGAAGAGCCACGCACGCTCGAGGAAGTTGGCCAGCGCTTCGGGGTCACCCGTGAGCGCATCCGCCAGATCGAGGCCAAGACGCTCTCGAAGCTCAAGAGCTACCGCGACACCAAGAAGCTCGAGGCCTACATCCAGTCCTAGGCACGAGCGGCTGGCGCCGCAACGGAACACATCTCCACGGGGCGGCACTTCGGTGCCGCTCCGACTCGTTACGCGCTGTAACGTTGCGCATCCACGAATCGAAGTACGGATACGGACGGGATGGCAGTGACGAGCATCGGACCACGAGCGGGCATGGCCCAGGCACAGGGTGCCGTGCATGAGCCTGCCGCCGAGCCGACTGCTCAGGCCCCGAAGTACCAGCTGCCGTGGGTTCCATCGATCATCGCGGGTGCTGCCGGAGGTGCGCTCCTGGCAGGTGGCGCGTTGCTCGGCGCTCGGCTGCTCGGACGACTACCGCAGCTGGGGCTGCCGCTCATCGCACTCGGCGCTGCAGCCGGAGCGATCGGTGCCGCTGCCACGGTCGCGTTCGACCGTTCCACGGGAAACCGCCTGGCGCAGAAGCTGCCCGGGGTCGACGAGGTGCTCGTGCTGGCGCGCAACCTCGACAAGCCATGGCTCGGGCCGCTCGCCCAGGACGTGCACCACGATGCGCTCCGGGTCAGCATCGAGCAGTTCGGCCGGGGCGACGACGGCGAGGGCGATGCCTATCGCCACGCCTACGGCTCCGCACTCCTCGCCCTGCGCATGGTCCGCGACCATGACGTACCTGCAGCAGCTGCCCTGCGCATCGCCGAGGAGATCGGCGTGGCACACGAGGACAAGTCGTCGGCGCCCGCCGACGACCCGTCGCGACGTATGGACCTCCACAACAATGCCGCTGGGCGGTCCGCGCTCGCGGAGCTGCTGGACGGGAGCGGCGTTCCCAGCGAGCCGCAGCTGGCCGAGCGCATCGTGAGCCTCGTGCATGCCGGCACGCTCATCACCCTCGACTGAGCCCGGAATTAGAAACGAGGGCGACACCGAAGTGTCGCCCCCGTTCGAGGGGAGATAACGACGTCCCTACCGGTGTATGGCGTCCATGCCGTTCACCGTTGGTTGCCGCCCGCGGTGGCTGAATCCCTTCAGCAGGTCCGATAGGGCCGATCGAGCCCGAGGGCCCGACCGTCGTCGTAGTCTTGTCGCGTAGCCGGTGCTCGGAGGGGGATTCGAGCGTTGTTCCAGCTACGCCTGTAAGCGTGACGGCAGCGGGACCTGCCAGCAAGCGTCACGAGCGTGCGTGGCCCGCCCGGTACGCCGCGGCGGCCGCACGGGGCCACGGCGGGCGATGCGTCCAAATGGACACGTGGGGTACAACTGCCGTATGGATGATGCGCACGACTGGCTGCCGGAGGCGGGCCTCGGCCCCGACCCTGCCACCGTGCAGGAGGTCCTCGTGATCCGTCCGGGTGGGCTGGGCGACGTCGTCCACGCCGTGCCGGCGCTGCGCCACCTGCGCCGTACCTATCCCAGCGCGCGGGTCACGGTCGCGGCAGGCGCGCCTGCTCGTGGACTGCTCGAGGCATGTCCCTTCGTCGACCGGTCGATCGACCTGGAGCAGCCCAGCGAGGCGAAGCTCGAGCGGGTCGACGTCGCCGTCTCGTTCGCGCCGCCGGGTGAGTCGAGCCCGCTCAAGGTGGCCGATGTCGACGCACGCTTCCGCGCCTCGTGGCGCGCCGACGACGAGGGCGAGCGCGGCGCGATCCACCCCGTCTGGCCGCAGCGCCTCGATGCGCGCACGCGCATGCTGCGCCTCGCGTGGCTCCTTGGCGGCGCAGCGCCCGGGGATTCCGACACACTCGGCCTGTGGCCGACGCTCGCCGATCGAAATGGCGCCGCGCGGCTCGTCAACGGCGGGCAGCGACCGCTCGCCGTGCTGCACGCGGGTGCAGGCTGTCCCGAGCGGCTCTGGAGCGCGCAGCACTGGGCGCGCGTCGCAGACCTGCTGGATGGGCTCGGGCTTGCGCCGGTCTTCGTCGGCACCGCAGTCGATCGTGCGATGACCGACGAGGTGATCATCGATGCGCGCTGCGCACCGCTGAGCCTGGTCGAGCGAACGACGGTCGGGGAGCTCGCCGGGCTGCTGGAGCGTGCGTCGCTGTTCGTCGGCAGCGATTCCGGGCCGGCAGCGCTCGCCGGCGCGCTGGGCGTGCGCAGCATCGTCGTCGGCCCCGGCTCGATGCTCGAGCACGTGGCGCGCCCCGGGGTGGTTGACCTCGTCCCAGCGGGTGCGTGCGGCTCCTGCGGCGAGGTGGCATGCATGCATGCGCCTGCGCCAGCTGCCGAGGTGCCGCTCGAGCAGGTCCTTGCGCGCGTCGGGCTGGCGGCTGCGACAGCGCACGCGCGCTGGCACGCGCAGGGCATCGCCTGACACGCACGCGAGCCGACGGCATCCATGCCATCGGCTCGCGGTATCGATGCTGGTTCCGCGTGCATCCTGCGCGCGGTGTCGGTACCAGGTCAGGCGGTTGGGGTGGGTCCCGTCGGTGCGGGGCCCGCGGGTGCCGGGCCAGCGGGTGCGGCGTCAGCGGGTGCGGCGGCCGGAGCGGCAGCCTCGGCCGGAGCTGCGTCAGCCGGCGGCGTCGACTGCGGCTGGGTCGCCGCAGAGGCGTCATCCGGGTTCGACGGCTCTGCCGGAGCCGGCGTGCCATCGCCCTCGGGCTTGCCGGGCTCGGCGGGGGGAGTGCCCTCGGCGTCACCGGGCTTGCCGGGCTCGGCCGGAGGGGTGCCCTCGGCGTCACCGGGCTTGCCAGGTTCGGCCGGGGGAGTGCCCTCGGTGTCACCAGGCTTGCCGGGCTCTGCCGGCGTGGTCGGATCGCCCTCACCGGGCTTGGCCGGCGGCACGGGCTCCTCGCCCTCAGGCTTCGCTGCGGGCACGGGGAAGCCCTTGGCGGCGAGCAGCTCGGCGAGCAGCTTGTCCGCGGCGGCCGGCTCCTTCGGGATCTCGATGCCGACCTTGTCGGCGTAGCGTGCTGCGAACGGGAACGCCGCGGCGTTGCCGGTGCGGTGTGAGCCCTCGGAGAACGGGACCCAGAACAGCTTGGTCGCCTTGTCCGCCTGCTCGACGCTCTGCGCCGTCGCCTTGTCGACCTTGGCGAACAGGCCCTCGAGCCACTTGGCCGGGCCGCGCGGCTGGAGCGCTGCGTAGCTCTCCTTGGCGCTGGCGTTCACGCTCGTGATGAATGCGTTGGTCACGGCTCCCGTGGTGCCGGCCGCGACCGTCATCTTTGCGGGAGTGTCGAAAGCGCTCTGCAGCGCTCGTCCGGTGACGAGCGATGCCTTGGCTCCGAAGCTGGGATTGACTGGTGCAGCCATCTGGGGTGACCTCTCATTTGGTGATACCGACATCCGTTTCTCGCGGTCCGTCGGCGATCCGGAATGGCGCTTTCGCCGGGGTGGCCTCCATCGCCGGCCGAGGTGGCCGCAGGCGGTCCTGGCCCCGGAAGACAGCTCGGGCGTGACCTGCCGAGCACCACCCCAGATGGTGGCTCGACGGGTCACGCCCGGGTATGGAAGTGCGGGTCACGGGAGGCCCCAGCCACCGATCATCCGCGTCGCCTGACCGCGCGCGAGGGCGCGCAGGTCGAGGTCCTGTCAGGCAGCCTGCTGCTGCGCTTCTGGTTGGGCTGCGCCCGCGCCGGCTGCGGCGTCGTTCGCCGGACCCTGCGTGGAGGCCGGCGATGCGCCACCCTCGGGTGCGGCACCTCCTGCCGGTGCGCCGCCCTGGCCTGCCGCTGCTGCCTTCTGAGCGAGGATCTGCTCATTGGCTGCCTGCAGCGCCTCACCAGGGGGGAACTCGAACAGCTTCGTGTTCAGCACTCCCTTGATCAGCTCGGCCGTCGGGTTCTCGACGCCTGCCTTGTGCAGGTAGTACGCAGCGCCAGGTCCAGCGATTGCACGGCCGATGCTCTCGGAGCCCTCTGAGAACGGATCCCAGAACACTGCCTTGTTGCGTGCGGCCATCGCATCGCTCTTCTGGCTCGCCTCGAGGCCCTTGGTGAAGAGCGGCATGAGCCACTTCGCCGGGCCACGCGGCTCGAGGCTGGCGAATGCCTGCCCCACTGATCCGACGATCCCGGCGAACGCGCCGTTGAGCGCCTTGCCGGTATTGGTCGCCGAGTCATTCAGCTGCTGCGGAATGGTGAACGGGTAGTACACGACCTTGGATGCGACCAAGGCGGTCTTCGGGAGGAATCCGGGAACGGTGCCTGCCATGGCTAGGTTCTCCTTGCGTAGGGCGCTCCCACGGCGCTGGGGGTGTGGTGGTTGCAACTGGTTCTCCCCGGCGGGTCGCCGGTGGTGACGGCAGTTGCCCGTGGGTGGCCTGATTCTGGCATGCCCGTGGCCGCCCTCGTCCACGAGTTGCCGATCGGGCCGATCGCGCAGCATCGTCGCCCAGTAGCTGGTATCCTTCGCCAAGGACAAGCAGGAGCCCGCGCTCCTCACCTGCCCGCCGCGAGGTGATCAGGTTCAATCGAATGGGTATGCGACGGGCTGAGACACGCCCGTCACGTGATCCGAGCGATCGAGGAGCGGGCGGCAATTGCCGCCCGTCGTCAATTCTGCGGCGTGCGTGTCCGAGTCCGACAACGATATCTGGAGACGGAACCCTGCTGCCCATTCACTTCGCAACCTGTTCGCACCGCACGATCGAGGCTTCACGATGAGGCCCCGAGGCGGACGACGTACCGACAACGAGCGCGATCGAGGCCCCCAGACGCGGGTCAACGAGATGATTCGCGTTCGTGAAGTCCAGCTGATCGGCCCCGAAGGCGAGAACAAGGGCATCGTCTCCATTGGCGAAGCCCAGCGTTTCGCCGAGGAGAAGTCGCTCGACCTCGTCGAGATCTCACCGACGGCCAAGCCGCCGGTGTGTCGAGTCATGGACTTCGGCAAGTGGAAGTACGAGCAGAACATCAAGGCGAAGG
>JAOPYV010000131.1 GCA_025964435.1 Thermoleophilia bacterium | reverse complement strand
CTCGGCCGACGGTTCGCGCTGGCTCGGCTACGAGTTCGTGCACGCCGCGAGTGGCGCGCCGCAGCAGCAGGTCGTCGCCGCATATCGGCATGGTGACGGCAGTGGCGTGATCGCGGTCGCCTCGGGTCCGGCACAGGAAGTCGCGAAGCAGCGCGAGGCGATCAATGGCTTCTTCGCCAGCGCCCAGGAGCTCCCCTCGGAGTAGCTCGCCCGAATGTTCTCGCGTGCGCGCGTAACGTGCGCGCGCGAGGAGCTGCTCGTTCGTTGCGCCTCGGGCTAGAGCGCGAGGTCGGCGTACAGGTCGTCGACCGCTGGTCCTGCCTGTGCGGCTGGTGCGGCGTCCTCGAGCCGCTGGAGCCACGGTCGATCGTCACGGTAGCGGCCCACGCGGCGCGCTGCGTGCTCGGCACGGGCGTCGTGTCCGAAGAAGGCGATCGCGGCGCGCTCCCATGAGCCGGTCTGCTCCTGGAGCCAGTTGAGCAGGTTCGCGGCGTAGCGCACGTTTGCGCGCGGGTCGCTCATGGCGGCGGGGAAAGCGTCCGGGTGCCAGTGGTCGGAGAGCTGCATGCAGCCCCAGCGGGTACCCTGCGCCTCGGGCGTGGCGAGCGTGCGGCCGCTCGGCTCGTATTGTCGCCAGCCGGAGGCGTACCAGCAGATCGCGCGCAGCAGGTCGGCGGGAACGGCGCACAGCTCCGCTTCCTCGGTCAGCAGGCGATCGTAGCGGGTGAGCGACTCATCGGAGGAGTCGGCGGCATCCGAGGCGCGGTCGGCGGGATCCTGGAAGCGACGCAGCAGGGGGGACAGCCGCGATTCGCGGCGAGCGAGGCCATGGCTCATCGGAATGCACGCTCCCAGGTCTCTTCGTAGGGCAATGGATCCGAGTAGGCGGAGCGCGTGAAGACGGGCTGCACGTGGCGGAAGCGGATGCTCCGTGCCGTGGTACGTGCGCGCCGTCGTCGCGTCAGCGCGCCGCCTGGACCGCCACCCTGTGCCTGCTGCGGCACTCCTGCGGGGCCGTCGAAGCCGATGACGTCCAGGTCCGCCGCGCTGATGCTCGGCCGTGTGGGCGGGGCGGCGCGGTGGTCAATGAACTGACCGCGATGTTCCTTGAGGTAATCGAGGAAGCTCAACCTCGGTCCTCCTTCCGGTGTTCCAATGAATGGGGGAAAGCACCACGTGGTGCCTCTCACCATGTCGTCGGGTTCCGGAAGCGGCCAGTTGCAGGCCGCAGCGGCCTGCCGCGTGGCCGCAATTGCATGAAACGCCTGCGTCGGTCAGAGCGTGAAGCGATCGAGCAGGCGCTTTTCCTGCTCGTGGACGATCACTTCGATCTCGACATGTGGCTCCAGGCCTGAGCCCTTGAGCTTCTTGCGCAGCAGCTCGTCGACCTGGAAGACGCCGGAGGTGTTGTTCATCTCGATGTGCACGCGGATCGCGCGCTCCTCGCCGGAGGTGAGGCGCACGCGGTCGATCGCGGCGGCGCTGACGGCATGGATCGAAAGCGAACCCTGCTCGAACGGGATGCGCGAGCGGCCGTGCGTCATGTCCAGCGAATCGGCGACGCGGACGATGCCGGCCTCGAGCGTGAGCGGCATGCCGCCGCTGCGATGGCTGATGATCGACTGGAGGGTCTCGCTGACCATGACGGTGCGTGCGACCTCGTCGTAGAGCCCGTCGAGCAGCTGGTGCGCCTTGCGATCGGCGAGGAAGAGCGAGAACTCCTCGTGGCCGTTGCGATGGATGCTCATGCCCACGTCGTGGAGCAGGCAGCCGAGCAGGACGACGACTTCGGCGTCCTTGCGCGTGAGGCCGTAGTCGGTGACGAGCGCGGGCTCGACGCCGGCGCGGAACAGGAGCCGCGCGAGCTTGATGCCGATGTTCGCGACGATCTGCATGTGGACCCAGGAATGGTCGTTCATGCCCATGCGTGCAACGGCATTCAGGTTGCCGATGTGCCACCACGTGCGCAGCTCATCGTCGGTGTTGATGCGCTCGAGCACTTGCTCCAGCACGCGATTTCCGCGGGATGGCACATTGATGCGGGCTTCCGCAATGAACTCGTGGACCGGCCGTTCCGACAGCGCTTCCTGCCGATCGGAGGCCACTTGTCGAGCAAGGTTCGATACTGGTATTTCACTGGTGAATGCAGGCTCTTCCTCGAGGTGCTGGGGGTCCAGCTCGGGGTCGGTTTGGCCTGTCGTGTCGTGCTGTGCGTCATCCATGCCTGTAATCCTTTCCCTGTCCGATCCCAGTCCAACCCGCATCAGCAGGTTGAAATCCCGGGGTCGGGCTGTACAGGATGTCGACGTCGCAATGGGGGAGTGATCCCTGGGGTCGACACAAACACGTCTAAGGAGATATTCAATGGGTCTGACCAAGACGGGTCTCATCGAGAAGGTCGCGGAGCGCGCTGACCTCTCCAAGAAGGATGCCGGCGAGGCTGTTGAAGCCGTGCTGTGGGCAATCGAGGGCGAGCTCAAGGGCGGCTCCGACGTCAACATCACTGGCTTCGGCAAGTTCTCCGTTTCGGAGCGAGCCGCGCGCCAGGGTGTCAACCCGCGCACCGGTGACAAGATGCAGATCGCCGCAGCTCGCGTCCCGCGCTTCACGCCGGGCAGCAAGCTCAAGGAGGTGGTGAACGGCAAGAAGAAGTGACCCTTCTTCTCCGTTTCACCTCGAGGGGCGTCGGCTGTGGCCGGCGCCCTTCGTGTCTTCCGGGGCGCATCACGGCCGCCTTCGGGGCGACGGAGCGCCTTCGCATCCTGCTCAGGCTCGCGCTCCTCACGGCTCGCATCCATGCTCGCCGAGCGCCCCTCCAGCGGCCGTGATGCGCCCCTGAAAGCGCAGCTTCGGGCTAGAGGAAGCCGTCGCTGCCGTGGTCGCTGTCGCCGGTGAGGAGGTCGCGAGCGGTGGTGAAGTGGGTGACGGCGCCGGCGACGTTGCCGCTGAACAGCTCGTAGTCGATGAATGCGTCCGAGCCGTTGGCGAGCTTGCGGAGGTTTTCCTCGAGGTTCGCGATGCCGGACTTGGCGGCGGTGATGGCGCCGGTCGCGGCGTCGTCCGGGCTGTGGAGCGTTCGGAGGCCATCGACCGCCTGCCAAGCGGAGTCGCGGGCGCTGGCCCAGACCTCGTCGGAAGCACCCTTCGTGCCGGGAGCGAGGCCGTTGATGGCAGCGTCGAGGTGGTGCACGGCGGTGCCGACGCCGTCGTCCTCGTTGGGCACGAAGCGCGGTGGCGCGTTGCTGGCGGCCTGCGCGACGGGCGACGTCGCTGGGCGAGGAGGTGCGGTCTGCATCGTGGGGCGCTCCTGAGGGGATCTCGGGGAGGGATCGTCTGCCGCTTCCTCGCTGGATGCGGGTCGGCGGAGGCGGGCCGGAACACGACATGGGCGCCATCGGCCTCGGCAGTGGCCGCGGTAGTGGCCCCGTGGGTGAGCCGCGCAACCGACGGGACAGGTAGGATTTCGGGACTGTGCCCCAGCTTTCCGACATCATCGAAGCGCTGCCCAACGTGACGCTCCACGGGGACGCCACCGGCGTCAACGTGTCGAACGTGGCAATGGATACGCGCCGCATCCATCCCGGCGCGCTGTTCTTCTGCGTGCCCGGTGCCAGCCTCGACGGACATGACTTCGCTGCGGAGGCGGTCGCCAACGGCGCCGTCGCGCTCGTCGTCGAGCGCCACCTGCCGGAGGTCGACATCCTCCAGGTGCAGGTCGAGACGGTCCGTGGTGCGATGGGTCCGATCTCCGATGCCTTCTTCGAGCAGCCGTCGCGGCGCCTGCCGGTGTTCGGCGTGACCGGCACCAACGGCAAGACGACGACCACCTTCCTGCTGCGCGCCATGCTCGAGGCAGCTGGCAAGCAGGCCGGCGTGATCGGCACGACCGGCATCACGGTTGGCGGCGAGGAGCGTGTGGCCAGCCACACGACGCCCGAGGCGCTCGACCTGCACGGCCTGCTCTACGAGATGGTCAGCGCCGGCGACGACGCCGCAGCGATCGAGATCTCGAGCCACGCGCTGGACCAGCACCGGTCGCGCAACGTGCGCTACGCCGCGGTCGGCTTCACGAACCTGACGCGTGACCACCTCGACTATCACCGCTCTTTCGAGGCCTACTACCAGGCCAAGCGACTGCTGTTCACCGAGCCCGGCCCGGAAGGCCAGTTCTTCCCCGCCGCCGTGAACTGCGACGACGAGTGGGGCAGCCGCCTCTTCGACGAGCTGGTCCACGCCGAGCGTGGCGACGTGCCCGTCTGGGGCTGGACGCTGCGTGAGATGAACCGCGCGTCGGTCAGCGCCAGCTTCGCGCTGACCGCCGATGGCGCCTCGATCAAGGTCGAGAGCCCGGTCGGCGACTTCGCGCTCAGGTCGCGGCTGCGCGGCCGCTTCAACGTCGAGAACGTGCTGACGGCTGCCACGATGGCGCTGCTCGCGGGCCTGACCCCCGACGACGTGCAGGCGGGGCTCGACAGCGTGCCCGGCGTGCGTGGACGCTTCGAGCCGGTCGAGGCCGGCCAGGCGTTCACCGTGCTCGTCGACTACGCACATACGCCCGATTCGCTCGAGCAGGTGCTGACCAGTGCCCGCGAGTTCTGTGATCGCGAGCTGATCGTCGTGTTCGGCTGCGGCGGCGACCGCGACCGCTCGAAGCGACCGCTCATGGGTCGTGCTGCCTCCAATGGCGCCGACGTCGCGATCGTCACGAGCGACAACCCGCGCAGCGAGGATCCCACGGCGATCATCGCCGAGATCAAGCGTGGCATGCGCGGTGAGGCCGAGCTCGTGGAGCTCGTCGACCGTCGCGCCGCCATCCAGCACGCGATCAGCCTGGCCAAGCCGGGCGACGTCGTGCTGATCGCCGGCAAGGGGCATGAACAGGGGCAGACGTTCGCGGACGAGACGGTCCCGTTCGACGATGTTACCGTTGCCCGTGAAGCCCTCGAGGCCGCCGGCGTCTCCTGACCTGATGACCTGGACGCTGCTCGACATCGTCGAGGCACTCGGCACCGTGGTCTACGGACCCGTCGGTGACGATGCCCAGCTCGCCGCCACCGAGGTGGCGCACGTCACCATCGACACGCGCCTGGTGCAGCCCGGCAGCGTGTTCGTCGCGCTGCTCGGCTCACGTACGCATGGCATCGAGCACGCGCAGGAAGCCTTCCGGCGCGGCGCCGTTGCGGTGCTTGCTGGGACCGACCTCGAGATCGAGGACGCCCAGTGGGACGAGCTGCTCGCCGCCGCTGCCGAGCACGGCCCGGTGCTCGTCGCCTCCGACTGTGATGGCGCGACCGCGCTCGGCCGACTGGCGCGCGCCTGGCGTCGCCGCTCACCGTGGCGCGTCGTCGGCATCACCGGGTCGAGCGGCAAGACGAGCACGAAGGACATCCTGCGCGCGCTCCTGGAGCGTTCCGGCGTGCGCGTCGTCGCGTCGCATGCGAATTGGAACAACGAGATCGGCGTGCCGCTGACCCTGCTCAGTGCAGGGCCGGACGTCGACGTCGTCATCTGCGAGATGGGGATGCGCGGCGCCGGCCAGATCGCATGGCTGTGCGACATCGCGGATCCCGACATCGGCATCGTCACCACCGCCGGCACGGCGCACCTCGAGCTGCTCGGCTCACGCGATGCGATCGTCGCCGCCAAGGCCGAGCTGCTCGCACACACGTGGAGCGGCGGCGTCGGCATCTTCCCGGGCAACCAGGATGAGCTCGTCGAAGCTGCCGCGCGCGTGCCGGATCGACTGCTGCCCTTCGGCGCGGGCGAGGACGAGGCCGAGGATTCCGCGGTGCTCGTCACGAGCGTCGGCCGCACGGAGACGGGCATTGCCGGCACGATCGACCTGATGGGCGAGGAGCGACCATTCTCGCTGCCGGTCCACGGCCTGCACCACGCACGCAACCTGGCGGCCGCAGCTGCCGCCGTCGTCTCGCTGACGGGCTCGGCGTCGCTGCTCGCCGAGGATGCGTTGCAGATCGGCTCGAGCGATGGCAGCACCGTCTTCACCAGCGGTCGTGGTGATCGCCACGCGCTCGCGGGCGGCGGCACGGTCATCGACGACGCCTACAACGCGAATCCCGAATCGGTCACCGCCGCGCTCGACGAGCTCGCGGCATCACCGACGACCGCGCGCCGTGTTGCGGTGCTCGGGCGCATGGCTGAGCTGGGTTCGACCTCCAAGCGCCTGCACACCTCCGTCGGTGCCTACGCTGCAGCTCGCGAGCAGGTCGACACGCTGGTCGTGATCGGCGACAACTCCGATGCCGACGCCCTGGCCGACGGCTGGAAGCGTACGCGCGGCACGAAGGCGCATCGCTACCAGTCCGTCGATGCCGCGTTGACCGCCGTCGACGAGTGGAGCGCGCCCAACGACGTCGTGCTCGTGAAGGCATCGAATTCCTCCGGGCTCGGCCTGTTCGCCATGGCCTTGGCCCACCACCACGGATTGCGCGGTGCTGACGCATGACCCGAATGCTGCTCGCAGGCGTGCTCGCCTCCATGATCGTCATCCTGCTCGGCCCGCTCTTCATCCGCTGGGCGCAGCGCCGTGAGTTCGGCCAGGAGTTCCGCGAGGACGGGCCGCAGGGTCATGCCGTCGCGAAGAAGGGCACGCCGACGATGGGCGGCCTGCTGATCCTGTTCGGCATGAGCATCCCGTACTGGTTCGTCGGTCGCGAGCACACCAACTTCGGCATGGTCGTGTGGACCACGACGATGATGTGCGCGCTGATGGGCTTCTGGGACGACGCGATGAAGGTCGTCAACAAGCGGTCGCTCGGCATCACGGGCACGGCCAAGATGGTGTTGCTCGCGCTGATCACGATCTTCCTGGGCTGGTCCAGCCACAACCTGCTCGACATCTCGACCGTGCTCGAGATCCCCTTCACGGAGATGAAGTTCGACATCGGCTGGGGCTGGTACATCCTGCTGTTCTTCGTGCTCGCGGGGACGTCGAACACCGTCAACCTGGCCGACGGGCTGGATGGGCTGGCGGCGACGACCGTCGTCATCTCGCTGAGCGCCTTCACCGCGATCGCCTTCATCCTCTGGGACCGCGAGCTCTCGTCGATCCCGCCGCTGACGCTCGGCTCGCACGGCGCGCTCGACGTCGCCGTCTTCTGTGCGTCGCTCGGCGGTGCGCTGATCGGCTTCCTGTGGTGGAACGCCTATCCGGCCAAGGTCTTCATGGGCGACACCGGCTCACTCGCGATGGGTGGCGCACTCGCGGCGCTCGCCGTGGTGCTCAAGGTCGAGCTGCTGCTCGTCATCATCGGCGGCATCTTCGTCGTCGAGGGCCTGAGCGTGATGCTGCAGAAGGTCGTCTTCAAGGCGTCGCGGCGGATCACCGGCACGCCGCGCCGGCTCTTCCTGATGGCACCGATCCACCACCACTTCGAGCTCAAGGGCTGGAGCGAGACCCAGGTGATGATCCGCTTCGCGATCGTCACGTCGCTCTTCTCGGCGACCGGCTTCACGATCTGGTTCCGCACGCACTAGGGCCGTGGTTTCCCGTCGCATCGTTTGCCGCTGCAACGATTCGATCCCGCCCTGCGATAGCCCGGTGGGGAACAGGGGCCATCGAACCGGGGGATACACCATGGGAATCAACATTCTCAAGCACACCTTCACGCAGCAGGGTGCCAAGCTCAACAGCATCATCAACAACGCCGCATCCAGCCCGGCGACGAAGGTGCGGGAGCTCGCGCAGCTCGCGGATGCGCGGATCGGCCTGTCGACGGATTCCTGGCATGCCGCGCAGAAGAGCTGGACCCCGATCGGGCGCTCGTACCACACGAGCATGGCGCTGCGCGAGGCGTCCTTCGCCCAGCAGACGCTGAAGGCAGCGCGCGGCTACCCCAACATGGAGATGCGGCCGGCCATGGTCGGGAACAAGCTCAATACCCGCGGGTCCGACGACATCGTGCAGGACGCGCAGAAGTACCTCAACGACTACACGCCGGATTCCATGGTGGGCCAGATGAAGTGGCGCCTCGGCGAGCTTGCCGCGGGCCAGGGCTCCTTCATCAAGGAAGGGCTCGACGACAAGGGCGTGGCGTCCTACGCGCGACGTGCCGAGGCGGAGCTGTTCAACCTCCAGCACTACCTGCCGGGCTGATCACCCGAGGCTGAACTTCGGCGTCGTCGTCCGCGCTGCGACGTCGGACGTCAGCGGATTGCAGGATCCGGTGCAGGAGAGTCCGGTGTCGGCGTCAAACTCACCCATGATGGCGGGGGCTGCGACACGACGTGCACAACGAGACGATCGCCGGAAGGCGGACGCCGCCGCGAGTGCGCGCGCAGCGACCAAGGCAGCGGCGAAGGCCGCGCCCGTCGCGCCGATCGCCCTGGAGCTGCCGAAGGTCTCGCCAGTGACGGCTGCGCTCGGCCGCCGCAGGCTCGTCGTCCTCGTTGCGCTGACCCTCTACGTGTTCGGCCTCGTGATGGTGGCGAGCGCCTCGAGCGGTGAGGAGCTGCTGCGCGGCAACTACCAGTGGGCGCTGCTGCAGAAGCAGGCGATCTACGGCTTCGTCGGGTTGTGCGCCATGTGGGTGGCGATGCGCATGCCGCTCGACCTGGTGCGTCGCCTGGCCCGGCCGATGGTCTGGATCTGCGTCGCGCTCGTCGTGGCCGTCATGATCCCGGGCGTCGGTGTGGACGGCAACGGGGCGACGCGTTGGATCAACCTCGGCTTCTTCCAGCTCCAGCCGTCGGAGCCGCTCAAGCTGGCGGTCATCGCGATGATCGCAGCGCACCTGTCGCGGACCGCGCCGCCCGTGCATTGGATGCGCGACTTCGTCCGGTCGCCCGGCGGCGTCGGACTCGGGCTCGCGGGCGTGCTCGTCGGCGTCCAGAGCGACCTTGGGTCAGGGCTGGTGGTCGGCGCATCGACGGTCGTGCTCTACGTGCTCGCGGGAACGCGCTGGGACGTCCTGTGGCGCACGATCGGACCGGCACTCGCGCTGGTCATCCTCTCGATCGTCACCGAGGACTATCGCCGCCAGCGCTTCTTCGCCTTCGTCGATCCGTGGGCCAACCCCGAGGCGGGTGGCTACCAGCTCGTGCAGGCGCTCATCGCGATCGGTTCGGGCGGTCCGTTCGGCGTGGGGCTGGGACACAGCGTGCAGAAGATCACCTTCCTGCCCGAAGCGCACACCGACATGATCTTCGCGATCACCGTGGAGGAGCTCGGCTTCTTCGGCGTGATCATGGTGCTCGGCTCGTTCAGCGTGCTGGCCGCCGTCGGCACGCGCATCGCGATGCGGGCACGCACTCGCTTCAGCGCGCTGCTCGCAGCCGGCATCACGGCGATGGTGGTCGGGCAGGCGGCCGTCAACATCGCCGGCGTCACCGGTGTGATGCCGCTGACAGGTATTCCGCTGCCGCTGGTCAGCTACGGTGGCAGCTCACTTATCATGACCCTCGTCTCGCTCGGGCTGCTCGCGAACATCGCGACTGAGCGCCGGCCCCCACGCTCGTTCACCATCGAACAACCCGAGGTCGAGGCATTCGACATCGACGACTACGACGAGGATTTCGAGGACGCGCATGCGTTCGACGACGAAGATGACCACACGTCACCCGAACACGACGGTACCGACGAGCCCGCACCTGCGGGTGCTGGTCGCCGCGGGCGGAACCGCCGGGCACCTCGCACCGGCGCTCGCCGTCGCTGACGAGCTGCGCGCGGCAGGTCACGACGTCGCCTTCGCCGCGAGCAGCGGTCGACGCGATGCCGACCTGCTGGCCGAGCGTGGCTACGAGTCCGACCTCTTCGCGATCGGCGGCCTGCCGCGTCGTCCGGGCGTGGCGCAGCTGCGCGCGATCTTCCAGGCGATCGGCGCCGTTGGCATGTGCCTGCGGATCGTCCGTCGACGTCGGCCTGATGTCCTGCTCGCTGCTGGCGGGTTCGTCAGCGCGCCAGCCGCCCTCGCGGCGCGGCTGCTGCGCGTCCCCGTCGTCGCCACGGAAGCGGATGCCCACCTCGGGCTCGCCAATCGAATCTCCGGTCGCGTCGCACGTCGGCTGATGACTGCGTATCCACTTCCGCAGCTGCGGCTGCGCCAGGAGGTCGTCGGCCGGCCCGTCACCCCGGAGTTCTTCACGATCGATGGGCCTACGGCGCGCGAGCAGCTGGAGCTGCCGCGCGAGGCACGCGTGCTCGCCGTGGTCGGCGGCTCCGGCGGCGCGACCAAGCTCAACGAGGCGACGTGGGAGGCGTGGGGGAGTGACAGCGACCCGCGTGCGGGCGGCGAGCCGATCTGGGTGCTGCACGTCACCGGGCGGCGGGACTTCGCGGAGCTCGCTGCGGTCGCGCCCGCCTCGGAGCGCTATCGACTGATCGAGTACTGCAACGACATGCCCGCACTGCTCGCAGCGGCGGACCTCGTCATCAGCCGGCCCGGCGGCAGCGTCTTCGAGCTGGCCGCCACGCGGCGCGCCGCGGTGCTCATTCCGAGTCCGAACGTCACTGCCGACCACCAGACCAAGAACGCCCGTTACTTCGCAGACCGCGACGCTGCCGTGCTGCTCGAGGATGCGGGACTGACGGGGCCACACCTGCGTGGCATCGTCTGTGACCTGCTCGGGCCGTCCGGAGACCTGCGCCGTGAGCAACTCGCGCGCCGGATCGGTGCGTTGGCGCGGCCCGACGCCGCAGCTCGGATCGCGACCGTCGTCGCCCACTCCGGGGGGATCCGCGCGCGGCGCCGCCTGCGACGTGGCGACGTCGACGCGGCGCGACCGCTCGACGGACGTCGCATCCACTTCGTCGGTGCGGGTGGCGCCGGCGTCAGCGCGCTCGCCCAGATCTGCACGGCCTGGGGCGCCGATGTCGACGGCTGCGACCAGGCCGATTCCGAGTACGCGCGGCTCGTACGCTCGGCCGGCGTGCCGGTCGCGATCGGCCATGACCCTGCACACGTCGTCGCGGGCATGGACGTCGTCGTCTCGAGCGCGCTGCCGACCGACCACCCCGAGCTGGTCGCCGCCCGCGAGCTCGGCTGCCGCGTCGTGCTGCGCGGCGAGTTGCTCGGTGAGCTGACGCGGCTGCGCGATTCCGTCGTGGTCGCCGGCGCGCACGGCAAGTCCACGACCACCGGCATGCTCGCCCACGCGGGCGTGCGGCTCGGGCTGGATCCCGCAGTCGCGGTGGGCGCGACGATTCCCGGCATCACCGAGGACGGCGTGCCGACGAACGTGCGCGTCGGCGTCGGCCCGTTCTTCGTCGAGGGCGATGAATCCGATCGCACGCTGTTGCACCTGACGCCGAAGGTGGCGGTGGTGACGAACATCGAGCGTGACCACCACCACACCTACGCCACCGACGACGAGGTCGAGGCGCTGTTCGCCCAGTGGGTGCGCGACCAGAAGCCCGACGTGCTCGTGGCCGGACCCGGTGCCGCCCTCGATCGTCTCGTGCGCCACGCCAGTGGGCGGGTCGTGCGCTTCGGCCAGGATGCGGTGCAGGTCGATGCGGTCGCCGCGCGCCTCGCGCTGCCCGGCCGGCACAATGCGCTCAATGCATTGGGCGCTGCCTGCGCGCTGCGCGAGTTCGGCGTCGAGCTGGAGCAGGCACTCGACGCGCTGGCCGACTTCACCGGGGTCGGCCGTCGCTTCGAGATCGCGGGCGAGCAGCGCGGCGTGCTCGTGATCGACGACTATGCGCATCACCCGACCGAGGTCGCGGCGACGATCCAGGCAGCGCGCACCACGGCCGACGCGCGCGGCGGACGCGTGCTCATCGCATTCCAGCCGCACCTGTACTCGCGCACCGAGGCGCTGTGGAGCGATTTCGCCACGGCGTTGGGCTCCGCCGACCGTGCGTGGGTGCTGCCGATCTACGGCGCGCGCGAAGCGCCGGTCGAGGGAATCTCGGAGCGGCTGATCGCCGACGCGCTCGCGGAGCGCTCGCCCGACGTGTACGCCGGACGCGGGATCGACGATCCTGCGACGGGCGACACCGGTACCATCCTCGGCGAATCCATGGAACACGACGTCCTCATCACGATGGGCGCGGGCAGCGTGACGCAGCTCGCCCCTCGCCTGGTCGCGGCGCTCGAATCGACGGGCGACGACGGCCCTGCGGAGCCTGCGCCCGAATGGCTCGAGCGCGACGTGCCGCTGCACCGCTTCACCACGATCGGCACCGGCGGCGCTGCCAAGTACTTCGCCAAGGTCGGCACCGAGCGTCAGCTGACGGAGGCGCTCGCATGGGCTGCCACGCGGAAGCTGCCGGTCGCGATGATCGGCCTGGGCTCCAACTCGCTCGTCGACGACGCCGGATTCTCGGGCCTCGCGGTGCGACTGGTCGATGACCTGGCGCGCATCGACGTCGATGCCGACGCCGGCACGGTCGTGCTCGGTGGCGGCGCCTCGCTCGCTGCCGCGGTCCGGCTCTGCCGCGACGCGGGCCTCGCTGGATTCGAGTTCGCCTGCGCGATCCCCGGAAC
The DNA here is from genome assembly GCA_025964435.1 of Thermoleophilia bacterium. Classification (GTDB taxonomy): domain Bacteria; phylum Actinomycetota; class Thermoleophilia; order Gaiellales; family SKUG01; genus JAGQUL01. Next base: position 23,098 of record JAOPYV010000131.1, on the reverse strand, counting down.
CGCCGGTGGGGCGCTCAAGATGAATGCGGGCGCATACGGCGGCGAGATGCGCGACGTCGTGACACGGGCGCGGCTGGTCTCGGCATCGGGTGCACGCGACGTGGTGCCCGGCGACCTCGACATGCGCTACCGCCACACGAACATCACGTGGGAGAGCGTCGTGTCACGCGTCGAGCTGCAGCTCGGACACGACGAGCCGGATGCGATCAAGGCGCGCGTCAAGGAGATGCAGGGACGCCGCAGCGATTCGCAGCCGCGCGCCGCGCGCTCCTTCGGTAGCGTCTTCCAGAACCCGGCCGAAGGCGACGGCGCAGGAGCGCTCATCGAACGCGCCGGGCTGAAGGGGCACCGCATCGGCGGCGCACGGATCTCACCCAAGCACGGCAACTTCATCGAGAACGACGAGGACGCCGCGACGCAGGACATCCTCGACCTGATCGAGCTGGCGCGGCACGAGGTGTCGACGCAGTTCGGCGTCGAGCTGCACACCGAGGTGCACCTGCTCGCGCCCGAGGGCTATCGACCGCTGCACGACGACCTGCCAGGCACGGTGGGTGCATGAGCAACGCGCCTCGCAACGATGCCGCGCAGGAGCGCCGCGAGCGCCTGCGCCGTGACCGCGAGCGCCAGCGTGTCGCCCAGCCCGCGCGCACCGCGACGACTGCGAAGCGCGTGCGGAAGGCAGCGCCGCAGCAGCTGCGCACGCCCGCAGCTGCCGTCCGCGAGCGACACGAGGGCCTCTTCGGCTGGATAGCGCGCAGGGTGCGCGCCATCCCGTCCGCGATCAACGCCGCGCTCACCGGCTTCGCGCGCGAGGTGCTCGGCATCTTCGGCGGCATCGGCCGCGGTGTCCTGCGAGCAGTCCCCGGAGGATCGCTGCTGGTGCGACCTCGCACCGAGCGCGCGGCTGGCAGTGCTCCTGGCAATGCGGCTGCACGGGAGAAGTCGCGTCCGATCGGCACTGACATCGACGGTCGTCATGCGCGCCGGCTGAGCCCGGAGGAGTTCGGCCGCCGTGCGCGCCGCAGCCAGCTGCTGCGACGCCGCATCCGGTTCGCCGTCGCGGGCGTCGCCGTCGTGGCGCTGGTCACCGGTTGGATCGTGCTGCCCGGGTCGAGCGCCTTCCGGATCCGTCACGTCGAGGTCATGGGTGCGAGCTCGGTCTCCGACCTCGAGGTCCGTGCGCGGGTCGACACGCTGCTCGAGGACTCGACGATCTATACGGTCGATGCCGACGCGATGCAGCGGACCATCCAGGAGCTGCCGTTCGTCGAATCGGTGCGCGTCGAGAGCCACTTCCCCGGCGGCCTGTCGCTGCACGTGACCGAGTACCAGCCCTTGGCGCTCGCGCTCGGCGACGGCAACAGCTGGCTCGTCTCGCGCGACGGGCGGATCCTGTCGAAGGCGAAGCAGGAGGACTGGAAGGGGCGTATCCCGATCGTGCGGCTGCGCGGCGAGAAGCTCGCGCCCGGCGTGCGCGTGAGCGATGAGCCTGCACTGCAGCTGCTCGAGAGCATTCCCGCGACCTCCTCGCTCGACTTCGAGCTCGTCGAGCTGTCGGGCAAGGAGCTGGTCGGCCAGCTCGTCGGTGGGGTCGAGGTGCGCTTCGGCCGACCCGGCGGCGTGAGCAACCTGCGTACCAAGGTGGTTGCTGCCGAGCTGATGCGTGACTGGGCCCGCTACCGCGACAAGGTGGAGCTCACCTACATCGACGTGACCGTGCCGGCGAAGCCCGTGTGGTGCGCCGCGTCGAACGTCGCGTGCAACACGCCGCGTGCCCCGGAAATGCCCGCGAGTGCGGCGGCACAGGGCACACCCGAGACGACGACCGATGCGACGGCACCCACCGTATCCGCCGCACCTGTCTAGACTGAACCGAATCCAATAGAGGTGACGGCACTATGCCACTCCAGGACAGCTCGAAGAACTACCTCGCAGTGATCAAGGTCGTCGGTGTCGGCGGCGGCGGTACGAATGCCGTCAACCGCATGGTCGACGCAGGTCTGCGCGGGGTCGAGTTCATCGCGGTCAACACCGATGCGCAGGCGCTGCTCATGTGCGACGCGCAGGTGAAGATCCACATCGGTTCGAAGCTCACGCGCGGCCTTGGTGCCGGCGCGGAGCCGTCGATCGGCCAGGAAGCCGCGATGGAGAGTCGCGACGAGCTCAAGGAAGCGCTCAAGGGTGCTGACATGGTCTTCGTCACGGCCGGCGAAGGTGGTGGCACCGGAACCGGCGCCGCGCCCGTCGTCGCCGAGATCGCCCGCGAGCTCGGTGCGCTCACCGTCGGCGTCGTCACCAAGCCCTTCCAGTTCGAGGGCAATAAGCGCATGCAGAGCGCTGAGAGTGGCACCAAGATCCTCAAGGACAAGGTCGACACGCTCATCGTCATCCCGAACGACAAGCTGCTGCAGGTCGTCGGCAAGGACACCTCGATCGTCGACGCCTTCCGCGTCGCCGATGACGTGCTGCGCCAGGGCGTGCAGGGCATCACCGACCTGATCACGGTGCCGGGCCTCATCAACCTCGACTTCGCCGACGTGCGCACCATCATGCGCGATGCCGGCTCCGCCCTCATGGGCATCGGCACGGCGAGCGCCGAGAACCGCGCAGCCGAGGCGGCCAAGAGCGCGATCTCGAGCCCGCTGCTCGAAGCCAGCGTCGAAGGCGCGACCGGCATCCTGCTGAACATCACGGGTGGTCCCGACCTGGGCCTGTTCGAGGTGAACGAGGCAGCCGAGATCGTCTCGAGCGCAGCTGACTCCAGCGCCAACATCATCTTCGGCGCCGTCATCGACGAGTCGATGGGCGACGAGGTTCGCGTCACCGTCGTCGCCACCGGCTTCGACAAGAAGGGCACCGACCGCCCCGCTCGCGCGATGGCTGGTCGGCCGCTCGACGAGCCTCGCTGGGGCCGCGGTCCGAGCACGGCACCCGCGCCGGGCACCGGATCTGGCGCCACGGCCAGCGACGACGACTACGACATCCCGGCCTTCCTCCGAGACGAATGACGATCGACCCCCGCACCCGCCGCGCTGATTGCGAGCGGATCGCTCGCGAAGCTGGCGCGCTCCTGCGCAGCCGCTTCGGTGATCCGGGCGAGGTGTTGGGCAAGGGGGAGACCGCCGACGAGATCGCGCGGATGGGGGACCTCGTCACCGAGGTCGACGGCCTGGCCGAGGCCTTGATCCTGGGCCGCATCGCGGAGCTCAGCGCAGACGCCGTCGTGCTCGCCGAGGAGGGTGGATTGACCACCCCCGACGGCTCGCGCACCGATGCGGATCCCGCGACGGCCGCGGAGGTCTGGCTGATCGATCCGCTCGACGGCACCGTCAACTTCGCCCACGGCGTGCCCCACTTCTGCACGTCGATCGCCTGCTGGAGCAACGGCGAGCCGGTCGCCGGTGCGGTGGTCGACCCGATGGTCGGCGAGCTGTTCTCCTTTGAGCGACACCCCGACGGCTCGGCGACGGCCTTCCACGACGGTGTCGAGGTCGAGTTGCCCGACGTGCGTGAGAGCCACCAGACGATGCTCTACGTCGGCGGCGGTGGCGCATCGCTGATCCCGCTGATCCGCGCCTTCCGTTCCTGGCGACGCATGGGCTCGGCGACGCTCGCGCTGTGCTGGGTCGGTGTAGGTCGCTGTGGTGCCTACGTCCAGCCCGGCCTGCTCAACCCGTGGGACTGGGGCGTCGGCGCCCCGTTCGTCCAGGCGGTCGGCGGCATCGTCACTGACAGCGGCGGCCTCGACTGGGCCGCCAAGCTGAGCGGCACGACCGGCATGGTCGCAGCACCACCGCGCATCCACGCGGCGATCGCCGACCTGGCCGCCGCGGCCAGCGCCAGCGGCTGAGTAACCCTGCAGTGCGAGTGCTGGTGCCGGGTTGCACCCGACCCAACCTGCGCGTAGCGTTCATGCGGTCCTGTCCGCGCGCCGATGCCGAGGTGGCATGAACCGCCTGCTCGCCCCACTGGTCCTTCTCGTCGCCGTAGCCCTTGGGCTTGCGGTGCCGTTGGGCGCGATCGGAGCCGAGACCTCGTCGACCGTGCCGGCCGGCGGCGTCGATGTCGTCACGGTCAGCGCGATGCCGTCCGCCGCCGACCTCGATGCCTACCTCATCGGCAAGGGCTCGCCCATGGCCGGCCAGGGTGGCGCGTTCCTCGCGAGCGGTGGGCGCTGGCAGCTGGATCCCCGCCTGCTCGTCGCGATCGCCGGCGCCGAATCGAACTTCGGCGCGATCACCTGCGCGCCCTTCAACGCGTGGGGCTGGGGCTGCCCGAACGGTCCCTACGACTTCGACTCCTGGGCCGACGGCATCGACACCGTCGCCGAGGGGCTGCGCACCAACTACCTCTCCGAGGGGCGTACGACCGTCGCGCTCATCAACCTCAAGTACGCGCCGGTCGGCGCGGAGAACGACCCAACCGGGCTCAACAACCACTGGACGACCAACGTCTCGCGCTTCCTGACCGAGCTCGGAGGCGACCCCGGCAACGTCGACATCGCGGGCATCGCCGGCTCACGGCCGCTCGGCCTCGCACCCGGCATCGGTGGCGTCGGCGAGTACCAGTTCACCGAGGCTGCACCGACCGACGCTGCGGCGACCGAGGAGGCCGGGCTGCTCGAGGTGAGCGCCGGCGCGCCGCGCCCGCTCGTCGTCGTCGTGCAGAACACCGGGTCCGTGCCGTGGAATGCCGCGACCGTGCAGCTGCGCCGCGTCGATGTCGAAGCCCGAGTCGTCGGTGCCCCGTATGGTGCACTCGCAGGGAGCGACGGCGACGTCGAGCCCGGGGGGGAGGGACGCTTCATCGTCCAGCTCGCCGCCCGGGGAGCAGTCGGTGGCACCGCCACCACGCAGTGGCGCCTGGAAGGTCCGGGCGGCGCATTCGGTTCCGAGATCACGCGAGAGGTGAAGTTCGACGTGCCACCATTCGTCGCAGGCCAGTCACGCATCGACTACACGCCCGCCAACTCCGGCATCATCGCCGGCGAATCCGCCTGGACGGTCGTCGTCCACGTGCAGAACGACGGCTCCGCCCCGTGGGTGCGCGACGGCGACGCGGGCGTGCTGCTCGGCCTGGTCGAAGGAACGCCGCTCTCGCTGACCGGCGAGGGCTGGGTCAACGCGCAGGTTCCCGCACGCATGCTCGAGCGCGAGGTACGCCCGGGTGAGGAGGCCAGCTTTGCCTTCCGCGTCCGTGGCGACGCAGGCACCGCCACGCTCCGGCCCTTCCACGGCGATGGCTGGGCGACCGGCAGCACGATCGTCGTCGACCTCGCCGACGCACCCCGCTGAAACATGGTCAGATGACCATGGTCACCTGACCATGGTACGATGAGGCCATGCGAACTGTCGCCATCTCCGAATTCAAGGCCACGTGCCTCGCGCTGCTCGAGGAAGTTCGCGTCTCGGGCGAGCCGCTTGTCATCACGAAGCGCGGTGTGCCGATCGCGCAGGTTGGTCCGCCGTCCCTCGAGGAGGTGCCGCGACGACACCTCGGTGGCCTGGCTGGACGCATCCGCATCATCGGCGACATCGTGGGTCCGGCAAGCGATCCGTCTGACTGGGAAGTGCTCCGATGAGCTTCTTGCTGGATACGCACACGTGGATCTGGTCATTGACCGATCCAGGTCAGCTCTCGCCGGAAGCTGTCGAGATCATCGAAGGCGGGCGACGTGAGCTCGCGCTCTCGCCGATCTCGATCTGGGAAACGCTGATGCTGCACGAGAACGGCAGGATCGACCTTGGGCCCGACCCGCAACGGGGCATTGCTTGGCTTCTGGGGGAGTATCCGCTTCGTGAGATGCCCCTCACGTCGGCAATCGCGCTTCGCAGCAGGCTCATCGACCTGCCGCACCAGGACCCAGCCGACCGCTTTCTTGCGGCGACTTCAATCGTCCATGACATGCCGATCATCACGAGGGATCAGCATCTCGTCGCCTCGCCACACGTGAGTACGATCGTCGCCTGACCCGACCGCGCGTCGGTTATCGTTTGCGGCCGGACGGTCGTCCGTGTAAGATTCCTGCTTCGGTGCCCGCTTTGGGCGCCGCAGCGCGCGCGCCCTCCCCTGGGAAGCGCCGCAGACATTCGAAGGAGCACCACCGTGTACGCAGTCATCGAAGTTGCCGGTAAGCAGCATCGCGTCCAGCAGGGACGCTGGTTCCTCGTGGACCAGCCCGAAGCGCAGGAGCTCGTCTCCCGCACACTCCTGGTCGTCGACGGCGAGAAGGTGCTCACGGGCGCCGACGCCGCGAGCGCCACCGTCACGCTCTCGAAGATCGGTACCGTCCGCATCCGCGGGAACCGCTCGATGAAGTTCAGCACGAAGGAAGGCCGCTCCAGCAAGCGCATGCTCGGCTACCGCCGCACGCTGGTGAAGGTCTCCGTCGATTCCCTGAGCGTCTGACTCCGTCAGCGCCAGCCACACACTTTCAACGTAGTACGAGGGAGACACTGAAATGGCACATAAGAAGGGTCAGGGTTCCAGCCGAAACGGTCGCGACTCGAACGCGCAGCGCCTCGGCGTGAAGCGCTTCGACGGCCAGCTGGTCCACTCAGGCACGATCATCGTGCGCCAGCGTGGAACCAAGTTCCAGCCCGGCGATGGCACGAAGCTCGGTAAGGACGACACGCTCTTCGCGACCGTCCACGGCACCGTCAAGTTCCGTCGCGGTCGCCGCGGCCGATTTGTCGACGTGCTCGAGATGGCTGGCTGACACCCTGTTCTTCGATCGCGTCACGATCGTCGTTCGCGCTGGACGCGGCGGTGACGGATCAGCATCCATGCGTCGTGAGGCACACGTGCCTCGCGGTGGTGTGGATGGTGGCGATGGAGGCGATGGCGGCAGCGTCATCCTCCGGGTCGAGAGCTCGCGCCGCGACCTCGCCCACCTGCGCCGCAAGCTCGTCTATTTCGGCGAGGACGGCGGCAACGGCAACAAGAAGAAGCAGCACGGCCGCAACGGCAATGACCTCGTCATCCCCGTTCCCGCCGGCACGCAGGCCTACGACGAGGCCGGTCGCAAGCTGTGCGACCTCGTCTATCCCGGCCAGGAAGCAGTCGTCGCCAAGTCGGGCGTCGGCGGCCGCGGCAACACCCACTTCGTCAGCAGCGTGAAGCGCGCGCCGATGTTCGCCGAGATCGGCCTGCCCGGTGACGAGTTCAAGCTCGAGATGCGCCTCAAGCTGATGGCCGATGCAGCCCTCGCGGGACTGCCCAACGCCGGCAAGAGCTCGCTGCTGCGCAAGATCTCCAACGCCAAGCCGAAGGTCGGCGACTACCCCTTCACGACGCTCGCGCCCGTGCTCGGCACGATCGAGCGCCCCGACGGCAGCCAGGTCATCGTCGTCGATGTTCCCGGCCTGCTCGAAGGTGCCAGCGAAGGCATCGGCATGGGACACGAGTTCCTCGCCCACTTCGAACGTGCGCGCATCCTCGTCCACGTGATCAGCCTCGAGGACGCCGAGCATGATCCGGAGAGCGTCGTGCGCGCCGCGCGCGTCATCCAGGGCGAGCTGTGGAAGTTCTCGCCGCGTGTCGCGCAGCTGCCGCAGATCATCGCGCTGACCAAGCTCGACCTCGTCAGCGAGGAGATCGCCGAGCGAGCCAAGGCGGATGTCTCCCACGCGATGGAGGAGCTGGCCGGCGAGCGCGGCCCGATCCTCGACATCCGCGCACTGTCGAGCGCCACGACCCAGGGACTCTCGAAGTTCCTCTCGTCGCTCTTCCAGTACGCCGAGCAGTACGGCGACGGCACGCCCGTCGGCGACGTGCGGCGGCCCGACCTGCAGCTGGAGGAGTACCGCGTCTTCCGGCCGCGCCCGAAGCGACGACGCTGGCGCATCTTCCGCGAGAAGAGCACCTTCCGCATCGCTGGCGAGCCGGCGATGCGCCTGCTCGCCGAGCGCGCTGCCGAGGATGAGCACGCACGCGAGCGGCTCTACGACTTCCTCGAGGAATCCGGCGCACTGCGTGCGCTCAAGGCTGCCGGTGCCCGCAACGGCACGACCGTCGAGGCCTTCGGCATCCCGCTCGAGCTGTGGTGGAACGCCGACCCCGACGACGATCCGTACGAGCTCGCCGAAGCGCTCGACGTCGACGTCGCCAACGACGACGTCTGATCGTCGTGCGCCGCCGGCATACTTGTCGGCGCTTCGCGGTAGGTTGACGGTATGAACGTCGTCACTGAACTGCGCCAGGTTGAACGGGTCCGCGAGGCTGCTCGCACGCTGGGAAGCTCGCCACGTGCGCGCCGTGATGGCGTGCTGCTCGACTACGCGGCCCGGCTGCGCCAGGACGCGAGCGAGCTGCTGTCGATCAATGCCGACGAGGTGCGGCGCGCGGAGGAGGGTGGCATGACCGCCGCCCTGCTCGACCGGCTCCGTCTCGATGACCAGCGGCTCGAAGACATCGCGCTTGCGGTCGAGCAGGTTGCCGCGCTCGATGACCCGATCGGCGAGATCATCGAGCAGCGTACGCTCGAGAATGGACTACGCCTGCGCAAGGAGCGCGTGCCGTTCGGCGTCGTCTGCGTCGTCTACGAGGCGCGCCCCAATGTCACTGCCGACGCTGCAGCGATCGCGATCAAGACCGGAAACGGCATCGTCCTTCGCGGCTCGTCGCAGGCCGTCGACACCAATCGCGCGCTCGTCGAGCGGCTCTGGCACGCGCTCGAGGCTGCCGGCTTCTCCGAGCAGTGCGTCTGGAACTTCCCGCCCGAGGACCGCGAGGCGTTCCGCGAGCTGATCGCGTTGGAGGGCGGCCTCGACCTCGTCATCCCGCGCGGCGGCGAGGGGCTCAAGAAGTTCCTCTTCGAGCATGCCCGCGTGCCGGTGCTCGCCGCCGCAGGTGGCAACAACCACGTCTACGTCGATGCGAGCGCCGACCGTGAGATGGCGCGCAACGTCGTGATCAACGCCAAGACCCAGCGCCCGGGAGTGTGCAACGCGGCCGAGACGCTGCTCGTCCACGAATCGCGCGCCGACGACCTGCTGTCGTACCTGGTCGAGCAGCTCGAGGCGGCGGGCGTCGAGGTGCGGCGCGACGAGGAGGCCTACGACATCGAGTTCCTCGATCTCGTGATGGCCGTCGCCACGGTGCCGGACATCGACGCCGCGATCGACCACATCAATCGCTACGGCACCGGCCACTCCGAGGCGATCGTGACCGCCGACCCCGAGGCCGCCGCTCGCTTCACCTCCGGTGTCGATGCCGCGGCCGTCTACGTCAATGCGTCGACGCGCTTCACTGACGGTGGCGTGTTTGGGTTGGGCGCGGAGGTCGGCATCTCGACCAACAAGCTCCACGCACGCGGGCCGATCGGCCTGCGCGAGCTGACCACGACGAAGTACGTCGTGGAGGGTGACGGACATATCCGCTGACCAGGACCAATCCCTGCCACCGCGTCGCGGCACGTACCGCCTCGGCGTGTTCGGCAGCATGATGAACCCACCGCACCTCGGCCATCGCGCCGTGGTCGATGCCGTGCACGCCGCGTGCGGGCTGGACCGCGTCGTCGTCGTTCCGGCAGGCATCCCGCCACACCGCCGTGCGCCGCAGGTCTCGGCGCGAGCGCGCCTGACGATGGCCGTGCGCGCCTTCGCCGACCTGGACCACGTCGTCGTCTCCGACAGCGAGGTCGAGCGGGGCGAGGACGGTGACCCCGGCTACATGGTCGACACCGTGGCGGAAGTCATCGAGGCGCCGGCGTCGCTCGGCTACGACGACCTCGAAGTGCATGCGTGGCTCGTCGTCGGCGCCGACCAGGCTGCGACGCTCCACTCCTGGGAGCGGTGGGAGCAGCTGCGCGGCATGGCCCGCATCGCGATCGTCGCGCGTCCTGACCAGATCGCAGCCGACACGCTCGCCGCCACGGTGCGCGAGCTCGAGGCCGGCGGCGCCGAGGTCGACCTCGTACCGATGCCGGAGGTGCCGATCTCCTCGACGATCGTGCGCGACGTCGCTGCCACGGGTGATGTCGACGCCCTGCGCGCGCTCATCCCCGAGGCGATCGTCAACGACGTGCTGCAGCTCTACGGTCCGTCGACCTCGTGACGAGCGTCGTCAGGAAGTGCGCGAGTTGGCACGAATTTCGTGGTTCTGGGGGATTCGAGCCGACTTCGCAGGGGGAGAATCGGAATGAAAGCGTCGGGCAACCAGCGCAATCTGGCGTCGCCCCACCTATGATGGAAGGCATATGACGAATCTGGACACCGCCGCCTTTGCGCGGACCATCGCTAAGACCGCCCTTGAGAAGCTTGCCGCCGACGTCCGCATCGTGGACCTCCGCGAGGTCGTGAGCTACACCGACTTCTTCGTCATCTGCACCGGCTCGAACACGCGCCAGACCAAGGCGATCTGTGATCACCTGGTCGACGAGATGCGTGACCAGGGTTTCCACAAGCCCCGCCGCCGGGAATCGGATCCGGACGGGACCTGGATGCTGCTCGACTACGTCGACGTGGTCGTCCACGTGTTCACGCCCGACGCGCGCGACTTCTACCGGCTCGACACGCTCTGGGGCCAGGTGCCGCAGGAGACGATCACCGAGGACGGCGCAGAAGCGGTCGCTCCGGTCGAGGACGACCTGTCCGACATCCCGGACGATTCCACGGGCAGCGAACAGCAGCCGGCAGCGCAGGCGTAGCTACCCGCTTCCGCATTGCGCTGGCATCCACCGAATCGGTGCGCTAGACTTTGCGAGCACTACCTGGGGCTATAGCTCAGCTGGGAGAGCGCCTCGCTGGCAGCGAGGAGGTCGTCGGTTCGATCCCGTCTAGCTCCACTACATCGAGGCCCCGCATCTTGCGGGGCCTCGAGTTGTTTCTGGCGTCTGCTTCGCGCCAACGGCGCGGCACCCAACGGCGCGGCACCCAACGATGCGGCCCCCAACGATGCGGCCCCCAACCGCCCACGCACGTGGCATATGGCGCGGGGCGGCGTCGCGTGCGACGAGGACGTGTCGCACCTCATGTCTCGTATTGGATGCTCATGTGCGACACGTCCCCCCAGAGGGCGGGCGAAACGCTCGGATCCGCGCGCATCCGTGCGAGTAGTCAGTCGCTTCCTAGCAAAGTTCGATCTCTGCTCAAGCTGGAGCAAACGCGAACCGATGCAGGGCGCAACATGCATACGCCCACTCGCCGAGCCCACCCGGCGGTCGTGTTCCTGTTGAGTTGCCTTGGCGTGCTGTGCATGTCCTCGGCAGCGCATGCAGCAGCCGCACCGCGTCTCATCGTCGGATTCGATTCCGCCGCCACCGCCACGTCGCAGGATCATGTCCTGCGCTCGGCCGGTGTCGCGCCACGAACCGCACGTGCCGCCGTCAAGGGTGGCATCCGCTCGCTCGATGCCGTCGTCGTTCCGGCCGGCGCCGGCGGCCTCGCCGCCACCCAGCGCCGCCTGCTCGCGCAGCCCGGCATCGACTACGTCGAGATCGACCACGTCGCCCGCATCTCCGGTGATGTCGCCGCCACGTGGACGCCCAATGACACCTTCTTCAGCCAGCAGTGGGCACTCGCCACGATCGGCGCGACCCAGGCATGGGACGTGACCCGCGGCGCAGGCATCAAGATCGCGATCGTCGACACGGGCGTGGACTACGTGCACCCCGACCTCGCCGGTCGCGTCGAGCAGGGCTACGACTTCGTCGACGGTGACCCCGACCCGATGGACGTCCAGGGCCACGGCACGCACGTCGCGGGCATCGCGGCCGGCAATGCCAACGACGGATCCGGCATCGCCGGCATCGCGCCCGAGGCCACCATCCTCGCCGTTCGCGTGCTCGACTCCGACGGCGCCGGCAACTACTCGCAGGTCGCGCGCGGCATCGTGCACGCCTCCGACAAGGGCGCCAAGGTCATCAACCTCTCGCTCGGCGGCACGGAGGGATCCGACCTGCTCGAATCCGCCGTCAACTACGCGGCATCGCGCGGCGCCATCGTCGTCTGCGCCAGCGGCAACGAGAGCGCCAAGCAGGTCGGCTACCCCGGCCGCTACGACGGCTGCATGTCGGTGGGTGCGACCGACATCGCCGACCAGCGTGCCGGCTTCTCCAACTTCGGCCCCGGGCTCGATATCACCGCGCCCGGCGCCCAGATCCTCTCGTCGACGATGAACGGCAGCCACGACTCCTGGGACGGCACCTCGATGGCGTCGCCCTACGTCGGCGGCGTGGCCGCCCTGCTCTTCGCACAGGGCCTCGGTCGCCGCGCGGTCACCGACACGATCATCGGCACGGCGCGCGACCTCGGCGACGCCGGCTACGACCAGGCCTACGGCGCAGGCCGGCTCGACGCTGCCGCGGCCGTCGCCGCGGCCGCGCGCCAGCCGCGCTCCGCAACTGGCGGCGGCGAGGCAGCACCCGTCGTAGCCAGCCTCGAGCTCAAGGCGCCGCGGAAGGTCGTGAAGGCGACGAGCAAGGTCGTCTGGAAGGTGCTGTCGCGCAGCGCCTGGACCCGCGTCGGCACGACCGCCCACAGCGGCACGTTCACGTGGAGCAAGACGAGCACGAAGGGCGCGGTGCGCACGATCTCGTCGTTCCGGATGCGCGGCGGCATCGTCTCTCGCCGCATCACCAAGCAGGCGCGCAGCACCTCGATCACGAAGAAGTCGACGTCGTTCCTGCCGATCGTCGCGAACGTCTCCGACGACCTGGGCGTCGACCGCGTCGCCTTCGAGGTCGACGGCCGCCTGCGCGCCGTCGACTGGAACGGTGCCGACGGCTGGCAGGCGGAGGTTCCCTGCACGTCGGGAGCACGCACGATCGTCGTGCGCGCCTACGACGTGAGCGACCGCGAGACCGCCGGACGCGTCCAGCGCACGATTCGCTGCTGAGACCTGACCATCACGCCTGCGCCCGTGCCCTGTAGGCTCGGCGACGATGGAAGACAACGTTCGACGTATGCCGCCACGGCGGCCCCAGCGCCCAGCAACCAGTGGAGGCGGCGCACTCCGGCGATGGCGCGGACGCATCCTCGCCATCGTGATCCCGCTGATCCTCGTCGGCGGCGCAGTGCTGCGCTTCTGGGTGGACCTGCTCTGGTTCCAGGAGCTCGGCCAGCGCGACGTGCTCGTCACGCGCCTGCAGTGGGGAACCGCGCTCGGCCTTGCCTTCGGCCTGTTCACCTTCGCGCTGCTGTTCACGAACTTCATCGTCGCGCGTCGCAATGCACGCAACGACCTGTACGTGCCGTTCCTCGCGGGACCCGTCGACCCTGAGGCGCCCGACCAGCCGATCGTGCCGCAGTTCGTGCTCAAGCCGATCCTGCTCGGCGTCGCCGTCATTGGTGGCATCATCGCCGGCCTCGTCATGAGCTCGCGCTGGGAGACGGTGCTGCGCTTCCTCGGCCGCAGCGACTTCGGCGTGACCGATCCGCACTTCGGCAAGGACGCCTCCTTCTACGTGTTCACGATGCCGCTGCTCGAGCTCATCGCGCGCTCGCTGCAGGTCGTGCTCGTGCTGTCGGCGATCGCCGTCGGCATCGTCTACGTCGCCACCGGGGTGATCCGCTACCTGCCCGGGCCGCGCATCGCGCGCTCGGCGATCATCCACCTGTCCGTACTGGCCGCTGCCTTCCTGCTCGTGTCCGCCTTCCAGTTCCGTCTCTCGATCTGGGGCCTCGCGACCTCCGCCACGGGCTACGTCGCCGGTGCTGGCTGGACCGACACCCACGCGCGGATCCCCGGCTACTGGCTGATGCTCGTCGCGAGCATCGTGCTGGCGGGCCTCATCGTCTGGTTCGCCCGCCGTGAGAACTGGCGCGTCGTCGGTGGCTCGATCATCGGCTGGGTCGCCCTGAGCATCGTCGTCACCGGCATCATCCCGAGCGCCGTCCAGAAGGTGCTCGTCGACCCGAACGAGAACGCACGCGAGAAGAAGGTCATCGAAGGCAACATCGCCAACACGCGCTCGGCCTTCAACCTCGACGAGATCACGTCGAAGGACTTCACCGACAAGGCGACGCTGACCGAGGCGCAGCTGCTCGAGGACAACCGCGGCACCACGGACAACATCCGCCTGTGGAGCCCCGACGAGCTGAACAAGGTGACCAACCAGCTGCAGGCGCTGCGCCCGTACTACAAGTTCTCCGACGTCGACGTCGACCGCTACCAGGTCGGCGACGCCTATCGCCAGGTGATGGTGAGCGTGCGTGAGCTCGAGCAGAGCGCGCCGATCGTCAACCAGGGCTGGACCAACCAGCACCTCGTCTACACGCACGGCTACGGCGCCGTCGCGGCCTGGCCGAACGAGACCGAGCGCCAGGGTCGCCCGAAGTTCATCCTCAAGGACCTGCCTCCGGCGCCGGTCGACCAGGAGGACATCAAGATCGATCGACCCGAGGTCTACTTCGGCGAGAACCCCGACAACGCCGTGATCGTCGCGACCAAGCAGCGCGAGGTGTCGGCACGCGCCGTCACGCCCGCCACGGGTGCCACGGAGGAGGACGCCAAGGTCGAGGAGACCCGCACGACGTACTCCGGCGACGGTGGCATCAAGGTCGACAGCTTCGCGCGCCGCGTCGCCTTCGCGACCACGCTCGGCGACACGAAGTACCTCTTCACCGACCAGCTCACCGACAAGAGCCGCGTCATGTTCCGCCGCAACATCAAGGAGCGCGTCACCGAGCTGGCGCCGTTCCTGACGATCGATGCGGATCCGTACGCCGTCGTCACCGAGGGCCGCATCGTCTGGGTGCTCGACGCCTACACGACGAGCGATCGCTACCCCTACAGCGAGTCGATCGGCTCCGGCGGCACGCTCTCGGGCATGAACTACGCGCGCAACTCGGTGAAGGCCGTGGTCGACGCCTACGACGGCGACGTGACGCTGTACGTGGCTGACGACAAGGATCCGATCCTCGGCTCGTGGCGCGACATCTTCCCGAAGCTCTTCACCGACATGGACAAGATGCCCGAGGACCTGCGCGCGCACCTGCGCTACCCCGAGGAGCTGTTCGAGCAGCAGACCCAGTACTGGACCCGCTACCACATGGCCGACGTCGCGGACTTCTACGCCCGCGAGGACCAGTGGGAAGTGCCCGAGCTCGGCGGCTCGCCGATGGAGTCCTTCTACATCCTTGCGAAGCTGCCCGGTGAGACGAAGGAGGAGTTCCTCCTCGTGCGCCCGCTCTCGCCGCTCGGCAAGAAGAACATGGTCGCCTACATGGTCGCGCGCAGCGACGGCACGCAGTACGGCGAGTTGCTGACGCTGGAGCTGCCGACGCAGACTCTGACGCAGGGTCCCGCGCAGGTGCAGGCGAGCATCAAGCAGGACAGTGAGGTCTCCGACCAGGTGCGCCAGTGGACCACCGGCAACAACACGGTGATCTTCGGTGACCTGCTCGTGCTGCCGATCGAGGAGAGCCTGCTCTACGTGCAGCCGGTCTACCTGCAGAACGCGGAAGCCGAGATTCCCGAGTTCCAGCGGCTGGTCGTCGTCCTGGGCGACACCGTGGCGTGGGGCGAGGACTTCGAGGATGCCGTGCGCGAGCTGCTCGCCAAGCGCGGCGGCGAGATCCTCGATGAGGCCGACGACGCGGACACCGGCGATGGCGATGCACCGGCGGACGATGGTGCTGGCGACACGCCAGCACCGACGGCTGGCGACTTCGCCGGGCTGAGCCAGCAGGAGCTGCTCAAGCGCCTCACCGACGTCGATGCTGCCTACGCACGAGCGCTCGCCTGCCAGAAGCAGGGCGACTGGGCGTGCTACGGCCGGGAGATCGAGTCGGTCGAGCGACTGCTCGCCGCGCCGCAGCGCAACTGATCCCCCTAGGCAGGGTCGCAGGGCGCGTCGTACCGTGGGAGGGATGATCCAACCCGACCGCATCCGTCTCGTCGACGAGCTCGCGAGCCATCTCGGCACGCACGGCCCGCTGCCGCGCGCCGTCGCGCTGCTCGGCGCGGTCGGCATGGGCACGTCGACGATGCTCGACCACCTGCAGATGGCCGCGCTCGGGCGCGGGTGCACCGCGATGATCGTCTGCGATGACGTCGACCTGGTCGACGCCATCGACGTGGCGCGCATCGACGCGCGGCTCGACGCCACGCCGCAGTCCATGCTGCTGCTCGCAGGACGCAGCCTGCCCGCGGCGATGCGGCAGCTGCTCGAGCACCGCTTCGACTACCGCGTGGCACCCGTGCCGCCGCTCAGCGAATCGGCCGCCCATGCGCTCGTCGCCCAGTTCGCGATCACCCCGTGGAGCTTCCACGCCCGCCAGGTCGTTCGCGCTGCCGCAGGAAATCCCGGTGCGCTCATCGATGCCGCGTTGACGATCCTGCCCGCGAGCATCGAGGGTGAGGGCGATGAGCTCCAGACCCGGCCGCTGCTAAGTCCTGCACCGCCATCGCGCGACCCCGACGCCTTCATCGCCCTGACGCGCCGCGAGCGCGAGGTCGCCCGCTACGTCGCGGCAGGCCTGACGAATCCGGAGATCGCCGCGGAGCTGGTGCTGAGCGCACGCACGGTGGAGCACCACGTGGGCAGCATCCTGCGCAAGCTCGAGCTCTCCAGCCGCAGGGCGCTCGTCCGCGGCTTCGTCTGACGTTCGGCACCACCCGCTGCCGGGTACGGCTGCGGTGTGCGCGTGGTGGTCAAGATCGGTTCTTCTTCCCTCGTCGACTCGTCCGGTCACCGGCAGGTCGGCCTCCTCGGCGCGCTCGTCGATGACATCGCCTCGGCGGTCGCTGCGGGCCACCAGGTCGTGCTGGTCTCGTCGGGCGCCATCGCCACGGGGTTGGGCATCCTTGGACACACCAAGCGCCCGACCGAGCTGCCGGCGCTCCAGGCGGCCAGCGCCGTCGGACAGGGCGCGCTCTTCGCGAGCTGGTCGAGCATGTTCGAGCTGCGCGGCCTGAAGGCAGGCCAGGTGCTGCTGACGATGCACGACGCCGCGCATCGCGCCTCGTGGGTCAACGCCAAGGCCACGCTCGAGCAGCTGCTGTCGTGGGGCGCCATCCCGGTCGTGAACGAGAACGACACGACTGCAACCGATGAGATCACCTTCGGCGACAACGACGCGCTCGCCGCGCAGGTCGCGGTGGCGCTCGGCGCCGACCGGCTGCTGCTGCTGACCGACACCGACGGCCTCTACACCGAACATCCCGACTCACCGGGCGCCGAGCTGATCGAGCTCGTCGAGGACCACTCGCTGCTGCAGCGCGTCGACACCGCGACCAGCGGGTCGCACTGGGGCTCCGGCGGCATGCGCAGCAAGGTGATCGCCGCCGAGATGGCGAGCGCCGGCGGCACGATGACGCACATCGCCCGCGCCGCCGCCCCGGGCGTGGTCGGGCGCATCCTCGCCGGCGAGCCGCTCGGCACGCGGATCGCGCCGCGCTCGAACATCGGCTCGGCGTTCAAGCTCTGGCTGCGCCACGCGAAGCCCGTGCGCGGCACGATCGAGGTCGATGCTGGCGCCCGCAACGCCATCGTCGAGCGCGGTGCGAGCCTGCTCAACGTGGGCATCGTCGGCGTCGAGGGCGGCTTCCATGTCGGCGACGCGGTCGAGCTGCGCGAGGGTGCGACGGGTCCGGCCTTCGCCAAGGGAATCGTGGAATACGACGGGCGAGAGCTCGTCACGCTGATCGCCGTCGCCGATGGACGGGGCGGTCGCGCGGCGATCCATCGCGACCAGCTCGTGCTGCTCTGAGGTAGACCGCGGCGCGTGGCGGGTACGTCTCGTCCATGCATTCCCCGCTGGAACCGATTGCCCAGGTCGATGAGAAGCTTCGCTTGCGGACGCGGCTGTCGCGACTGTTCATCGGCTTCGTCCTGCTGCAGGCGATCTTCGCCCTCGGCGTGCTCGTGAAGTCGCGGTACGTCGCACGCAAGCGCGAGGCCACGCGCCCCGCGACGTACCCGAGCGTCGACTTCCCACCGATCACGCTCACGCGTGAGGTCGACTCGATGCACCTGTACATGCGTGGTGACGAGCTGATGGAGGACATCGTCGCCGCGATCGACGGGGCCCGCACCGAGATCCTGGTGGAGACCTTCATCTGGGTCGACGATGCCAGCGGTCGCATCGTGCGCGATGCGCTGCGACGTGCCCGCGGACGCGGTGTCCAGGTCCACGTGCTGTGGGACTGGCTGCTCTCGGACCACGCGATCAACGCTGTCTGGTTCGGGGACGGCATCGAGGCCTATCCCTTCAAGCAGATCACGCCGGGCCTGAACGCGCTCCGCCCGGGCAACTTCCTGCGCGACCATCGCAAGCTCGTCGTCGTCGACCATGAGGTCGGCTTCATCGGCGGCTACAACTTCGGGGAGCCTTTCCTGCAGTGGCGCGACACGCACCTTCGCCTCGAGGGCGCCTCCGTGCTGGAGCTGGCGAATGCCTTCGGCGACTTCTGGAACCAGCACGTTCCCAATGGCGCCACGCGCTTGGCCAACGTGCCGGGCCGGGCGTGGGACCCGCACGTGCTCGTCCATCGCAACGATCCGTCGCTCGGCATCTTCCCGATCCGCGGCATGTACCTCGAGGCGATCGACCGCGCCGCCGACCGGATCTGGATCACCAACGCGTACTTCGTGCCCGACCGTGCATTCCGCGACAGCCTGACCGAGGCTGCCAGGCGCGGCGTCGACGTGCGCGTGCTGCTGCCCGAGCACTCCAACCACCCGATGACGGATGCCCTCGCGCACGGCATGTTCGAGGACCTGCTCGCGGCCGGTGTGCGCGTCTTCCTCTACCGCAACTTCATGCTCCATGCGAAGACCGCGGTGATCGATGACGCGTGGGTCACGGTGGGCACGGCGAACATCGACCGGTGGAGCATGCTCGGCAACTACGAGGTCAACCTCGAGGTGCACGACGCGAAGCTCGCCGCCCAGCTCGGCGACCTCTACGAGGTCGACATGCAGAACTCGAACGAGGTCCACCTGGAGGCGTGGCGCCGACGCCCGCTCCACTGGAAGGTGACCGAGCGCGTGCTGCGCAACCTCGCGCCACTGATGTAGGCGACCGCCGTGGGTGCTGGTCAGTCGCTCGGGTCGTTCGCGACGCCGGGAAGTCCGTCGCCATCGGCGTCGGGTGCCTCAGGTGCGCCCTCGAGCGCGAGCTTCGGAACGGACGTGTCATGCGATCCCTGGTCGTCGACGAGCTGGCGCAGGAAGATCTGGATCACGCCGGCGACCGGCACGGCGAACAGCGCGCCGAGCACGCCGAGCAGCTGCGAGCCCACGAGCACCGACACGAAGACGATCAACGGTGACAGCGACGCGGCGCGGCCCTGGACCTTCGGCTGCACGATGAGGTTCTCGACCTGCTGGTACACGATCACGACGAGGATCATGATGATGCCCTCGACCGTGCCACCTGCGACGAATGCGACGATGACGGCCGGGATGGCGCCGATCGTGGCGCCGATCATCGGGATGATCTCCAGCAGCATCATCCAGAGGCCGAGCGGGAGCGCGTACGGCAGGTCGAGCAGGAGCGCCGTGACCGTCAGCACGGTGCCGCCGCAGAGCGCGATGATGATCGCGCCGCCGACGTAGGCCGCGATGCCGGAGTAGGCGCCCTGGACGATCGTCCACCAGCGCCGCTCGGCGATCTTCGGGAAGACACGAACGGTGCCCTGCATGACCTGGCCGCCACCCAGCAGCAGGAAGACGACGAGGAAGAGGATCGTGATCGTGCCGAGCACGCCTGCGGCAACGGCACCGAAGACGGACCCGATCTGGTCGCTCACCACGCCCGGCAGCTTCTCGGCCTGCTCGCTCGCCTTGCCGATGACGTCGAAGCGCTCGTCGATGTCCTGGTACCAGCTGCTGCCGCGCACGTCATCGACGATGTCCGGCGCTGCGGTGATGAAGCGGTCGCCCTGCTCGACGAGCGGTGGCACGAAGACGGCGACGACGATGGCACAGGCGGCGAATGCCGCGAGCATGACCGAGAGCACGGCCCTGCCGCGACCCATGCCTCGCCGCTCGAGCTTCCGCACGACGGGGTCGGCGGCGACCGCGAGGAACACCGCGACCGCGATCTGCACCAGCAGGCTCTGCAGCTCGCGCAGGATCATGACCGAGAGCGCGAAGACGGCGATCAGCAGCAGCACCTTGACCACGACCTTCGACGGGATCTCGAGTGAGATGCGCGTCGGGGCGATGGCGCTCAGCTCCGGCGGTTCGTGGAGGGTGCTCGTGGTGCTGGTGTTCGAATCACTGGGCATCGCCCAATCGTACGGATCGCGCGGGACGCATGCGGCCACACGCGCGGCCGCTGGAGGCAGCACCGAGCTGCAGGCCCGGAGCGGGATCACCCGCCATCGCGACGGTGCAGGTGACATGAGTATTCACAGCCTCAACCACGTGCTTCCCGTGCCGACCGGCGTCGATCGCTTCGGCTTCCCCACGTACGGTCGCCGCCCGGCGAACCTGCCCGGACCGCCGAACGCGGTGGTGGAGGCGCACGAGCTGCAGACGGTGCGCGTGCTCAACGCCCGTGCCAGCGCCTCGCCCGAGGCGGCGCAGTTCACCACCTGGCTCTCCGAGCACGGCGGCTGGGACGTCTGGCAGCGCTTCGCGAAGGAGTACCGCCAGTCGACCGGCTTCATGCGCGGCTGGGCCGGCACCGGCATGATGCTGCTCGGTATGGGCACCGCCGCGCTGCGGACCCAGGTTGCCAAGCAGGGCTACGATCGACTGCGCCCGTACCAGGTCGATCCGTCGATCCAACTGATCGGGAAGAAGCCGAACGACGCCGGGTACCCGTCCGGGCACACGAGCGCTGCCTACGCGGCCGCCTCCGTGCTCTCGAGCCTCTGGCCGGCCCGCACGACCGAGTTCATGTGGTGGGCCCGCCAGACCGGCCTGAGCCGCATCCACGCGGGCGCACACTTCCCGAGCGACGTGGAGCGCGGCGCACAGGTCGGCATGCAGGCCGGGCTCGCCGCGACCTCGATCCTGCACCGCCGCTGACGTGTGGCAGCTCGTCCTCAAGGGCGTGCTCTCGGGAGCACTCGTCGTTGCCGCGAGTGAGGTCGGACGTCGCTCGAGCCTCTGGGGCGCGATCCTCGTCTCGCTCCCGCTCACGTCGATCCTCGCGCTGACCTGGCTCTGGCTGGACACGCGCGATGTCGACCAGGTCGTCGACCTCTCGTGGGCGATCCTCTGGATCGTCCTGCCGTCGATGGTGCTCTTCCTCGCGCTGCCGCTGCTGCTCGGTCGCGGTCTCGGCTTCGGAATCTCGATGGGTGCCGCCTGCGCGGCGCTCGTCGCGGCCTACGCCGGCTACGCCTGGTTGCTGACGCGCCTCGGCGTCGTGACCTGATCGCCTGACGCCGAAGTGTGGCGGCTGAGTCGCGCATACGTGTACTCAGCCGCCACACCTCAAGCGGGCCGCCCGAAGTGTGGCGGCTGAGTCGCGCATACGTGTACTGAGCCGCCACACTCGGGGCGACGGGCGAATGGTTCAAGGATCGTCACGTTCGGGTCGATGTGCAGGGCATGTTCCTGCGTGACCTGCCTGCTCGCTACATCCTCGCCACCGGCGTCGGTTTCGGATTCGTGCTCTTCGTGGTGAACGCGTCGTTGATCCCCGGTGGCTGCATCACGACGTCGGCGACCGGGTACGGTCGCAGCCGGCGCGGTGGCGGGACGGACATGTTCTGCGCGATCGACCACATGTGGACCAACTCGCCCGTCGTGCTCCTGGTGTCGGTGCTCCTGTGCATCGCTGGCGTCATCGGGGCGGCGTGGGTCGACCTCAAGCGTGACCGCAGCTACCTCGCGCATCGCATCCAGCGCGATGCCACGGGCGCGCGCCTCGGGGTGCCCGCGGGTGCGCTCGGCGTTGATGTGCCCCTGCCAGCCGGTGGCGGCGGATCCAGCTCGCTCCCATCCTTCCTTTCCGCTCCCGAGCTGACCCTGTTCGGCGTCGTGCGCGATGGCGGCGGTGTCGCCTGGTGGATCGAACACCCCGTGGAAACGGGCTCGGCCTGCCTCGTGCCGAGCTGGGCGAGCGAGGAGCCGATGCGCGTCCTCGTCGGCTCGCCTGAGGGCTGGACCGTCGACCTCGGTATGCAGCTCAGCGGCACCCAGCTCCACGCGAAGCTTCCGACCCCGCTCGCCTGCATCATGCTGCAGCCGGTGACGCTGCCGTCGCAGCCCTTCGAGGCCGAGCTGATCGCCGACCTCCCGGGCGACGTGCCCGAGGCGCGCGAGCGCGTCGCCTGACGTAGCAGGGAACTCCCTCTACGCAACGAGGCCCGCACCTCGGGCGCGGGCCTCGTGTGGTAACTCAGCTCTCGCTGAGCGGCACTCTGACTACGCAAATCGTAGCGGATCCCCGGGGCGGGATTCGAACCCGCGACCTGCCACTGAGTCAGAGTGCTGCTCTATCCACTGAGCTACCCGGGGTCCGCGGTGCCCATGTGGGAATGCGGCGTGCAGGTCGATCGACATGATCTCGGGGCATGTGTCACGGAAGTCGCGCGCATCGTCACGACTTCGTGTCGCACCCCGCTGCGAGCGGTAGCATTCGTGCATGACAGCTAGCACTCCGGGCTCCGCGCCCACCGAAGAGCAGTACCTTCCTGACTACGACCACGCGGCGATCGAGCCGAAGTGGCATGCGGCCTGGGAGACGGCCGGCGTCGCCGACGTTCCCAATGACGGCCTTGCGGAGGGCGAGCGCGGCTCGTACGTGCTGGAGATGCTGCCGTACCCGTCGGGCAACCTGCACATGGGGCACGTCAAGAACTACACGATGGGTGACGTCATCACCCACTACCGTCGGCGCAACGGCCAGAAGGTCCTGCACCCGATGGGCTACGATTCCTTCGGCCTGCCCGCGGAGAACGCCGCGATCAAGACAGGCGGCCACCCACGCGACGTCACCGAGCGCAACATCGAGTCGATCGAGCGTGACTTCGCCCACATGGGCTGGTCGATCGACTGGACGCGCCGCCTCTCCACGCACGCGCCTGACTACTACCGGTGGACGCAGTGGCTCTTCCTGCGCTTCTTCGAGAAGGGCCTCGCGTACCAGAAGGACGCGCCCGTCAACTGGTGTCCCGTCGACCAGACCGTGCTGGCGAACGAGCAGGTCGTGGACGGCCGCTGCGAGCGCTGCGACAGCCTCGTGGA
>JAOPYV010000064.1 GCA_025964435.1 Thermoleophilia bacterium | reverse complement strand
CCCACGCCCGCCGATGACGACGCCGTCGACGCGACCACCGAGCTCGACGCGACGCCAGAGCCGGAAGCCGAGACGCTCGTGACGCCGATCGCGGCGGACGAGCAGGCAGGTGCGCCTGCGGACGAGCCGACCTTGGTGACGCCCGTCACCACACCCAGCGCGGCCGACACGCCCGCCCGACACAGCTTCGACCGGCGCACCGCCGGCATCACGGCGATCGGCATCTCCGCGCTGTTGATCGCATTCTTCAGCGGCTACGCGGTGGGCGGCGCCGACGATGACGATGACGAGCGCGGCTTCCGCGGTGCGCCCGTGGGCATGCGCGGCGGATCAGGCGATGCCGGCCAGCCGCAGCTGCGCGAGCACGGCGGCACCGATGGCCGCCAGCAGCAGGGCGGCCGCGGTGGCCAGGGCATGCGGGGCGAGCTCCGCCAGAACGGGCGCCCCGGAGGCGCCGTTGGAGCCGTCACGAAGGTCGATGGCGACGAGGTGACGGTCAAGCCGGCACGCGGCGGCGACACGGTGACGGTCGACCGCGAGGACGTCGTCGCGGTCGGTGGCCGGGGAGGCCGGAGCGATGCCGACGAGACCGCGCAGGTCGAGGTCGGCGACATCGTGGTGATCCGGACCGACGAGTAAGCCACTTGCCCGCATCCCGTGCGGGTTCGAGGGCTCCCGACGCAGGGTAGACCCTCCGCACGTCCATGAAGAACGTGCTTCTCAAATTTGCGGGCCTCTTCGTCGAGAAGGTTCCGGTCGACCAGCAGGGCAATCGCATGCCTCGCCCGGCGCCGGGTCCGACGAACGCACCCACCCAGCAGGCCCCTTCGGGCATCCCGACGCAGCAGCCCCTGCAGCAAGCTCCCGGCCAGCCGATGCAGCACCAGCCACAGGTGCAGCAGGGGCAGCCCCAGTTCGGGCAGCCGGGCCAGCCCGGGCAGCCGATCCAGCAGCCCGGCTCCGTACAGGGCGCTCCCGGCGCCACTCCCGGCGTCGCCCCCGGCACCGTCTCGGTCGCGCTGCGGGCGTGGGTCCCGCAGGAGTACGCGGCGCACCTCGCGCCGCACGGCATCCACGTGATTGCCGCTGGCGGCTCCGTCACCAGTGAGCAGGCCCGCGGGTGGGGCGCCGACGTGCTGGTCATCAGCGCCGAGTGCCTGGGCCAGGACGTCCACCTGCTGCAGCAGCCGCAGATTCCGACCGTGTTCATCACGCCGCAGCCGGTGATGATTCCCGACGTGCCCGGCGTGGTGCAGGCCCAGGAGCCGCTCCGTGCCAGTGACGTCGCTCACGCGGCGCGCGAGGCGCTCGCCGCGTTCGGTGCCGCCCGCCGCTGAGGCGGTGGCTCAGACGCTCTCGATGCGGGCGCGCTGGAAGGCGCGCTCGGCCTCGGCCTTGAGGGCCGGGTTGTTGAGGATCGCGTTGCGGATCGCCGTGGCGGATTCGCCCGAGACGCCCGAGGCGAGCACCATCGGCAGCAGCGCCGATTCGAAGTCCGCGCTGTCGCGTGCAACGGCACGGACGCCGCTCTCGTGTCGGCTGCGCGGTGCTTCGAGGCCACTCGCGGCGCCGTAGGCGGTCATGGCCGAGTTGGCGCGATGCACGTTGGCCACGGGGCGCAGCACTGCTGCGGCCTCACGGCTCGCCGACGTCAGGTCGGTTCCGGTACCGCCGACCAGCGCGAGGTGCGCCCGTCGTGCGTCGCCGTTGGAGTTGAAGCCTCCGAAATGTGTCATGTCCTGCTCCTGCTGTCGTTCGCGATCGCCATCCCCCTGGCGGTGTCGCGCGTATGTGGCTGGATCTATGATCGGTGCGTGAGCCCGTGGTGGTGGCTCGCGTACCGGGGATGTCGTCCCTCATCGTTGTCCCCGATGCCGACGCCGGGTGGCGTCAGTAGTGGCCTGGGACTTCTCGTCGATGAGTGGAAACGAATGTCAGTGGATCAGGTGGCGCCGAGCTCCTAGCGGAGGAAGGCGCGTGTGCAGTTCTCCTCGGTCTCCTGCATCTTGGCGACCATCTGCATGATCATCTCGAAGCTGGACATCTGCTGCGTGTACATCTGGACCTTGAGCGGGTCGATCGTGCCGCCGGCGGAAGCCATCTCGGCGTTCATCTTGTCCTGGATTCCCTTGATTCCGCGCTGTGCGACAGCCGCGAGGTTCGAGGTGGCGTTGCCCTTGATGTAGTCGACGAGCCCGCCACCGACCACGGAGGTCGCGGCGGCCTGCTGGAAGTTGGCGGCGACGTCGGGCTGCGCGGCGGCGACCGGAGCGGCGGTGAAGCCGGTCTGGACCTGCGCGTTGGGTGAAGCGGGTGCCTGGACGTTGGCCTGCGGGGCAACGACCGGTGTGGTGAGGGCGGGCTGGCTGGTGATGCCAAGTGCCCGTGCGCTGCTCGCGATCGGCGGCGCTGCGAATGATGCGTATCCAACTGACATGGTGTTCCCCCCGGATGCTGCGAGACAGCATGTGCCTCTACCCCTCTATCGCATCGGGTGGCCAGTTTGTTTCACCTGGCGGCCGCATCAGGACTTCACGGCTCGGATCGGGAACGCACGAAGGCCCCGCCGGCTGGACACATGGTCCGGCCGACGAGGCCCTGGTGGAAGTTGGATCGGTGGTGCGCGCCCGTCAGGCACGCGGCGACTGGCTACGAGTCGCGCAACAGCTCGTTGAGGATCTGGTCCGCGCTGTGCATGTCCTGGATGGCGCGAGCCGTGAGCTGGTAGCCCGTCTGCGCGTAGTACATCTGCTGCTGGAACACCGCGAGGCGTGCAGGGTCCTGCACGAGCGTCGTGTCCTGGGTCTGCGCGGAGATCGCGTCCATCGCCTTGGAGTATCCAACGGCGTAACCGGTGAGCTGCGAGATCGACATGGTGGGGGGCTACTGGGGGGGTGGTGGTTCG
>JAOPYV010000056.1 GCA_025964435.1 Thermoleophilia bacterium | reverse complement strand
AGTGGCCGATCGAGGATCGCATTCGGCGACTCGGCGCGCACCGCGCACGCACGCTCGACCTGGGTGCGACGCACGAGCACGAGGAAGCCGCCGTGCAGTTCCTCTTCGACGAGCAGCTGCGCGCGCTTCACGCCTTCGCGACCGCGCACGATGTCTGGATCATGAACGACGCGCCGATCTACGTCGGCGAGGACAGCGCCGACGTCTGGGCGCACTCCGAGCTCTTCCTGCTCGATGAGGAGGCTCGCCCGAAGGTGCTGACCGGCGCGCCGCCGGACGCGATGGATCCGGGTGGCCAGGTCTGGCCGATGCCCGCCTACAACTGGGCGGTCAAGGCGGAGAACGGCTACGAGTGGTGGCTGCGACGCATCCGTCACGAGTTCCGCTACGCCGACGTGCTGCGGATCGACCACTTCCGCGCCTTCGCCGACTGGTGGAGCGTTCCCGCACGTGCCGGCTTCGGCGAGCAGGGCCAGTGGGAGCCAGGCCCCGGCATGGCGTTCTTCGACGCGGTACGCGATGCGCTCGGCGAGCTGGAATTCGTCGTCGAGGATCTCGGCATGGACACGGTGCCGCTCCAGGAGCTGCGCGCGGCGACCGGCTTGCCGCAGATGCGTGTGCTCGTACAGGGCTTCGACGAGGGCGGCGCGAGCGCCCACCTGCCGACGGCGTGGACGGGCAACGAGGCCGCCTACACCGACACGCACGACTTCGACACGATCCGCGGCTGGGCCAACCGTGCGGCGGCCGCAGCGGCTGCGGATCCGACCGACTCACGGCTTGCCTTCGCGCTCCGGTTCACCGGCGCGCAGGACATCGATGACCTGCCGCGGGCGTCGATCGAGACGGTGCTGCGCTCGCGCTCGCGCTACGCGATCTTCCCGCTCCAGGATTGGCTCGGCATGGGGAGCGAAGCCCGCATGAACGTCCCCGGCACGGCGCACGGCAACTGGCGCTGGATCGCTCCGGTCGAGGCATTCAGCGACGAGCTCGCCGCGGAGCTCGCAGCAGCGGCCGTTCGCAGCGGGCGTGGTCGGGCCAGCTAGCGATGGACCCGGTCGTCACCATGTGGATCGCGATCGTGCTCGGCGTCATCGCCGTCGCGGCTGGCGCGTGGACCACGTATGGCGCCGTACGCGCCTGGCGCGATGTGCAGCTGACGTACGACGCCGCGGGCGCGCTGCTCGACGCGCACCAGGCGAAGCTCGACGCGACGATCCATGCCACGGGTGACCGCGCCGGACAGCTGGCCGATCGGGGCGAGGAGCTCAGCTCGGTGCTCGCGGAGCTGAGCGCCGACACGCGCCACCTGCGCAGCATGCTGGCGCGCATTCCCGATGCGCGTGAGGCGCTGCAGCGCGAATTCATCGACCTGCTGCTGCCGACCAAGGCGCGCGACGATGGCTGAGGGACGCGTTCGCATCGCCGCCGTCGACATGGGCTCGAACACGACGCGACTCATCGTCGCGGACGTGACGCGCGACGACGCCGGCAACCTCGCGCACGAGGTCGTGCTGCGCCGCTCGACGATCACGCGACTGGCCGAAGGCGTCGACGCGCGCGGCATCCTGCTGCCGCTGCCGATCACGCGGGTGCGCAACGCGCTCATCGAGTACCGGCAGCTCGCCACCGAGCACGAGGCCGTCTTCGTGCTGGCGACGGCGACGAGCGCCGTGCGCGATGCCGACAACGGCGAGGCGTTCCTGGGCGAGGTCGAGCACGGGTTCGGCTTCCGCGCCACGCTCCTGGCCGGCACCGAGGAGGCCGAGGCGACCTGGGCCGGCGTCTCGAGCGACCCGGCGATGGCCGCTCGCTCGGCGCGCGGCACCGGCCTACTGGTCGACATCGGCGGAGGCAGCACCGAGGTGCTGCTGACCGACGGCGGCACGATCCACGACCGCCACTCCTTCCAGCTCGGCAGCGTGCGCGTCACCGAGCGGTTCCTGACCGCGAACGATCCACCGATCGCCTCGGAGCTGGCCGCAGCGCGCGCGCAGGTTCGCGAGGAGCTGCATGCGCGCTTCCCGGATCCGGCGACGCCCGACCTATCGATCGCCGTTGCGGGGACCGCCACCACCGTCAGCGCCGTCCTGCTCGACCTGCCGGCCTACGACCCCGCACGCGTGCACGGATTCACGTTCACCGCCGCCCACCTCGAGTCGACGATCGCGCGCTTCGCCTCGGTCGACGTCGAGGAGCGCGCTCAGATCAACGGGCTCGAGGCGGCGCGTGCACCGGTCATCCTCGGCGGCCTGCTGGTGCTGGCGGAGGTCTTCGCGCACTTCGAGATCGCCGAGATCGTGACGAGCGAGCGCGACATCCTCGACGGCATCGCGCTCATGTCGGGCCGCATCGCGCTCGACGAGGGCATGACCGAAATGCCGCAGCCGTTCGGCAATACCGTCTGTTGACGGTCGAATTTCGGCCGGGCTCTGGCCGGTTTCGCGATTCCGTGGTTCCCTGAAGCTGGACGAGATACCGGACAAGGGACAACGAACATGTGCTCATCAGCACCAGCACCGCTCAGCGCCACCCCCGCACTGCCCGCCACGACCACGGCAGGCGGACCGATCGCTCCGGGCGCACAGCCCGCGGCACCGGGCTCACCTGCAGCGCTGACGGCGGCTCCGGCCCCTGCAGCGGCAGCAGCGCCCGTCGCGACGACCGTCGGCGGCATCGCCGGTGGCGGAGCACCGGGCAAGGTTGCCGGCGGTGGCGCAGTCGCTGGTGCGGCCCAGCTGGATCCGGCGCTCATCACGCAGCTCCAGAGCGTGATCCAGGCGATCAGCTCGCTCGTCACGCTCATGCAGCAGGCGCCCGCGACGGGCGTTGCGGGCGCCACGGGCGGCGGCCCTGGCGGCAAGGTGGTCCAGACGCCCACCCAGACGCCTGCTCAGGTGCCGACTCCGACACCGCTCCAGAAGGTGGCACCCGCCCCTCCGGGCACGGTTGCGGGCGCAGGCGGAGCAGGCTGTGATTCCGCCGCTCCGGCACCGCTCAAGTAATTGAACCATCTCGGGGGTTGCACGATTCGCAACTCCATGGTTCAGTAGAGATGTGGCACCGGCAACGGCGCCACGGGACGACAATCGGGACCAGCTTTCTGGCGAGATCTGCTCCTGTAGTCCCACCCGGGTTTCACGGTTCGGCGACTGTGCTTCCCGACATAGCTAGACCCTTCCAAAGCAACTGGGGAGGGGATCCGATCGGCGTCGGATCCCCTCCCATTTTTTTGGGCAACGCGGATGTCGCCAGCCGCCCCACGCACGCGCTGCAGCTCCGGCGCGGTCACCCTCGCGCACGTTCTTCGGGAATGTCGAAATCGCTGCGCGTCCGCCGTGCGTAGGGCGCCATGGTCGGGGCACCGTCAGTCCCGTTCCTGTCCTTGATCCCCGTCTCCCGAGGAGTCCACGTGTCCACGTCCCATCTCCGTCTCGTCCAGAAATGTACGGTGCTCGCAGCCGCAGCTGCGGCGCTCGCCGCGCCGACGACCGCTCCCGCAGCCGAGGCCTTCTACGGCACGACCCCGCAGAACACCCTGGTGGAATTCACCTCGCAGGCGCCCGGGGCGATCCATCGCACCACGAGGTTGCAGGGGCTTGCCACCGGTGAGCGCATCGTGGGCATGGACCAGCGGCCAGCCACCGGCCAGCTGTACATGCTGAGCAGCGCTGGTCGATTGCTCGTCGTGAATCCGGTGTCGGGCGCGACCAAGTCGATCGGCGAGCCGATGACGCTCGTCGGTACGGCCTTCGGGTTCGACTTCAATCCACAGGTCGACCGTATCCGGATCGTCTCGAACTCCGAGCAGAACCTTCGTGTCCATCCAGATACTGGGGCGGTCGCAGCGGTCGACGGTAACCTGGCCTTCCAGGTGGGCGACGCGAATGCGGGATCCGATCCCAACGTCTACGCAGTGGCGTACACGAACAGCGTGTTCGGGGCGGCTGCACCGACGACGACCGAGCTCACCGGGATCGACACCACCCGCGATGTGCTCGTCCGCCAGGATCCGCCCAACAACGGGACACTCGTCACACGGGGCGCGCTTGGCGTGAATGCCCTGGGCCAGGTCCAGTACGACATCGCTGCGGACCAGGTCGGGTACGCCGCGTTCCGCATGGTCGGCTCGCCGACGTTGCGGCTCTGGAAGATCAACCGGGACACCGGTCAGGCCACCGCCGCCGCACCATTCCCCGTGATCGGAGTGCCGGTGTTGACGGCGATGGCGGCGGTCGGGATCGTCCGCGACGACATCGCACGTCCCCGTGTCGTGATCGGTGACATCACGCGCAACCGCGCGGTCATCCGTCGCAGTGGCATGCGCCTGGACCTCAGCTGCAACGAGGGCTGCACGACCACGGTCGTGCTCCGCAGTGGCACCCGGGTCGTGGGAGTGGCTCGCGCCTCGCTCCCGACCGCAACGGCGCGCCGCCTGCGGGTCACGCTGAATGCATTCGGCCGGTCCCTGTTCGCACGAGCTGGTGCTCGCCAACTCACCATGACGGCAACCACACGCGACCTGGCAGGCAACACCTCGAGCACGCGAGTCGTCTTCACGACGGACCGCTGAACGACGTCGCAACGGAGATGCTGCTGCAGGGGGCGCGCGACAAGCTGTCGCGCCCCCCCTGCATTCGATGCTGTGTTCTCGTGGTTCGCGGAACGTGGATCAGATCACGTTCCCGACACCGAGCCCGACGGCAGTGCCGAGTGCGCCGATGCCGACCACGGCGGCGGCGATGGCCATGAAGGGATCGCGCGCGGAGGCACGCAGCACGAGGCCGGTGCCGCCGATCAGGCCGATGCCCGCCAGCGCACCTTGGATCACGGGCACCTGCTTCGCGAAGTCGGAGGCGTCGGGATCGCGTGCCGTCTTGACGGCTGATGCGCTGACTCCGCCGGCTGCGACGCCGACTGCGACGCCAGTCCCGATCGCGAACGTGCGGATGAATGTGCTTGGTGCGATGCCTGACATGTGTTCCCCGATTCGTCCCGTTATCCGTCCAACGGACTATCGGGGTGGGGAAGCGAAACGTTGCAGGCGGGCTAGAACAGCACGGGACCCGCAGCCTCGGGCTGCGACGGCTCGGAATCCGCGTCGAGCGTCTCGAAGCCGCGTGCCGCGCCGGCGGACGCCTCGTCAGCGAGCAGCTGGTCCAGCGCCTCCTGCGAACGACGCTCCTTGTCGGTCTCGCCGAGGCGGGACGAGAAGAAGTCGGCGTTGGCGAGTGCCTTGACCTCGGTGCCGAGCGGCTCCTGCCACTGGGCGTGGCGGTAGGCGCCGTGCGCCTGCTCGATGATGTGCACGAGCTTGGCTTCGATGCTGGCCGAGACGCCGACCTTCGCGCAGGCCTTGCCGAGGCGGAAGATCGACCAGACCTGGTGTTCGCCGAGCAGGCCAGCGGCCGTGTAGCTGATCGTCGGCGGAAGGGTGTACGTGTCGAGCTTGCCGAGGTCGTGCAGGAACACGCCCGCGAGGAAGTAGGGGCGGTCGTACTCCTCGCCCGTGGAGTCGAGCAGCGCGAGACCGGCGAGGCCGACCTCGACGAGGTGGCGCACGAGGCCGCCGGGCTCGGCGTGGTGCAGGCGCACGGCGGCGGGCGCCATGCAGAAGTCGTCCCGGGTGCCGGGCGCTGCGAAGCAGGCGCGCAGCACGTCGCCGTAGACGGTGCCGTCGCACTCGTCGAGCCAGGCGTCGAGCGTCGCGACGCGTGAGGCGTGCACGTCGGGGTCGAGCCCGCCGAGGCGCAGGATGTCGTCGGTCGAGAGCTCGGCGGCGTCCCAGGCATTGATGATGGCGCTCATCGAGCCGTTGTACTCCTCCACCTTCACGCGGGCGTCGATCGCACCGGCGGTGTCGATGCCCGCGACCAGCGGTGCATCGAAGGCGCGGGCCGTGAAGGAGCCGGTGCCGTCACGCAGCTCGACGGTCGCGAAGCGTCCGTTGCGGCCGTCCTTGAAGGTGCAGTTGACGACGGCGAAGCGGCCTTCCGCGAAAAACGCGCGACCTCCAGCGGTGCCGTACTCGCTCCGAATCTGCTCCACCGTCTTCGCCATGATCGTGCCCCTCGCGTCGTCCGTCTGCTCCCTTCCCAGTGTAGGCCCGGGGGCGGATACGGAGTCGTCAGGCAGCGGCGCGGAAGGACGTGTCGAGCGGCTTGGCGTATGCCCCGTGGTCGAGCTTCGAGAGCCAGCCGTTGACGGTCAGGACGGTCCACAGCTCGCTCGCCTGGAAGCCGGTGGCCTCGGCGAGGTAGCTGTCGCGGAAGACCGCGCCACCTGATTCGCTGGGCAGGTTCCAGGCGCCGCCACTGCGGCCACGCGTGGTCAGGTCGAGCACCAGGTCACGCAGCGCCGGGCGGTCTTCCCACCAGTGCAGCGGAGTCGGGAAGCCCTTCTTGTCACGGCGGTTCGCAACCTCGGACGGGAGCCAGTCACTGACGGCGCGACGCAGCAGCGGCTTCGGCGCACCGCGCTCGAAGAGCAGCTCCGACGGGATTCGCAGCGACAGCTCGACGAGGCGGTAGTCGAGCAGCGGCGTGCGGCTCTCGATCGACGCGGCCATGCTCGTACGGTCTTCCACGTGCAGCAGCGCCGGCAGGTAGGCCTTGAGGTCATGCCACATCAGCTCGCGCACGTTCGTGCTCTGCAGGGAGCCGCGGCGAACCTCCTCGCGCACCATCGGATCAACGCGATCGAGGAAGTCCGGGGACAGCTGTGCATCGGTGACACGGGTGCTCGTACGGCGCACGCGGCGCCACTCACCACGGGCGAGGCTGGCGAGCTCGAGCGCGGCATTGGCGCGGCCCAGCGCCGAGCCGGACTGCATGCCCTGCTTCCAGTGCAGCGCGCGATGGCGCAGGTAGCCAGCGAAGAGCTCGTCCCCGCCCTGGCCACCGAGCACGGCCTTGATGCCGCGCTGGGCGACGAGGTCGCAGACCATCATCTGCGGGAACACGCCAGGCCCGGCGATCGGCTCGTCCATGTGCCAGAGGATGCGGTTGAAGTGCTCGGCGAGCTGGTCGACGCCGATCTCGACCTCGTTCGTGGCGACGCCCGCGTAGCTGGCGACGGCGCGCGACCACTGACGCTCGTCACTGGCGGCATCGTCGGTGAAGGCGCCGGTGAAGGTCTGGAAGTCGGCGTCGCCGCCGTGGTGTCGCGCAGCAGCGGCGACGATGGCGCTGGAATCGAGTCCCCCGGAGAGGTGGGCACCGACCGGCACGTCGGCGCGCAGGCGGATGCGCACGGCGTCGTCGAGCAGCTCGGCGATTTGGTCGGCCCACTCGGCGGCGCTGCCGACCGCGGCGTCCTCCTCGCGCGCCGGGTTCCACCACGACCACGTGCGCAGCGGCATGTCATCGCTCATGAGCAGCGCGTGGCCGGGCTCGAGGACCTGGACGCCCTCGTGGAAGGAGCGACCTGCAGAGGTGTAGCCGCGGGCAAGGTATTCGTAGACGGCGGTCGCGTCGACGCCACCCCCGGCGAGGCCGGCTGCGTGCAGCGCCTTCGCCTCACTGGCGAAGCCGAAGCGGGAGCCATCCCAGGTGTAGACGAGCGGCTTCACGCCGATGCGGTCGCGCGCGACGAAGAGGGTGCGCTCGCGGCGGTCCCAGATGCCGAAGGCGAACATGCCGTTGAGGCGGTCGAGGCACTGGACACCCCACTCGGCGTAGGCGGCGAGCAGCACCTCCGTGTCGGAGGTCGAGCGGAAGGTATGGCCGGCGCGCTCGAGCTCGGCACGCAGCTCGACGAAGTTGTAGACCTCACCGTTGTAGGTGATGACGTAGCGCCCCTCGGCGTACGCCATCGGCTGGGCGCCTTCCGGGCTCAGGTCGAGGAATGCGAGACGGCGATGGCCCAGGGTGATGCCGGGGTCGGCCCACGTTCCGGAGCCATCGGGGCCACGGTGGGCCTGGACGTCGAGCATTCGGGAGATGGCGGCGGGGTCGCTGCTGCCATCACGGTCGTAGATTCCTGCAATTCCACACATGTAGGCGTCCCATCGGTCGAGATGCGCGCTGGCTTGAATCCCCGCTGTGGGGCTCAGCCGCGGAGCGCGTAGGTGGAGGCGATGGGCGAGAATCCGGCGGCGGAGCCGGACACCGCGTAGCGGCCGGGACGCTTCGCGGACGAGACGATGAAGGTCGCGACGCCGGTCGCATTGGTGGTGTGTTCGACGCCGGCGAAACGGACCAGTCCGCGGACACCGACGCCCGCATCGTGGATCGTGAGCGTCACCTTGCGCAGGCGGCTCGACGGCAGGATGGTGGTCTTCCCGGTGACCGAGAGCCCGGGCAGCGCGCGACGGTGCCAGAGGCGCAGGCTCGTGCCGGCGGTGATGTTGGCGATGATGTCGAGCGATCCCTTCGTGCCGTCGGCCGCGGCGTACCATGGGCTGCCCTTCGTGCCGATCGGCAGGCCGAGCTTGACGGTGGCGCCCCACTTGGTGAAGGCCGTGTTGCTGCGCGCCGCCCACATCGAGCTGCCGTCGCCCCAATGGACCCAGAGCCGGCCGTTGGGTGCGGGCGAGACGCCGACGCTGTCGACGGCGACGGGGCGAGTGCCCGGGTGCACGATGGTCAGCGTTTTGCCGTCGGTGCCCGTCACGCGGATCCGGGCGCACGAGGAGGTATCGCAGTAGGCGGTGTAGATGCCGCCGGAGGTGCGTGCGGCGATCGACATGCGGGCGTGGCGCAGCACGCCGGCAGCGCTCGTGCCTCCGCCGACCAGCCGGACCGGGGCACCGGCCTCGGGCGCGAGCCGGCGGCGGAAGATACCGCTGTTGCCCGGCTCGTTCGAGTGGTAGACGGCTTGGACGTCGCCGGTCTTGACGTCGCGCGCGACGTTCGCGTGGTCCTGGCAGCAGCCGGGCTGGGCGAGGCTCTGCTCCGTGCCGGCGCGGAGGAAGCTGGCGTGCGCGCCGAACGTTCCGGCGCCGCCGTTCCAGATGGTCCACGGGGTTCCGTCACGGGTGACAGCGGCGGAGATCGAACCGGAGTTGGTCGGTGCGCCGGATTCGGTGAAGCCCTCGGCGGGGCTGATCCAGCCCTTGTCGGTGAGGACGGCGAACCAGGCACGGCCTGTCGAGCGCGGCTCGGGCGCTGCGCCGGCAGTGCCTGCCCAGACTGCGACGAGCTGGTTGTCGACGACCGTCAATCCCGGGTTGGTGATGCTGCTCCAGCCCGACGTGATGGCGGTCGTGGCAGTCCACTTCCCGAGCGGCGACTGGACGCGGTAGCGAAGGCCGGAGGTCGCGCCGTCGGTGTCGCGCCAAGCGACGTGGAGACGACCGTCGGTGCCGCGCAGCACTGCCGGCGCGTCGGTGGCACCGCCCGTGCGGTCGGAGATCACCGACCACGGCGTCGCGGCGCCGGCCCTGGCAGGGAGCGCGCCGAGTGTGAGGGCCAGGACGGCGAGGAAGAAGACGGGAAATGCGCGGAGGAAGCTGAGCTGGCGGTGCATGCAGGTGCATCGTCCACCCCCGGAAGCCGCTTGAATCCACCAGAGCGTCCGCGCGATTCCACTACAGCAGGTTTTCGCCGGCCATCGAATCTCTCAGCGCCGCATCGGCACCGCGCTCACGGAATCGACGTGCCGGAGCCGCACTCGATTCTCTCAGCGCCGTATCGGTACCGCGCTCACGGAACCGATGTGCCTGAACCGGCGATGCGGGCGCCAGTCGCAGCAGGACCTGGCCGCGGCAGTTACGCCGCGTCGGCGTCGGCCTCGGCACGCGGGTCGTCGGCGTCGGCGACGACGGGTGATGCGTCCCACGTGACGCCGACGAGGGAGTCGACGAGGAGCTCGCAGGCGGCGAGGTTCGTGTCGCGGTCGGCGCGTTCGGCGACGACGGCGAGGTTGTCGGCGGCGACGCGCTCGCGGTCGAGCGAGGCTGCACGCGTGATGCCGTGGGCGATGTCGGCGGGATCGATCGCGACGAGCATGCCAGTGGATCCATCGTTGACCCACGGCCGGTTGGCCGGGATGTCCGAGAGAACGGGAACCGCACCGAGCGCGAGCGCCTCGAGCAGGGCGAGTGACACACCGTCGCTCTCGCTGACGCTGACGTAGGCGTCGGAGCGCGCCACGTAGCGCTCGACCTGTGCCGGGTGCACGTTGCCGTGGAAGGTCACGTAGTCGGCGATGCCGAGCTTCGCGGCCTGCGCTTCGAGCGCTTCGCGGGCAGGACCGTCGCCGAGCAGGTCGCAGTGGTAGCTGGTGCCGTTCTCGGTCAGCAGCGCGAGCGCATCGAGCAGGGCGTCGATGCGGTACAGGTCGAGCAGCGCACGGGCGCTGACGACGCGCAGCGCGGCACCCTCACGTCGACCGAGGCTGACGCGTTCACGGGTGCCAGCCGCTGCCAGACGGCCGCTCTCGACGCCGTACTGGAAGACGGCGATGCCGGCCGCTGGCGGCGCCACGGGCTCGAGCAGCTGCACGACCGCGTCGCGCATCGGATCGCTGGGAACGGTGATCAGCCGCGCACGGCGCAGCACGCGTCGCACGATGCCGCGCAGCAGTGGGTTGCGCGGTGCGATGAGCACGTCGTCGCCATGCGCCGTCACCACCAGCGCATCGCGCTTGCGAACCGCGGCGAGCGCGAGCAGGCCGTACGATGTCAGCCAATGGGCGTGGAGCACTTCCGGGTCGAGCGCGCGCACCGCCCTGCGAGCTACGTGCAGCTTGAGGACGTAGCCGAGCTTGCCGGCGCGCGGCGTGCCGAGCTCATGCACGCGGTAGCGCAGCGGGAGCGCACGGCCGTCGATGTCAGTGTCGCGCACGTCACCACCGCCACAGGTGACGACGTGGACGTCATGGCCGCGTTCGGCGAACCAACCCGCCCAACGGCGCGTGTGGACCGAGCCATGCCAGGCGAGGTACACGATCCGCATGTCAGGCAGCCTTCCTGCGCGGCTTGACGATGCGGAAGCCGACCTTGCGGGCGACGGCGGTGAGGCGCGTCGACGGACGTCCGAGCGCAGCTTCCCAGCGCGCCGAGGTCGTTGTCAGCACGTCGCTGGCACCGGACAGGTCGACGGGTGCGACGCGATCCAGGGCGCGCAGCATCTCGACGTGCAGCCGATGGTAGAAGGGGCTCGCAACGTTCGCGATCGGGTGTGGGTAGCGATCGTAGGTCGACCAGCCACGGCCGGTCTCGTACTCGGGCAGGCTCGCGGCGAGCGATGCGACGCCGGCGGCGAACGCCTCGGACGCCTGCTCGCGCAGGCCCTCCTCCAGCTCGCCCGGTGCGATCGCCAGGTCGGAGAGCCCGAGCAGCGCCCAGATCCAGCCGTTGAGCACGTGCGGGAACGGGTCGGCCGGATACTCCTGGAGCACGGGGCCCGTGGCGGTGTCGGCGATCAGGCCGAGCGAGGGATCGAGCAGCGCACGCGCGGCGCGCGCGGCATCCTCGTTCATGTCGTGGCGCACGAAGAGGCTGACGCCGAGGCCCTGGGCCATGGCGGAGTGCCAGCCGGCGTCGATCTCGTACGTGTGCGGCATCGCCGCGTAGTGCAGGAAGCAGCCGTGGCCATCGAGGTCGACGGCGGCCCAGTCCGCGACGCGGCGAGCGATGGCGGCCCAGCCGGCGCGGTCGGGATCCAGCGCGTCGATGCTGCGCTGCCAGGCACCGAGCCCGAGCTGCAGCACGGTGACGGGCATGACGCGCTCGCGGCGCGCGACGAGCAGGTCGAGCCAGGCGTCGGCGTGCTCCGGCGGCCCGTAGGACGCAGCCTTGCCGCGCAGGTCCATGTGGTAGCCCGAGTGCACCGCACCCGGGCCGAAGTCAGCCATCGGCTGGTGGTTCGGATCGTCGCCGCCAATGGCGGGGAATATGTCGCTGTGGTGCTCGAAGGTCATGCGGCCTCCCGGGCAGCGTCGGTGGTGACGGCACGGCCGCGACGGGCGTCGCGTTCGGCAAGCACGAGGTCATAGATGCCCTCGATGCGCTGGACCATGCCTTCGAATGAGTACTGCTGGACGATGCGGCGCTGCCCGCAGGCCGCGATGCGCGCCGTTGCCTCGGGACTGTCCATCATCTTCGCGAGCGCCGTGGCGAGCGCGGTGGGGTCGTTGGGCGGCACGAGCATGCCGGCGCCGCCGCCGAGCAGGTCGGGCAGGCCTCCGACGGAGGTCGCCACGAGCGGCACGCCTGCGGCCATCGCCTCGAGCGCGGCGAGCGGCATGCCCTCCCAGTGCGAGCACAGGACGGCAGCGTCGAACGCACCGGCGAGCGTCGCCGCATCACGTCGCTCCCCCGCCCACGTCACGCGCTGGTCGATGCCGAGCTTGGCCGCGAGCAGTCCGAGCTCGGCGCGTCGCGGACCATCGCCGACCACGCAGACGCGGACATCACGTCCGACCCGGGCCAGCTTGGCGACGGCTTCGAGCAGCACTTCGTGCGCCTTCTCCGGGCGCAGCCGACCGACGATGCCGATCGTGAAGGACCGATCGTTCAGGCGCAGCGCCTCGCGCGCCTTGGCACGAGGCCAGGCACCATCGGTACGCACGCCATTGGGAACGACCTCGAGGATCGACTCGGGCACGCCGTTGGCACGCTCCACCTGCGCGACGCTGTCGGAGACGCAGAGCACGCGCTCGGCGACCCCACCGATCCAGCGCCGCGAGATGACGCTGCGGCTGCGCGACGGCTCCTCGCTGAAGTTGTGCTCGTGCGCGATGAGCGGCACGCCGGCCGTGCGCGCCAGCAGCGCGCCCCAGGCGTTGGAGCCGAACTTGTGTGCGTGCAGTAGGTCGGCGTCAGCTGCGAGCAGCTTGTGCGCCGTGCGCCACGGACCCAGCGCCAGGCGTCCACCATCACGCTTGAGGAAGGTGATCGGCACGTCGGCGCGCTCGGCGAGCTCCCGCAGCGGACCATCGGCGCGGGTCACGAGCAGGTGCGGCGTGAACCGCTCCCGATCGAGGCCGCAGGCGAGCTCCACCGCGACGCGCTCTGCGCCGCCGGCGAGGAGCGAGTCGACCATCGTCACGATCTGGCGGGGGGCGGTCATGCGACCTCCATGCCGAGGTTCGGGCTCCCGAGGCTCGCAGCGTTCTCAGCCGCGGTCGGCAGCCAGGTCGGGTGCAGCTCCGCATAGGCATCGCCCATGTCGCGCGCCCAGCGTCGCATCGAGTGGCGCTCGAGCACGTGACGGCGGTTGGAGGCACCGAGCGGCCCCCACTCGGCGCGTCGCTCGATGAGCATTCGAATGGCTGTGGCCAGCTCCTTGGCGCTGCCGACCGGGACCGTCGCGACGCCGGTGAGCCCGGCGAACGTCTCGAGCTGGCCATCGGCAGCGGCGGCGACGGCGACGCCCTCGCAGGCCATCGACTCGACGAGCCCGTTGCCGAACCCCTCCGAGCGACTGGCGCTGATGAAGATGTCACTCGCCTGATGGAACTCGTGGACCCGGTCGGTGATCGGCAGGCGCCGGACGGAGCCGAGCACGGCGTCGTCGGGAGCGCCGATCGAGCACGCGACGATGCGCGGCCCGTCGGTGGGGAGCTCGAGCGACCGCATCGCCTCCGCGAGCAGGTCGCCGCCCTTGCGGTACCAGGCCCAGCCCATGTGCAGCAGCAGCACGTCCTCGTCCTCGAGCCCGAGGTCGGCGCGCACGCGGCGGCGCACCTCCATGTCGCGTCGGAAGGTGTCGGTGTCGCAGCCGGCGACGATGCCGCGGGAGCGCTCCAGGTCGGCGCCGCGCGCCGCGACCTCCACGCCGAGCGCACGGGTCACGCCGACGAACATGTCGACGTCGCGACCACCGCGCGTGAACTTGATCCAGTCCTTGAGGCGCCGCAGCGGCCCCCGCTCGGTGACGGGCTCCTCGAGCGCCGTGCGGTAGTGCCAGACGAGCTTCGGCGCGCCCGCGCCCAGCTCACGGCGAATGCGTCGGATCGCCTTGCGCGCGGCGAGGTCGTAGGTGCCGAAGTGGACGTGCACGACATGCGGGCGCAGCTCGCGCACCGTCGCGGCGATCGCCGCTGCCGCACCACGCTCGGCGCGGGTCGACGAGGGCGGCACCTCGCGCAGCTCCCAGCCGTCCTCCTCGAGCTGGCGGGCCCAGGGGCGTGCGAGCGCGCGCGCATTCAGGCAGATGGCGCTCGGACGTGCGCCACGTGCGCGCACCTCCTCGTCGAGCATGCGCAGCTGGCGGATGAAGGCACCCTCGTAGGCGGATGCGTAGTCCGTGACGTGCAGGACGCGAAAGTCACCCATGACTCAGGCCACCGCTCCGCCGGGACGCTGCTCTGGCTGCGCGTAGGGCGGTGGTGTCGCCTGCTGGGGCAGCGGCAGCGGGGTCGGCCCCGGCTGATGCCCCTGACCGGGCGTGGGCGCGGCGGCGACGGGACGGATCGGCGTGGCGCCCGCCGGGCCTGCCTGCGGCTGCGGCTGTGCCTGCGGCGCCGGACCCGGCATGGCGACGCGACCGTTGCCGCGCAGCTCCTGGTCGTAGCCGTAGCCCTGCGGCCGTTCGGTGCCGACGAGCACCATCGCCTGTGGCGTCTGGGCGGCGCTGGCAAGGCGCGTGTGCGCCTCGTTGATCTCATTCAGGTCGGAGGTGCCGATGCGCGCGACGAGCAGCACCTGGTTGGCACCGGGCGCGACGGCGAGCGCGTCGTTGACGGCGAGCACGGGCGGCGCGTCGATCACGATCACCTCGCTGATCTGCGAGAGCCGATCGAGCGTCTGGCGGAAGGCGACGCTGGCGAGCAGCACGGAGGCATTGGTGTGGCGCGGTCCGCTCGAGATCGCGGCGAGGTTCGGTGCGACGAGCGTCAGCGCCGACTCGAGCTCCGCGCCGCGAGTGAGCACCTGGCTCAGGCCGGGCCGGTTCTGCAGCATCGGGAAGACCTGGTCCTGCGTGGGGCGGCGCATGTCGGCATCGACGAGCACGACGCGACGACCACCGAGCGCGAGCGCCGACGCGAGGTTGGCGGCGACGGAGCTCTTGCCCTCGCCGCTGCGCGCGCTGGTGACGAGGATGACGTGCGCGCCGTCACCGAAGCGGTCGAGCATGACGCGCGCGCCGAGGCCGGCGAAGCTGTCGGCCACGATCGGCTCGGCGTTCGCCGGTCCGAGCGGGGTGCCCTTCGGTGCGCGCGGCGACTGCGGAACGCGAACGAGCACCGGCGCCGGGAGCGCGTCGTACTCGTCGCCGTGGAGACGGTTGTCGACGCGGGCCGTGAGCAGCGCGACGCCGGAGCCGAGACCGAACCCGATGACGAGCGCGGCGAGCAGTGTCAGTGACTTCTTGGGCCAGATCGCAGCGTCGGGCTCGCGAGCCGGGTTCGAGACGCTCAGGGCGGAGAGCCAGAGACTGCGCTGACTCTTCGCGGCACTCAACGCGGTCTCGGCGTTGTTGCGAGCCACGAGGTTCGGATCATTGGGATTGTTGTTGCGCTTGCCGTAGCCCTTGAGGTCTGCGGCCTTCTGACTGACGCTGGAGTCCAGCGGCAGCTTGGCGGCTGCAAGTCGCTCGGCCTTGAAGGCATTGGCCCACGCGTTCGCACGCTCGGCAGCTTCCTTCGGCGTGCCGGCCTTGGCGACGACAGCCACGATCGACGCCTCGCCGTTGGGACGCACCTGCACGGCTGCGCGCAGCTGGTCGGGCTCCATATTCAGCTCGGCCGCCGCGACATCCACGACGGTCGTCGTCGTGGCGTTGGCGACGAGCGTGCTGATGTCCTCGCGGGTGATGCCGGACGACGGCAGCGCGCCGCCGGTCGGGTTGTCACGCGAGGGCGACTGGTACGTCACGAGCGCCGTCGCCTCGTAGACGGGCGAGGCGAAGAAGGTGACGTACGCGTAGGCAGCAGAAGCAGCAACGAGCGTGATGGCCAGCACGGTCTTCCAGCGACTGCCCACGATGGACATGACGCGACCGACGTCGATTCCCTGACGTTCGTTCATCCTGCGACTCCTACGACTGACGTGGCGACCTTGATGGCGAGGGCGAGTGGGAAGAGCACGAGCACGGCGCGATGCAGCCAGCGTCGCTCGGTGCCGAGCATGCCGAGCATCCAGAACACCGGTGGGATCAGCAGCGCGAAGCGTGGCATCTGCCACAGCACGCCCGTCGCGAGCGGCAGCAGCAGGCTGGCGGCGCCGAACAGCGTCCAGCCGCGCAGCTCCCAGCGATCACCGGCAGCACGTGCGGCAAACCAGACGATGAGGGCTGCGGCGCCGATCGTGGCGACTAGCTCGATCGCCTGTCCGGGGCTGGCGGCGAGCGTGTTGCGCACGCCCGACTCGAGCGCCTTGATCGGACCGTCGAGCGTGACGTGGCGGTTGAACTGGTCCTGGGCGTGGATCGCGGCGAGCGCGTCACCGGTCTCCCCCTTGAGGAAGGCGAAGAACGCCGCGATCGCCGCAGGGATCATCATGCCGGCAGCGAGCGCTGCGAACGTGCCACGCACGCCGAGCTTGCGTGCGCGCAGCTGGGAGATCGCGATGCAGAGCAGGAGCAGCCCGACGAGCGCGCCGGGCGGACGGGTCAGCGCGGCGAGCGCGGCGAGCGTGCCGGCACCGAGCCAGGCGCCCGGGGTCGCGCGCAGCGCCAGCAGGACACTGCCCACGGCGAGCGCGAGCAGCAGGCTCTCGGTCGACGCGATCGAGAACCAGTAGGCGAAGGGTGCGATGGCGAGGTAGGTCGCGCCGCGCACGGAGGCGAGCTTGCCGACGTAGCGCTCGCCCAGCATCGCGAGCCCCAGCAGGCCCACGAGGAAGCAGGCGTTGGCGAGGACGAAGGCGGTCAGCCACAGCGGGATGCCGACGACGTCGCCGGCAGCCATCAGGCCCGGCAGCACCGGATAGTCGTAGGCGTTCTGCAGCGTGTAGCCGTTGGTGACGACGTCGGCGTAGTGCGGATAGGTCTCGGCGAAGGCGAAGGGACGCCATGTCGCGGGATCCTGGCCGGTGATGCGCATCGCGGCGTCGGCGGCGAAGCCGACGACGAAGACGAGCAACCGGCTGAGCGCAAAGGCCCAGTAGACGGGCTTCCACGACTCATAGTGCGCACGGATGCGCCCGGTCGGAGCTGGTTCGGGGCGCACGACATCGACCGCGCCATCAGGCGTCGCGGGTGCGTGCGATCGAGCGGTGTGTCCGCCGGGTGCCATGGTCTCCTCGGGGTGGTGCGGGCGTGCGCGATCGCCGGTGCAGGCGGTTCGCTGGGGGCGCATCGGCAGCGCGCCGGCCGGACTTGAACCTGCCGGGTGATGCGGCGGCGGTGGCCGGGCATACGTGCTGCGAAGGTGCGACCTGCGCACTCGACGGCAGAGGACCCGCGTGACCCAGCGACAGGAAGCAGCAGCAGCGAGCACGGCCCCGGTGGCATCCCGCGGCTGGGTCGCCTCGGTTCGACCACACCTGCTCGAGCTAGCGCTCGCGCTCGCGGCCTTCCTCGCTGCGGCGTCGATGGGCTCCCAGCTGCTCGGTGACGACGTCGTACGGACGCTGGGTGACGTCCAGCCGGGCCCGGCCTCGGCGCTGTTCGCCGGCTACCTCGTGTTCCTCGTGCGGGCGCGCACGCGAGCGAGTGATGGCGAGGGCGAAGGCGCAGGCGAAGGCGATCCGACCGGTGTCCTGCCATCGTGGCGCGAGCTCCTGCTCCTGGCCGCGGAAGGCGCGCTGTTCCTGATCGTCGGCACGCTCACCTTCGTCACCTGGTGTTTCCTCGCTGCCTGGAGCCTGCTCGCGAAGGTGGAGTTCGGCAGCCGGAGCGTGGGCGGCTGGGGCGAGCGGCTTCCTGGCTGGCACGCACTCGCCCACGGCGCGCTCGCTGGATTCACGGTCGGCGTGCTGCTCGCGGGCGGCGTCGAGGTGCGCGGCGGCGATGCGGACCTCACCGACGTCTTCGGGTCCCGCCCCGTCTTCGGCATGCTGCTCGGCGCGTCGGTCCTCGCCGCCGGCATTCGTTGGGGCCGTCACTTCGAGCGCGGCGTCGCCCGCCTCCACGAAGGCGCATGGACGCTCTGGATGCTGCTGCCGAGCCTCGGGGCGATCGCGTGCACGCTCGCGATGCGCGACACGTACCCAGCATGGGCGACCGCCGCAGCCGGCGCCGTCTCGCTCTTCGTGATCGCAGCACACGCCCTTGTGATGGGCCAGCGACCGCGCGCTGCGAAGGACGGCACGCCAGCGGCCGCACCGGTCGGGGTCGTCCGCAGGGCCGTCTCCGTGACTCCGGTCG
Source organism: Thermoleophilia bacterium (assembly GCA_025964435.1). Taxonomy (GTDB): domain Bacteria; phylum Actinomycetota; class Thermoleophilia; order Gaiellales; family SKUG01; genus JAGQUL01. The sequence goes on along the minus strand of JAOPYV010000056.1, from coordinate 14,881 downwards.
TGGCGACCACGGCGCTCGCCATCGTGCTTGCCGTGGCCGGCATCATCGAGCTCGTGCGGGACCTGGCATGAGCGACGCCAACGTTGCCCGCCTCTTTGCCGACCAGGTCGCCGCGAGCGGCGCTGCGCCAGCGTTCCTGCGCGTCGACGAGCTGGGTCGGGTCAGCGAGGTCATCACCTACGACCGCCTCCATGAGCTGGTCGGCGCCGTCGCTGGCGGGCTCCAGCTGCGCGGCATCACCCGCGGAAGCCGCGTCGTCGTGTTCGTCCCGATGGGCCTGGAGCTCTACGTCACACTGTTGGCGCTGCTGCGACTCGGGGCCGTCGCGTCGTTCATCGAGCCGTGGAGCGGCCCGCGCATGGTCGAACATGCCGCCGATCTCGTGGACGCAGATGCGTTCGTCGGCGTGCCACGCAGCTTCCTGCTGCGCGCGATGAGCCCGTCGCTGCGCCACATCAAGCTCGCCATCGCAACGGGGTCGCGCAAGGTGCCGCGTGCTGATCGGTTCGTGGACCTGCTGCGCACGCCGACGTCGCAGCGGCTGCTGGATCCGGTGGAGCTCGCCCCCGAGGATCCTGCGCTCGTCACCTTCACCGTCGGCCGCGGCGGTGTCCCGGTCGGCACGACCCACACGCACGCGTCCCTGCGGGCACAGGATGCCGCACTAGAACGACAGGCCCCCGATGCCGGCGACGCCGTGGTCTGGACGAACCTGCCCGTGGTCGTCCTCCATGGCCTCGCACGTGGCGCCGCCACCGTGCTGCCTCCCGACGACCTCGGCCAAGCGGCAGTGCCGGACCCGAAGCGGCTGCACCGGCTCGTGGCGCGCTCCGGTGCGACCGTGCTCGCACTCAGCCCAGCCGCGCTCGGACAGCTCGCCAAGGCGCCGGGCCGCGCGCCACTCGACGACGTCCGCAGGGTCTTCACGGGCCCCGGCGCCGTCGCGCCGGACCTGCTCGATGCCGCGCGCGCGGTGCTGCCGAACGCCCGGATCGTCGCGCTCTACGGCACCAGCGAAGCCGAGCCGATCGCGGCGGTCACCGCTGATGACGTGGTCGGTCGACGCGCGGAGCTGCGCGAGCACGGCGGCCTGTTCATCGGCCACGAGGTGCCGGACGTCGATGTCCAGATCGTGCGCGCGATCGACGGCCCGCTCACCGTCGACGGCGGCGGACAGCTCCAGGACTGGGCCGTCGTCGATGGCGCCGCCGGTGAGCTGCTCGTCGCGGGCAGCCACGTCCATGCCGAGTACTGGCACGATCCCGAGGCGGAACGGACCGCGAAGGTCGTCGACGAGGCCGGCCGCACCTGGCACCGCACAGGCGACATGGCGCGACGCGACGAGCACGGCGGCCTCTGGCTGCTCGGCCCGCGGGGCGAGGGGCGGACGATCGCCGGCACGACGACATGGCCGCTCGAGCTCGAGACGCCGGTGACGGACCTCGTCGAGGTGGGGCGTGCGGCGCTGTGCATGCCGCGCTTCGACGGCGCCAACCGCGAGTTCAAGAACGCCACGGCGGTTCTTGCGGTGGAACCCGCCGACGGATTCACGCGACGCGATGCGGCACAGGCTGCGGTCCGCTGCCTCGAGCAGCGCGGATTCGACGTGGCGATCGAGGTCCGGGCGCTCAAGCAGATCCCCCTCGATCGGCGGGATCCGACCCGGATCGACGTCGAGGCGCTCCATCGCAAGCTCAAGCCGCAGTCCAACGACGACTACTGAACTCCCCCGTGACACGAGGCACGCAAGCCTGTAAGGTCGCCCTGACGTAAGGTGAGCCTTACGACTCGGTTCGCTTCGGTGGACCGTGCTTCGTCCACGATCAGGAGTCCCCCGAAATGTCCGAGCCAGTCGGCACCGCGAGTTCCACCCGGACCCGCCGCCTCATCATCCTCGCCGTCGTCGTCCTCGCGCTCGCTGCTGGCGGCACGTTCTGGCTCGCGTCGCTCAACGACGATTCGAAGCCCGCGTCCAGCGCAGCGAACGACACGACGACCACGAGCACCTCGAATGCCCAGTTCGCGGGCCTGCGCAGCTACGTCGATGAGCACACCGATTCCCTCGTCGAGCACACGACGGAGCTCGACGCCGCGGCTGCGACCTACCTGGAGCTGTTCGAGGCCGCCGATGGCGACTACGAGCGCCTCGCCACCGACGATCCCACGGCAGTACGTGCCGCACTGGAGCAGGCACGCACAGCGTGGCTCGCCGCGAATCCAGCCTACGAGGAAATGGAGGGCGTCGTCGCCGGCGTCCCGAGCCTCGCCAAGTACGACGTCAGCATCGACGCCGGCGCCCCCGGCAGCGACGGTCCCGACGGCGCGGTCGAGTTCGACGTCAAGGTCAACGACGAGCGGACCCTCACGAAGCCCGGCAACTTCTTCCTGCTCACGGAAGCGACGCTCTGGGGCACCGAGCCCGAGTGGTCGAGCGAGGTTGCCTTCGACGTCGACGGCGATGGCACCGATTCCGGCTTCGGCGACCTGCTCCCCGACGCCGAGGTACTGCGGGCGGTGGCCCGTGACTTCGTCACGGAGGCGAAGACGCTCCGCACCGACGCGGATGCATGGATTCCGACGGAAGGTGACGCGTTCACGGCGCTGGTCACGATGACTCCGACGATGGGCGAGTACTTCAACGCTTGGAAGCAGTCCCGCTTCGTGGCTGGCGACAAGGCAACGGAACGTGGGTTCGTGGCCAGCAGCCGCCTCGACGACGTGGTCGGCATCCTCTCCGGACTCGGCGTCGTGCGCGCATCGCTGGACGAGCGCATGGTGGCGACGGATCCCGCAGCCGCGAAGGCTGCCAAGGACAACCTCGCCGCGTTGACCGCCTTCGTCGATGACCTGCGCACGCAGGAAGCCGCAGGGACGAAGTTCACCGCCCAGGACGCCGACCGACATGGCGCCGACGCACAGGAGCAGGCGGAGCAGATCGCCGCAACCATCACCGACCTCGGCCGCGAGGCCGGCGTGAAGATCGACGCATGATCCGAACCCGCCGCAGCATGCTCGGGATGTTGGCGCTGGTCGTCGGCTGCGCCGTCGTCCCGCTGGCGCCGAGCGCTGCGGCGGGGGCGACACCGGCATGGTCATCGGCGCGTGCCGCGGCCTGCGCCGTCCAGCTTGACGCCCACGTGGCGAACCTCGTTCGACTGGACGTCGCCTCGGGTGCGCGCCAGCAGCGCGCGGTCCCTGCGGCACAGGCTGCGGCCACGGCTGCCGCACGCTGCCTCGAGACCACCGTCGTGACCGCGCCACCCGCGGTGCGTCGCGCCGCCACGCCGACGTTCGTGTCGGCACGCGGTGCACTTGCGGCGCGCGGCGCACGACGGGCTGCGAGCCGTGGTGCGCTCACCGCTGGACTCCGCGTCCTGGCAGCCGAGGCGACGAGCGCCGCCGTCGCTGCGGGCGACGTGCGAGCCGCTCGCGCATGGCTCGTGCTGCGCGAGCGCCGTGCATCCACCCGCATCGGCGTACCGGATGCCCCGGCCGCCGCGGCGATCGCTGCATTGGACCGTGGTGAGCTGGCCCCGGCGGCCGCGGTCCGCGAGGTGCGAGCCGACCTCACCGCCACGACCCTCGTCGTGCTGCGCGGTCGTCTCGCCGCGATCGAGGATCGGCTCGATGCCGATTTGCTCGATGGCGCGGCCGTCTCCGCAGCACAGGCGGCAGCATCGTGGCTCCTCGTCGCCCGCGACGGCGCAGCTGCACCGCTCGCAGCTGCGGCGATCGCAACCCCTGTCGACCCGGCCGTCCTGCGTGCCGCCGCGACAAGGCTCGATCGCGCCGCGGCAGGACACCCCGCCGCAAGCCTTGGCGCCGAAGACGCCGCCGAGACAGCGGGCCGCGTCGCCCGTTTCCTCGAGCTCGTCCCGGTCGAGTACGAGCGCGGCGTGCGCGATGGCCACGTGTCGCTGGCGCTCGAGATCCAGGAGGCACGCGCCTTCCTCCGCGGTGCGATGGATGCCTGGACTGCCGTGCAACCCACCGTCGCAGCACGCGACGATGCCGCCGCCACGCGCATGACGGCAGCCCTCGAGGAGCTCGATGCGCTCGTGACTCGTGCGGAGACGACGCCCGCCGACGTCGCCGACGCAGGTGACGTCGCGACGGCGACCGACAGTGCACTGTCCGCCCTGCGCGCCGGTGTGCCGGACAGCTGGCTCGAGCGGACGGCAGCCGGCGACCTCGAGCTCGTGCACGCGGCGCTCGGTCGCGTGCGCACCGCGGTCGCGAGCGGCGACCGACGCACCGCCGAGCAGGCGCGCGTCGAAGCGTACGGCTCCTTCGAGTTCGGGCCCGAACTGCGCCTGCGCGCGATCGACCCGAGCCTCGCACTCGACGTCGAGGAGCTGATCTGGTTCGGCGACAGCGACCTCCCCGGCCTCGCGACGCTCATCGCCAACGGCGCATCCTCCGCCGAGCTCGAGCCCACGCTCGAGGCGCTCGGCGAGCGGCTCGTCGAGGTCGAGGCCAAGCTGTCGACCTCCGCGACCCCCGGCGCCATCCGCACCAACAGCGCCATCATCGTGCTGCGCGAAGGTATGGAGGCCGTGCTCATCCTCGCCGCACTGACTGCCGGCCTCTCCGGCGCCGGTGGCGGTCGCTGGCGTCGCCCGATCCTGATCGGCGGCGCGCTCGCCCTCGTCGCGACGGCCGTCACGTTCGTGCTCGCCCGCGCGCTGCTCGACTCCCTCGCGCGCTTCGGCGAGCAGCTCGAGGTCGTCGTCTCACTCGTGGCCATCGCCGTGCTGCTGCTCATCCTCAACTGGTTCGTGCACAAGGCGTACTGGACCGGCTGGATGGCGAACTTCCAGAAGAAGAAGGTCGCCATCGCGGGTACCGCCCGCGAGCGCCGTGAAGCACCGGCCGAGATCGACCACGGCGCACGCCGCGCCTCCGCGATCGCCCAGGCGGGCGGCCTGATCGTGCTCGGCTTCACGAGCATCTACCGCGAAGGATTCGAGACCGTCCTGTTCCTGCAGGCGCTCGTGCTCGACGCCGGCACCCTGCCCGTGCTCGAAGGCGCGGCGATCGGCATGGTCTGCGTCACGGCGCTCGCCGTACTGACGATGTACCTGCAGCGCCGCCTGCCGTACCGCAAGATGCTCATCGTCACGGGGGTGCTCATCGCCACCGTGCTCGCCGCGATGGTCGGTGGCACCACGCAGTCGATGCAGGCGATCGGCTGGCTACCGGTGCATCCCATCGTCGGGCTCGACGTGCCCGGCTGGATGGCGACGTGGCTCGGCGTGCACCCGACATGGGAAGCGGTCAGCGGCCAGTTCGCATCGATCGTCTTCGTGCTCGGCTCCTACGTCGTCGCCGAGTGGTGGCAGGAGCACAAGCGAGCGCGGCGCCGCGCCGAGCGCAGCAGCGTCGACGCATCCGTGGCGCCGGTCCCCCAGACACCGCGAGGGGCCGGGTCGCAGGTGCGCGACGCCGACCCCTCCCGGGAATCACTGGTGTAGGACCGAGGCTGGACCCCCGGCACCGCGTCAGGCGGTGACACCGCCGCGCGTCACCACGTGGCGCTCGTTCGGCACGCAGTGCGTCATGACGAGGCCGGCAACGTCTCGATCACCGTTGGCTCCGAGCTGGCTGCGCCACGCCTCCTCGGCCACCGACAGCGTCTGCGTCGCGAGCGGCGCCATGCCGCGCACGTCGTCCAGCCCGACCCCGATGCCGTCACCGACGCGCTGGCCGAGCTCGTCGTGGACCATGTAGAAGTGCCAGACCATTCGTTCCTGCACGGCACGGTCACACTGGCCGATCAGGTCGACGAAGTTCGTCACGAGGTCGTCCTGCTCCCACGCCTCCAACAGCTGGTAGCGCTGGCCGGCCTGATGGTAGTCGTTCGTGCGCGGCAGCCGACTGCGCGTCAGCCGGCCCTCGAGCTGCGGACCCTGGTCGTCGTGACCGGGCTCGTCGGCCTCGCGCAGGCCACCGGTGATCGACGGCTCGTAGTTGACGTGCGGATTGTCGCCGCCATGGTCGATGCCGTACGACATCTGGCCATCGCGCTGGTTCGTCGCGACCTTGGCGTTCTTGGGCTGGTTGACCGGCACCTGCAGGTAGTTCGTGCCGACCCGATAACGCTGCGTGTCGGAGTAGGAGAAGGTGCGACCGACGAGCATCTTGTCGTCGGAGAAGTCGAGGCCGTCGACCAGCACGCCCGTGCCGAACGCGATCTGCTCGTTCTCGGCGAAGTTGTCGACCGGCATCCGGTTGAGCACGATCCGACCGACCTTGCGCGGCGGGAACTCGTTCTCGGGCCAGACCTTGGTGTCATCGAGCGGATCGAAGTCCAGCTCGGGGTGCTCGTGGTCGTCCATCAGCTGGACGAACAGCTCCCACTCCGGGAAGTCGCCGCGGCTGACCGCGTCGTGCAGGTCGCGCGTCGCGTGCCCGAGATCGGTCGCCTGCACGTTGGCGGCGTCCTCCTCGGTCATCGAACGGACCGGCTGCTTCGGCAGCCAGTGGTACTTCACGAGCTTGGTCTCACCTGCTGCGTTCACCCACTTGTAGGTGTTCACGCCGAAGCCCTGCATGTGCCGGTAGTCAGCCGGCAGGCCGCGCGGGCTGAAGAGGTTGACGAGCATGTGCATCGCCTCGGGCGTCTGTGACATGAAGTCGAAGATCCGAGCGGGCTCCTGGCGGAAGGTGACCGGATCGGGCTTGAGCGAGTGGATCACGTCCGGGAACTTGATCGCGTCGCGGATGAAGAACACGCCGAGGTTGTTTCCGACGAGGTCCCAGTTGCCGTCCTCCGTGTAGAACTTCACCGCGAATCCGCGTGGGTCGCGGGCAGCCTCGGAGGAGTCGCGGCCTCCGATGACGGTCGAGAAGCGCAGCGCGATGTCGGTGCGCTTGCCGGCCTCCTGGAAGAGCTTGGCGCGGGTGAACTGTGCGATCGGCTCATCGCCCCAGGTGCCGGTCGCCTCGAAGAAGCCGTAGGCAAGTGCACCGCGGGCGTGGACGACGCGCTCTGGCACGCGCTCGCGATCGAAGTGGCTGATCTTCTCGAGGAAGTGGTAATTCTCGAGGGTCGCAGGACCCCGCGGACCGACTGTGCGCTGGTTCTGGTTGTCGTACACGGGATGCCCCTGCCGCGTGGTGAGCTGCGGGCGGCCATCGGGTGTGGAAGGGTTTTCGCTGGTCATGGTCGGATCCTCGTTCATCGGCTGGATACGGGCCCACCATATCGCAGCGTCCGACGGGTGCGGTTACGTGTGTAACCGGAGGCACCACGCCCATTCGGTGCTGCCATCTCGTGACGTCCTGCCGCCCAGCAGCACCCACGACGCCCCAGGGGTCCCATAGGATGCAAGCGATGTCAGCTCGACCTCAGCGACCACCGCACCGCGGTGGCAAGCCCGATTCCGACTTCTACCGTCGGCGCTCGTTGCCGCCTGCACCCACCGATCCCGCCGCGACCAAGGTCGAAGCCACGGTGCAGGCCGTCGTGTTCTCGAATGCCGACGGCACCTTCAGCATCCTGCGCGCGATCGACGAGCGTGACGACCGGGTCGTGCTCAAGGGTGCGCTCGCACACGTCCACGTCGGCGAGCACCTCGAGTGCACCGGCAAGTGGACGCAGCATCCCGAGCACGGCTGGTCGTTCCAGGTCGAGCACGCCGAGGCGACGCAGCCGCACACGCTGAGCGGCATGGTCGCGTACCTCGAATCCAGCGTGCACGGCATCGGCCCGATCTGGGCGAAGGCGATCGTCGACACGCTCGGCGAGTCGACCTTCGAGCTGATCGACATGGATCCGCAGGTGCTCTTCAAGGTCAGCACCCCCTCGGGCCGCAAGATGAGCGCGCGCCAGATCCGCGAGATCATCAGCGAGTGGGAAGACGCGCGCGCGGCACGCCGCGTCGGCCTGTTCCTCTCCTCCCACGGCGTCACGCCCGGGCTCGCCACCAAGATCATCAAGCAGTACGGCGACTCGGCGCTCGAGCGACTCGAGGCGGATCCGTACTGCATGGTCGAGATCCGCGGCATCGGCTTCAAGATCGCCGACCGCATCGCCCGCAACATGAACGTGCCGCTCGAGAGCCCGCGCCGCATCCAGGCCGGCATCGTGTTCTGCCTCCAGGAGGGCGAGGGCAACGGCCACTGCTTCCTGTCCGAGGACGAGCTCAGCGACATGGTGCGCGACAGCCTCTTCTCCGACGACACCGGCGCCTACGAGGATGCCGACGATCCGGCGACCGACGAGCAGACCTCGCGGCTCGACAAGATCGTCGACTCACAGCTCGACGACCTCGTGCGCGAGCGACGCATCGTGATGGAGGAGATCGAGCTGGGGCGACGCTTCTGGCTGCCCGAGATCTTCTACACCGAGCAGCGCCTCGCCACGAAGGTGCGCGAGCTGCTCGACACGCGACCGATGGCTGACATCACGCCCGCGGTGCGTCCCGCCGACGGCGACTTCGTCCCCAACGCAGGCCAGTGGACGGCGATCGAGAACGCGCTCGGCTCGCGCCTGTCGCTGATCACCGGCCTGCCCGGTACCGGCAAGACGACGATGGTCAAGCTGCTGCTCGAGATCATCGACGCCCTGCCCGACCTGCGCATCGACGGGGAGCAGGCCCGCTACGTGCTCGCCTCGCCGACCGGCAAGGCGGCACGTCGCCTCCAGGAAGCGACCGGCGCCAAGGCGCAGACGATCCATCGCCTGCTGAGCTGGGCTCCCGGCGAAGGCGGGTTCCTCCACGACGAGGAGAACCCGATCAACGCGCGCTTCGTCATCGTGGACGAGACCTCGATGGTCGACCTCCGGCTCGCCGACGCACTGCTGCGCGCGATCGGCCCCTCGACCCACCTCGTGCTCGTCGGTGACGCCGATCAGCTGCCACCCGTCGGCGCCGGCAAGGTCTTCGACGACCTGATCGCCTCAGGTCGCGTGCCGAGCGTGCGGCTGACCGAGATCTTCCGCCAGGCGGCGCGCTCGATGATCGTGCGCAACGCCCACCGCATCGTCGCGGGCGAGGTGCCGTTCCGCAATCGCTCCGACGCGAGCGTGGAGCTGGGCGTCACCCCCGAGGAGCTCGACGACGACTTCTTCTTCGTCCACCGCGATGAGCCCGAGGACGTCGCACGCACGATCGTCGAGTTCGCTGCCGAGCGGATCCCGAAGAAGTACGGGCTCGATCCGATGCGCGACGTGCTCGTGCTCGCGCCGATGAAGAAGGGCCCGTGCGGGCTCGAGGTGCTCAACTCCAAGCTGCAGTGGCGCCTCAACAAGGACGGCGCGAAGATCGGCGTCAAGGACCTGCGCGTCGGCGACCGCATCATCCAGACCCGCAACAACTACGACCTCGAGGTGATGAACGGCGAGGTCGGCGTGCTCGAGTCGTGGGACGCCGAGGACGGCATCGCGACGGTCGAGTTCCACGACCGTACGGTCGAGGTGGCGCGCGGCCAGATGGACAGCTTCCTGCTCGCCTACGCGATCAGCGTGCATCGCGCGCAGGGCTCACAGGCACCCGCTGTGGTCTGCGCCGTGGCCACGAGCCACTGGATCATGCTGACGCGATCGCTCGTGAACACGGCCGTCACCCGGGCACAGAAGATGTGCGTCTGCGTGGGGCAGACCAAGGCGATGCGCCATGCCGTGAGCACGATCGATTCGCGCACGCGCAACGCGGCCCTGGCCGAGCGGATCCAGCGCAGCACGCCCGCCGCCGAGCGCGAGGCGCTCGGTCCGCCGCCGACCTCCACGTGGCCCGATGACGACAGCAGCGGCGTGATCGGCGCGGCCGCCCACTAGATCCGGCGATGGGCGGGTAGGCTTCGGGCGATGCTCGATCCAGCCCTCGCCCAACTCCTGCCGCGCACCTGCGAAGTTCGCGACGGCGTCCTCCACCTCGGCGGCGTGTCAGTCACCGAGCTCGCCGCCACCTACGAGACCCCGGTCATCGCCTACGACGCCGCGGACGTCACTGCTGCGGCGCTCGATTGGACCCATGCGTTCGACGACTACTCACCCGGCGCGATGATCGCCTACGCGAGCAAGGCGTTCAGCTCGGTGGGCATGCTCCGACTCCTGGGCGACCTGGGGATCGGCGCGGACGTCGCGTCGCGCGGCGAGCTCGAATCGGCGCTCCGTGCTGGCATCGACCCGCGACGGATCGTCGTGCACGGCAACAACAAGTCGCGCAGCGAGCTGGAAGCCGCCGTTGCAGCGGGCGTCGGACTCATCGTCGTCGACGCCGCCGACGAGCTCGAGCTGCTCACCGAGGTGGCTGCCGCAGCCAGCCGACCACAGTCGATCCTCGTCCGCCTGAACCCGGACATCGTCGTCGAGACCCATCACTACATCAACACCGCGCACGCCGGCTCCAAGTTCGGCGTTCCGGGCGACATGGCCACCGAGCTGCTGCGCCGGGCGGCGCAGAGTCCGTGGCTGCTGCCGCGCGGCGTCCACGTACACCTCGGCTCCCAGCTGCTCGACGTCGCGCCCTGGGCTGAGGTGCTGACGTGGCTCGCCGCATGGGCACTGCAGCTGCGGGACGACCACGGCATCGCGATCGACGTGCTCGACCTGGGCGGCGGACTGGGCATCGCCTACACCGAGCAGGATACGCCTCCTGCACCGGCGGACATCGCGCGCACGATCACCGACACGCTCGCCCACGCGTGGGCGCCGACGGGGCTGCCGCTGCCGGCGCTCGTCCTCGAGCCGGGCCGCAGCATCGTCGGGCGGGCAGCGATGACGATCTACACCGTCGGCGTGGTGAAGGATGCGGGCGAGATCCGCTACGTCAACGTCGACGGCGGCATGAGTGACAACCCGCGCCCCGTGCTCTACCAGGCGACGTATCGCGCACTGCTCGGCGCACGCATGGATGACGCGCCCGACGGGACCTGGTGGGTGGCGGGCGTGCACTGCGAGAGCGGTGACGTGCTCATCGAGGATGCTGCGCTGCCCACGCCCCGCGCGGGCGACCTGTTGGTCGTCCCCGCGACGGGCGCCTACGCTGCGAGCATGGCCTCGACCTACAACCTGGTTCCGCGCTGCGCGGTCGTGCTCGTCGAGGATGGCGCGCACCGCCTGCTGCTGCGACGCGAGACGCTCGACGACCTGTTCGCCCGCGACGCCGGGGTGACGCCGTGAGCGCCGGGCACTCGCACGAGCACGTCGGCCATGGGCACGCGCACACGCCGTCGGCGGATTCCCTCGCGGGCAGCCCGAAGGCACGGCGCGCGCTCGCCTTCGCGCTCGTGCTGGGGCTCATCATCCTCACGCTGGAGCTCATCGCCGGCATCCTCTTCGGCAGCCTGGCGCTCCTCGGCGACGCGGCGCACATGGTCACCGACGTAGGCGCCTACGCGATCGCGCTCTGGGCGGCGCACGTCGCCCGTCGCCCCCCGTCTGCGACGCGCACGTTCGGCCACGGCCGCGTCGAGATCCTCGCCGCGCTCGCCAATGGCGCGACGCTGCTCGCAGCCAGCGCATGGATCCTCATCGAGTCGATCCGACGCCTGATCGATCCCGTCGAGGTCGACGGCGCCGGCATGTCCGTCGTCGCCGGGATCGGCCTGGTCGCCAACGTGCTGGTCGTGTTCGTGCTGTTGCGCTCCGCCTCCTCCAGCCTCAACATGCGTGGTGCGCTGCTGCATGCGGTCGGCGACCTGCTCGGCTCCGTCGCCGCCCTGACGGCGGGCATCGTCATCGCGCAGACCGGCTGGGAGCGCGCGGATCCGCTTGCCAGCCTGCTGTTGACCGCACTCATCATCGTCGGCGCCTGGCGCCTCGTCCGGGCGAGCGCGGACATCCTGCTCGAGCGCGCCCCGGTCGGCATGGACGCGGAGCAGGTGAGCGCGGTGCTGCTCGCCGTCGACGGTGCGATCGAGGTCCACGACGTCCACGTCTGGACGATGTCGCCGGGACATACCGCCGTCAGCGCCCATGTGCGCCTGGCCGGCGGCATCGACCCCGGTGACGCGCTCGACGCGATGCAGGCAGCGCTCGAGCAGCAGCTCCATGTCGTCCACTCCACCCTGCAGCTGCGCGTGGATCGCGGCAGCCTGCCCGTCGAGACGGTGCCCCTGATGGCGGTCGCCGATGCGGTCGAGTGGGCAACCGACCACGTCGCACGCTCCAACCCCGACCTCTCGCGCAGCGTGATCGCTGCAGCCGCCGGCGCCGCGACGATCGGCCTGTCCGGCAGCGATCGCATCTCGCCGGTGGCCGTCTCCGCGCGCACCCTGTCGATGCTCCGCCGCCCCAGCCCCGACTGACGACCTCCCTCGGCCGTTAGATGAAGGCATCCTCGGGGAGGCGGTCCATGCCTTGCTCGTCGAGCGCGGCCTGAAGCTGGTCCATCGCGAGCCGCGTGGCGCGGAAGGACTTCGTGAATCGATCCTGCGTCTCGGCGTCGAGCTCGGCGAGCCGCTCGTCGCTCTCCTCGAGGTCGAGGCCGGCGCGACCCGCCTCGCGCAGGATCAGCTCGTCGAGCCAGCGCTGCTGTGCGCGAAGGCCCTCGATCCGATCGTCACAGGAATCGGTGACGAGCTCACGCACGTCCCGGGCGAGGTCCCCGTCGACATCGACGTCGTCGAGCGCCTCGCAGCCCACGACCAGGCGGTCACGGTAGCCGGTGACGTACTCGCGGAAGAGGCTGGCCGAGATCTCGTGCGCGCGCCAGCGCTGCGCCGCCTTGTCCCAGAAGGGGTAGCCGAAGCGCCCGCCACCTGCGGCCCAGGCGTCGGCGAGCTGGACCAGGTCGCTGCGCATGCGGCGATCATCGTCGGACGGCTTGGGGGCCGGCTCCGGCGGAGCGAGGTCAGCGCCTGAGCTGCTCGTCGCGGCCGGGAGCAGGGCAATGACTGCCAGCAGCAGGATCAGGAGCAGGTGATGACGCTTCATCGCAGCGAATCCTCTCGAGCTGGTTCGAGGTTGGCTGCCTCGCGCGTGTCTTGCTGCAGGGTCATGGCCGTCCGCGCCGACCGGACCGCGTCATTCCAGGATGCGCGCCACGTGCGGTCGGCAGCGGTGCGGTCCGTGTCGCCCACCTCCGGGTCGGCGTCGACGTTGAGCGACACCTCGAGCTCGCGCACTGCTCGCGCCCGGGCATCGATGCCCGCGAGCAGCAGCTGCTGCAGCTGTCGATCCGGGCCGGTCGCGATCGATCGTCGAGCGACCTGGACGCGCGCCGCCGTCAGCACCGACTGGAGCCGTCGCAGCTCCACGCGCACGGCGCCCGAGCGTTCGGTGATCACGGCCTTGGAGGCGTCGCCATCGACCGCGTCGTCGCGCAGCTGGACCGCTGCGACGAGGTAGTTCATGCGCAGCGTCACGGGACGATAGGCCAGCACGAGCGCGTCGAGCCGGCGACCCAGCCCGATCTGCATGCGCGTGGGGACGGGTTCACCATCGGTCGGCGGCTCGTCGTCGGTCGCCAGATCAGCGTCCGGCTCGACCGTGGTGGTCGCCTCGGGTGCCGTGCTGGCGCTGTCGTCGCTCCGCTTCGTCTCGGTGCCGCCACACGCGGTGAGCAGCAGGAGCCCGGCGCAGAGCAGGGCGAGGAGTGCAGGGTGTCGGAGGGGAGCCGGCATCGCAAACGATGGTACCGCGTCGGGACGCTGCACGACGCGCCTCGGGCACTCAGCTCGGGTTGGCGGCACGCGCTCCATCGGTGTCGAGGTCGAGCAGGTCGGTACGGGTGATGCGACCGTCGGACAACTCCATCCAGACCGCGGAGTGGAACGCAGCCCGTCGCTTCTGTACGGGGCTGCCGGGATTGATGATCCACGGCGCGCCGTCGGTGGCCGCGCGCAGCTCCGGTGCGTGCGTGTGCCCATAGACGACGACGTCGCACTCCGGGAACCAGCCACGCAGCCGCTCCGCCCGCCCTTCCGACGCGCCCGGGATATGGACGACGCCGAATCGAACGCCTGCGATCTCCACGACTGCGCGCTCGGGCAGCAGCCGTGCCGTCTCCGCGTCGTCCACGTTGCCGTGCACTGCAGTGATGGGTGCCAGCGCGCCGAGCACGGCGTGGACATCGGCGGCCACGAGGTCACCTGCGTGGATCACGTGATCTGCGCGATCCGCGAGCTCCAGCAGCGCCGTCGGCAGCCGCGCGCCCGACGTCACGTGGGTGTCGCTGGTGATGAGCACGTGCGTGGTCATGCCGCCTCGATGCGCGCGATCGTTCCCCCGAGCGAGACCACGAGCAGCTCACCGTCGGGATCGAGCCCGAACGACGCGACCTGCTCGAGGCCCGGCTGGGACGACCATTCGAGGCTGCCGCGCGTCTGCTTCGAGCCGGGAACGTCCGCCGCCTCGACCAGCCGCAGGTCCTTCCCGCAGAAGTCCGCGAAGACGTACCAGCCGACCAGGTCGGGCACCGCCGAGCCGCGATAGACCTGGCCACCGGTGACGGAGCAGCCGTCGTCGCGCCCGTAGTCGAGCACCGGTTGCGTCATGATACCGGGACCCGTCGTGCCGGAATCCTCGAAGGGCTCGAAGCCTTCGGTGCGTCGCCATCCGAAGTTCGGGTTCGGCCCGCCCGGCTCGAGCGCGCTCGCCGGCAGCGCGTCGATCTCCTCGAAGGCGTTCTGGCCGACGTCCCCGATCCAGAGGTCACCGGTCTTCGCGTCGAAGGAGAACCGCCACGGGTTGCGCAGTCCGGTCGCCCACACCTCGGGTCGCCCCTCGTCGAGGTTGCCCTCGGGAATCCCGTAGCCCGACTGCCCCTCGGCATCGACGTCGATGCGGAGCATCTTGCCGAGCAGCTCGCCCGGCCGCTGCGCGCGATCCTCGGGATCGCCGCCGCTGCCGCCGTCCCCGGTGCCGATGTACAGCAGCCCGTCCGGTCCGAACACGAGGTCGCCGCCATTGTGGTTCGGGTACGGCTGGGGA
>JAOPYV010000028.1 GCA_025964435.1 Thermoleophilia bacterium | reverse complement strand
CCGCCGCGACCGGGGAGGCACCGGCCGACGGCACCGTCGTTGCAGGAGCCGGAGCCGGGGCACCGGCCGCGGGGCCGAACGCAGCTTCGTCGGGCAGCAGCGGCGGCGGCAGCGGCGGCGGCGGTGGCGCATCGGCGTCCTCGATCGAGATCGCCCAAGAGACCGAGAAGGCCATGAACGTGGGACTCCCGGAGGGACGCCTGACGCCCGAGCTGGGCGAGCCGGTGGCGACGAGCGACGCCGTGGCGAGCACGGGCGCGAAGCTGGAGAAGCTGGCCGAGGCGTACAGCGACTGCCTGCGTTCGGCAAAGGACTACTACGACTGCCTCGACGAGCTGAAGGGTGCGAAGACCGAGCGCATCTACGACAGCAAGCCATATGGCGCGCTGGTGTCGATGAAGACCTCGGGCGGGACCGTTGTGCGGCTCTCCATCCGTGGCGATGCCCTCTGCCGGATGTTCAAGCCCGGCACGACGTGCGACGCCTGGTCCAGCGTGGGCTGACGAGCAGGACTCCGCCACACCGCATCGAAGCTGCAACCAGTCCGTAGTTCGATGGTTCAGGTGGTGGTGCTCGCATGGCGACGAAGCGAAGCACGAGTTCTTCCCGTGGTGGCAGCAAGACGAGTGGCGCCAAGCGTGCGCCGGCCAAGCGTGCGCCCGCGCGCCGCACTCCGGCCAAGCGCAAGCCGGCCGCCAAGCGCGCGCCCGTCCGCGTGCAGCGTGATCCGCTGCTCGAGCCGCAGCAGCGCCGCGACATGTTCGGCCTCGCGCTCGTCGCGCTCGGTTGCTACCTCGCAGGCATCCTCTACATCGGCTGGCAGGGTGGCACCGTCGGTGGATGGCTGGAGGACGGCGCCCGGCTGACGGTCGGCGGCGCGGCGAACATGTTCCCGCTCCTACTGCTCGTCATCGGCCTGCTCACGCTGCTGCGCAGCGAGCTCGCCGACCCGGGCCCGTTCCTCGCGGGCATCTACCTGTTCGTGCCCAGCGTCCTGCTGACGTTCGGCTCCGATCGCTTCGGCCTCGGCGACGGCTCGGCGCCGCATGCCGCGCTGCACGCGAGCGACGTGGTGGAGCACGGTGGCTACCTCGGCGGTGGGCTGTACTTCCTGACCTACAACCTGTTCGGCAACGCCGGAACGACGATCGTCTGCCTGCTCGGCCTGACGCTGGGCGTGCTCTTCACGAGCGGCTCGTCGGCTCAGGCGGCGACGCGCTGGTGGGCCGGACGCGTCGGTACCGCGGCCACGGCCGCCGGCGGCGCGGCCCGTGCAGGCGCCGTGCGTGTCGGCGAGAGCGCGGCGACGCAGATCGAGGCAGCGCGCCAGCTCGTCGATTCAGCGCGGGAAGGCGTGCCATTCGACGGCTCGTCCAACTTCCCCGACCTCTTCGGCGACGTGCCGGCAACCTTCGCGCACGCGACCGTCGGCAACGACTCGACCGGCGTGATCGAGGTCGAGGAGAAGGACCTGCCCAAGAAGCGGACGCGTCGCAAGAAGTCGGACGACCAGGTCGCGCTGATCGTGGAGGAGGAGGAGCAGCTCGCACTGCTCGAGCCGTCCACCGCGATCGACATGTCGGATGACGATCCCGACGCTGACGAGCCCACGAGCGCACCCGACGAGGTGCCGACCACGACGACGCTGCGCGCGCGCGTGACGGATGTCAATTACGAGCTACCGTCGCCGTCGCTGCTGGTGATGGGCACGGGCGTCAGCAAGATCAAGCCGGCGGACGTCGACAAGGTCAAGCGCCTGCTGGTCGAGACCTTCGGCCACTTCGGCATCGCCGCCCAGGTGGTCGGCATGGTGCCCGGCCCGCGCGTCTCGCGCTACGAGCTGTCGCTTGCGCCGGGCACGAAGATGAGCAAGGTCGAGGGCCTGCGCAAGGACCTCTCCTATGCGCTCGCCACGACCGAGATCCGCATCCTCGCCCCGATTCCCGGCAAGAGCGCGGTCGGCATCGAGATCGAGAACGCCTCGCCGTCGATCGTCACCCTGGGTGACATCCACACCAAGCCGCCGAAGGACAGCTCGCCGCTCTACGTCAGCTTCGGCAAGGACATCACCGGCGACGTCGTCGGTGCCGACCTCGCGAAGATGCCCCACCTGCTCGTCGCGGGCACGACCGGCGCCGGCAAGTCCGGCTGCATGAATGCGCTGCTCTCGAGCATCGTGCTCAACGCCACGCCGGACGAGGTGAAGCTGCTGCTCATCGACCCGAAGAAGGTCGAGCTCTCCACGTACGAGGGCCTGCCGCACCTGATGTGTCCCGTCGTCACGAACATGAAGAAGGCGGCGAACGCCCTCGGCAACGTCGTGGCCCAGATGGAGGAGCGCTACTCCTCGATGGAGATCGCCGGCGCGCGGACGCTGCCGGAGTACAACAAGATCCGGATGGCGCGCGGCGACGACCCCGTGCCGTACGTGCTCGTCATCATCGACGAGCTCGCCGACCTGGTCATGCAGGCGAAGGCCGACGTCGAGGATGCCGTCATCCGCGTCGCACAGAAGGGCCGCGCCGCAGGCTTCCACATGGTCGTCGCGACGCAGCGCCCGAGCGTCGACGTCATCACCGGCATGATCAAGTCGAACATCCCGAGCCGCATCGCGTTCGCCGTCTCGAGCCAGACCGACAGCCGCGTCATCCTCGACCAGAACGGCGCAGAGACGCTGCTGGGCTCGGGCGACATGCTGTTCAAGCCGATCTGGGCCCGCTCACCGCAGCGCGTGCAGGGCGCCTGGATCAGCGAGAAAGAAGTGCGCGCACTGTGCGACGCAGCCCGTCGCCAGCGTGAACCGGAGTTCGACCTCGACGTCCTGGCCGAGCCCGAGCCGGCGGCGAAGGAGTCCGACGCCGACTACGTCGATTCCGACGATCGCCTGCCCGAGGCGATCCGCCTCGTGGCCGAGTTCCAGACCTGTAGCGCATCCTTCTTCCAGCGCCGCATGCGCGTGGGCTACACGCGTGGTGCACGACTGGTGGACATGCTGGAGCGGCGCAACGTGTGCGCACCCGGTGAGGGGCCGCGCCCACGCACCGTGCTCATCACCCAGGATGACGTCCCACGCCTGCTCGAGGAGCTGACCGGCGACCTCGTCGCGGCAGCCGACGCCGAAGACTGACGCACAGTGCGCGCCGTCGTTGGACTGTGACCGACGGACCGGCTAGCGTCCCGACCACTGACCAGATTTGACCGGAGGTATGACGATGTCGTTCCAGAAGATCCAGCGAATTGCAGCGGTGGGGGCCACGTTGGCGCTCGCAGCGCTCGTGGCCACGGGCTGCGGCCAGTCGGGTGACGACGACAACGGCTCCGACGGCAACGCGAAGGCCGACGGCCCCAAGGTCGGTCTCGTCACCGACGTCGGTGGACTCAACGACCGCTCCTTCAACGCCCTCGCCAACAAGGGCTTCGAGCAGGCCAAGGACGAGCTCGGCGCGTCCGGCTCCGTCATCGAGTCGAAGTCCGACAGCGACTACGGTCGGAACCTCGGCTCGCAGGTCACCAACGGCTCCGACCTCGTGGTCGGCATCGGCTTCCTCATGGCGGACGCCGTGAAGGATGCCGCGTCGAAGGCACCTGACACCAACTTCGCGATCGTCGACAACTCCTACACGGGTGAAGACGGCGCGTGGGGCGCGACCGACAACCTCTCGAGCCTCATCTTCAAGGAGCAGGAAGCTGGCTACCTCGCCGGCGTCCTCGCAGGTGCTGCCGAGGAAGCGGGCGAGCTCGACGGGCTGAACGCAGCCAAGGTCGTCAGCGCTGTCGGTGGACTCGAGATCCCGCCGGTCATCAAGTACATCGCCGGCTTCAAGGAAGGCGTCCTCAGCCAGTGCGAGGACTGCACCGTGCTCGTCGACTACTCGCAGGACTTCGTCGACCAGTCGAAGTGCCAGGACCGTGCGCTCGCACAGATCGCCAAGGGCTCGGACATCGTGTTCCAGGTCGCCGGCGGCTGTGGACTCGGTGCGCTCGACGCAGCGAAGCAGAAGGGCGTCTGGGGCATCGGCGTCGACCAGGACCAGGCGTTCCTCGGTGACCACATCCTGACCAGCGCCATCAAGCGCGTCGACCAGGCCGTGTTCCAGGCCATCGAAGCAGTGGACTCCGACGAGTTCAAGGGTGGCGCGGACATCGTGTTCGGCCTGGCCGAGGACGGCGTCGGCCTCGGCAAGATCGCCGAGCCGGCCCAGCAGTACGAGGACCTCGTCGACGAGGCGTCGGAGACGATCACCTCGGGCGACTTCACCGTCACCGAAGAGATCAGCTGAGCCACGCACCACGGTGAAGCATGCGCGATGCGGGCGTCGACCTTCGGGTCGGCGCCCGCTCGTCTTCGTGGAGGTCGCGTCGTCCGGTCCGGAAGCTAGCCTCGGCAGGCGAACCGGTGGAGCCGCACCGGACAAGGAGGAAGCATGTCCGAGACTCCCGATCCAACCATCGTCCTGTCGCGTCCCCGCTGGTGGCGCGCGACCTTCCTGACCGCCGTCGTCGCAGCGCTGGCGCTGCTCGCGGTCGGCTGTGGCAAGCGTCCGGGTGATGCGGAGGCAGGAACCAAGGGCGGCGACAAGGCCGGCCCGACGGTCGGCCTCGTGACGGACCTCGGCGGCCTGAACGATCGCTCCTTCAACGCGCTGGCGAACAAGGGCATGGAGCAGGCGGAAGCCGAGCTCGGTGCCAGCGGCACGGTGCTCGAATCCAAGTCGGCTGCTGACTACGAGAAGAACCTCGGCCAGCTCGCGCAGCAGGGCAAGGACCTGACGATCGGCGTCGGCTTCCTCATGAAGGATCCGATCAAGGCGGTCGCTGCCAAGTCGACCGAGAACAAGTTCGCGATCGTCGACTTCTCGGTCGCCGACATGGGCAACCCCAAGAACGTGCGTGGGCTCGTCTTCAAGGAGCAGGAAGCCGGCTACCTCGCCGGCGCGCTCGCGGGCATGGTCGAGAGCGAGGGCAAGCTCAAGGGACTCAACGGGCAGAAGGTCGTCTCGGCGATCGGCGGCCAGGAGATCCCGCCCGTCGTGAAGTACATCGCCGGATTCCAAGCGGGCGTGAAGGCGTTCTGCAAGGACTGCACCGTGATCATCGACTACTCCCAGGAGTTCATCGCCCAGGAGAAGTGCCAGGACCGCGCGCGCACCCAGATCTCCAAGGGCAGCGACATCATCTTCCAGGTCGCAGGTGGCTGCGGCCTCGGTGCGCTCGAGGCTGCCAAGAGCAAGGGCGTGTGGGGCATCGGCGTCGACGCCGACCAGGCGTACCTCGGCTCGCACATGCTCACGAGCGCGATCAAGCGCGTCGACTTCGCCGTGATGCAGACGATCAAGTCCGTCGGTGATGGCTCCTTCCAAGGTGGCGCCGACGGCGTGTTCGGCGTTGCGGAGGATGGCGTCGGCCTGGGCACGATCTCTCCGGCTGCCAAGGCCTACGAAGCCAAGGTCACCGCCGTCCAGGAAGACATCAAGGCCGGCAATATCGAGATTCCGACGACCGTTTCCAAGTAAGCGGGTCGCGAGTCCGGCCGATCGGGCAGAATCATGGGGTGGATTCGATGACCGCAGCAACAGGGGGAACGAGCGGTGCCAACGGCGCCGGTGCGCAGCCCATCCTGGAGCTGCGCGGCGTCTCGAAGCGATTCGGCGACTTCTACGCCAACCGCGACGTCAACTTCGACCTGCGCCCCGGCGAGGTCCACTGCCTCTGCGGTGAGAACGGCGCCGGCAAGTCGACCATGATGAACATGCTCTACGGCCTGCTCGAGCCGAGCGAGGGCACCATCTCGATGGACGGCCGCGAGGTCCACATCGGTGGCCCGCGCCACGCCATCGACCTCGGCATCGGCATGGTCCACCAGCACTTCATGCTGATCCCCGTCTTCACGGTCGCAGAGAACATCGTGCTCGCCGACGAGCCGACGCAGGGGGCGACGCTCGACATCAAGGCCGCCGAGCAGCGCGTGCGCGAGCTGTCGGACCGCTACGGCCTGTCGGTCGACCCTACGGCACGCGTGCAGGACATCACCGTCGGCCAGCAGCAGCGCGCGGAGATCCTCAAGGCGCTGTATCGCAAGGCGCGCATCCTCATCCTCGACGAGCCGACCGCCGTGCTCACGCCGCAGGAGATCGAGGAGCTGCTGTCAGTCATCCGCCAGCTGCGCGACGAGGGCATGTCGATCATCATGATCACGCACAAGCTCAAGGAGGTGCTGTCGATCGCCGACCGCGTCACCGTGCTGCGCCGTGGCCTCGTGATCGACACCGTACCGTGCGCCGGCCAGACCGAAGCCTCGCTCGCCAACCTGATGGTCGGCCGCGACGTGCTGCTCAAGGTCGACAAGTCCGAATCGATTCCCGAGCGCCCCGTGCTGCAGGTCCGTGACCTCTGGGTGAAGGACGACCGCCTGCTCGATGCCGTGCGCGGCGCCAGCCTCGAGGTCCACGCGGGCGAGATCGTCGCGCTCGCCGGCATCGACGGCAACGGTCAGGCCGAGCTCGTCGACGCCATCGCCGGATTGCGCAAGTCCGAGGGCGGTGAGGTGGTGCTCGATGGCGAGGTCATCACCGGGCTCTCCGTCCACGAGATCAGCGACGCCGGGCTGGGCCACATCCCCGCCGACCGCCTGCGGCGCGGACTCGTCCTCGACTTCGACCTGCGCGAGAACACGCTGCTGCACGACTGGGACAAGCCCGACATGGTGCAGCACGGCATCATCGATCGTGCGGCCAGCGCCGAGCGCACCGACATGCTCTGTGAGATGTACGACGTCCGCTCCGGAGGCGGCATCACGTCGCGCTCCGGCTCGCTCTCGGGCGGCAACCAGCAGAAGCTCGTCATCGCGCGCGAGATCCAGCGGGATCCGAAGCTGCTCATCGCGGCACAGCCGACGCGCGGTGTGGACATCGGCGCCATCGAGTTCATCCACAAGCGACTCGTCGAGGAGCGCGACGCCGGCACGGCGGTGCTGCTCGTGTCACTCGAGATGCAGGAAGTGCTCTCACTCGCCGATCGCATCATCGTCATCTTCGAAGGCCAGATCGTCGCCGAGTTCGAGGGTGGTCGGGTCGATGAGCAGGGCCTGGGCATGGCGATGATCGGCTCCGGCGACCAGAATCCCGGCGAGCACGGCGTCGGTGGCATGCCGTCGGGTCCGGAGGTCGAGGTCCAGTGATGCGGCACTTCGACACCAAGGCACTGCTCGTGCCGCTGCTCGCGGTCATCACCGCGATGGTCGCCGGCATGCTGCTCATCTACGGCATCGGCTACGACGCGATGTATGCGTACCAGGCTCTCATCACGGGTGCGATCGGTTCGCCGGCGGCCATCGGCAGCACGATCCTGCGTGCGGCACCGATCATCCTGACGGGCCTGAGCGTGATGATCGCGTTCCGCGCCGGGCTCTTCAACATCGGTGGCACCGGCCAGGCGATCATGGGCCTGCTGTGCGCGGGCGTCGTCGCCATCTACATGGACTTCCTCCCGGGCCCGACGCACTGGATCGTCGCGCTCCTCGCCGCCATCATCGGCGGCGGCCTGTGGGGCGCGCTCGCCGGCTACCTCAAGGTGGCGCGCGGCGCGAACGAGGTCGTCGTGACGATCATGCTCAACTACGTCGCGATCCGCATCGGTGAGTACCTGCTCGGGCTCGGCGGGCCGCTGCAGGAGAAGGGGTCGAGCATCCCGGCCAGCGCTGCCTTCCCCGACGAGGCG